>NZ_WCIN01000043.1:0-420507 GCF_009025755.1 Klebsiella sp. RCJ4
GCGCTGAGCATGGACGCAGTACAGAAAGCCAAATCCGGTCACCCGGGTGCCCCGATGGGTATGGCTGACATTGCCGAAGTCCTGTGGCGTGATTTCCTGAATCATAACCCGCAGAACCCGTCATGGGCCGACCGCGACCGTTTTGTCCTGTCCAACGGCCACGGTTCCATGCTGATTTACAGCCTGCTGCACCTCACCGGTTATGATCTGCCGATTGAAGAGCTGAAGAACTTCCGTCAGCTGCACTCTAAAACGCCGGGTCACCCGGAAGTCAGCTACACCGCGGGCGTGGAAACCACCACCGGTCCGCTGGGGCAGGGTATTGCGAATGCGGTTGGTATGGCCATCGCGGAGAAAACTCTGGCGGCGCAGTTCAACCGCCCGGGCCACGACATTGTTGACCACTTCACCTACGCGTTCATGGGCGACGGCTGCATGATGGAAGGTATCTCTCACGAGGTATGTTCTCTGGCCGGTACCCTGAAACTGGGCAAGCTGGTGGCGTTCTATGACGACAACGGCATCTCCATCGACGGTCACGTCGAAGGCTGGTTCACCGATGACACCGCGAAGCGTTTTGAAGCCTACGGCTGGCACGTGGTGCGCGGCGTTGACGGTCACGATGCTGACTCGATTAAACGCGCGGTAGAGGAAGCGCGTGCGGTTACCGACAAACCGTCCCTGCTGATGTGCAAAACCATCATCGGTTTCGGTTCGCCGAACAAAGCCGGTACCCACGACTCCCATGGCGCGCCGCTGGGCGACGCGGAAATCGCGCTGACCCGCGAAGCGCTCGGCTGGAAACACCCGGCGTTTGAAATCCCGTCTGAAATCTATGCCCAGTGGGATGCCAAAGAAGCCGGCCAGGCGAAAGAGTCCGCGTGGAACGAGAAATTCGCTGCCTACGCCAGAGCCTTCCCGCAGGAAGCCGCCGAGTTTACCCGCCGTATGAAAGGCGAGATGCCGGCTGATTTCGACGCGAAAGCGAACGAATTCATCGCGAAGCTGCAGGCTAACCCGGCGAAAATCGCCAGCCGTAAAGCGTCCCAGAACGCCATTGAAGCCTTCGGCCCGCTGCTGCCTGAGTTCCTCGGCGGCTCCGCTGACCTGGCGCCAAGTAACCTGACCCTGTGGTCCGGCTCTAAGGCCATCAACGAAGACGCTGCCGGTAACTATATCCACTACGGCGTGCGTGAATTCGGTATGACCGCGATTGCCAACGGTATCGCCCTGCACGGCGGTTTCCTGCCGTACACCTCCACCTTCCTGATGTTCGTCGAGTACGCGCGTAACGCGGTACGTATGGCGGCGCTGATGAAGCAGCGTCAGGTGATGGTCTACACCCACGACTCCATCGGTCTGGGCGAAGACGGCCCGACGCACCAGCCGGTTGAGCAGGTGGCTTCCCTGCGCGTCACCCCGAATATGTCAACATGGCGTCCGTGCGACCAGGTGGAATCCGCCATTGCGTGGAAATACGGCGTGCAGCGTCAGGACGGCCCGACCGCGCTGATCCTCTCCCGTCAGAACCTGGCGCAGCAGGAGCGTACCGAAGAGCAGCTGGCGAACGTCGCCCGCGGCGGCTACGTGCTGAAAGACTGCGCGGGACAGCCGGAGCTGATCTTCATCGCCACCGGTTCTGAAGTGGAGCTGGCGGTTGCCGCTTACGAAAAACTGACTGCCGAAGGCGTGAAGGCGCGCGTGGTTTCCATGCCGTCCACCGACGCGTTCGACAGGCAGGATGCCGCTTACCGTGAAGCCGTGCTGCCGAAAGCCGTCTCTGCGCGCGTGGCCATCGAAGCGGGTATCGCCGACTACTGGTTCAAATACGTGGGCCTGAACGGCGCGATCGTTGGCATGACCACCTTCGGTGAGTCTGCGCCGGCGGAGCAGCTGTTTGAAGAGTTTGGCTTCACCGTGGACAACGTGGTCGCGAAAGCGAAAGCGCTGCTGTAGTTCTTTTACCGCCTCCGGGCTACGGGCCAGCGCGGTCGGGTAGCCCGGACAGGCGTGCAGCACCGCCTCCGGGTAAAAACTCTGGCTGCCGCCGTAAAAAACGGGTCGCTCTGGCGGCCCGTTTCTTTTTCAGACCATCCTCAGCACCCTACCTTTTTCCAGAAGCACCCGGCGGGAAAAGTGCCGCCGTGTAAACGCCTCATCGTGGCTGATGGCCACTACGCTGGTCCCTCTTTTGCGGCAAACCGCCAGCCACGCTTCAAATATTGCCAGCCAGTGCTGGTCAAAATCGCGGCTGGGTTCGTCAAGCAGCAGTATTTCTGGCGCCATGGCTTCCAGAGAGGCGACGGCGACCATCCTGCGTTGGGCGGTATGTAAATCCAGCGGATGCGCGTCGGCTACGCTCTCCAGCCGGCATAATTTCAGCGCCGCCGCGGTGCGTTGCGCAACCTCCGCAGAAGGCAATTTCTGGAGCCGCAGCCCAAAGGCGACCTCTTCCGCGACTTTGCTGTGGAAGAGCTGGTTTTCGGCCTCCTGAAACAGCACGCCGATGATATTGGCGCGTTGACGGTTTTTGTATTGCGCAATCGGCTTATCCAGCAAATTGACGCTACCGGACGTGGCGGGTAGCAGTCCGGCCATCACCCGCAGCAGGGTGGATTTCCCCGCGCCATTATCGCCGGTGAGCGCCAGCCATTCCCCCTGGCCGAGCGCCAGCGAGATATTTTGCAGACAGTCAGCCGTCGCGCCGGGCCAGCGCCAGGTCACCTGATTCAACGTTAGCATAGCGGGGAAAGCGCTCCATCGTGCAGTCGCCATCCCTGCTGACACCAGGCAAGAAAAGGCGAAGGGGGGCGTTCAAAAAGGATAATCAACGAACGCTGCGCCAGCGCCCAGTGCCCCAGGCGCTCCAGAAGCATAGCGCTTGCCTGCGCCGTCAGGCGGCTAAAGGCTTCGTCAAGGATCAGTAGCGTTGGCCGCATAGCCAGCGCGCAGGCGATCGCCACGCGCTGGGTTTCTCCCCCGGATAGCGTGGAGGGGTGGCGATGTCGTAACGCCTGGCACGCCGTCAGCGTCAGCGCTTCGTCAATACGGCGCATAATCTCCTCTTCGCTGAGGCAGAGATTTTCAGGGCCAAAAGCGACCTCTTCTTCGACGCTGAAGGTACAGCCGGAAAGCTGGAGATAGGGTGATTGCTGGACCAGCTGGATGGCCTGCGCCCGTTCGACCAGCGATTGCTGGCCGATGGAGATACCAAGCAGGGTGCCTTTACCTTCGATATCGCCGGGCAGAAAATCCGGATACCAGCCCGCCATAATCTGCGCCAGAGTGCTTTTCCCGCTGCCGCTATCGCCAAAAATCGCCACAATGCCGGGCTGCGAATAATGAAAATCAAAGCATGCCGCAGATCGCGCCGCCTGGGTCGGGTGATAGCGGAATTGTTCTAACGTAACCATAGCCAGGCTCCAGCTTCAGCGACCATCGCCAGCAGCATGCCGTAACGCGCCAGACGTTGTAAGGTGCTGTCTTTCGGCGCCCAAAGCGTGGTGCGCCGACGATGTAAACGAAATGCCCGCATATCCAGCGCCGCTCCGCGTATCGCCAGATCGTTAAGCGCGTTGTGGGTCAGAGGGATAATGAGCGCAGGCATAGCGCGCAGCCGCTGATAGCCGTTCTCGTCCAGCGGTACGCCGCGGGCGCGTTGGGCCTCGTGGATAATCGTCAGCTGGCGCTTTAGCTGTTCGACAACCAGCAGCGGGCCAGCGAACAGATAAGCGACGCCCGGCGGCAGGCGTGAAGCAAACAGGGCGCGAATAAAGCGCTGTACCGGTACGTACTCCATCCACAGCTGTGACGTTGAAACAATCGCCAGAATTCTCAGCCACAGCGTGATGGCGCTGGCCCAGCGCTGCGGGTCGCGAGGGTGGCCGCTCAGCCACTGGGTAAACCAGCCGCCGTGGACCAGCCACAGGCCAATGCCCAGCGAGAAGAGGAGCCAGGCGACGTATTTTGCCCGCCGCCGCGTCGCCCTGAACAGCAGCAAGCTGAGAAACGCCGCCGCGCTATACACCGGCAGCGCCGTCTCTGCGGGCAGCAGCAGCGTAGTCGCCGCCGCCAGCGCCCAGAGAGTTAATGACGTAAAAGGGTGCATTAGCGTACGGCAGACATCGCAGGAAACTGGCGCAGCGTGCGCAGCGGCAGCTGGCGCAGCAGGATCCAGACGATAATCGCGGTAAGGATTTTATCCACCAGATTAGCGCCTAAGACGGTAATCGCCACCGATTCCAGCAGATTCTGACCTGCCGAATGGATCCAGGCGACAAACAGATCCGCGCCGCTGCCCGTCACGCCGCCGAACAGCGCCGTACGCAGCGGTACGGCGACCGCGGTCACGGCGAGGGTAATGACAACGCCGCTAATGACCACCTTCGGTAAGGTGCGGAACCATCCCGCGCGCGCCAGCCATCCGGCGACCAGACCAATCACCATCGCCACCGGCGCAAAGGCGGCGGCAATCGGATCGGTCAGCAGCCCCCACAGGAGGTTGGTCAGTAACCCGGTCAACATGCCAATGACCGGGCCGAGTAAAACCGCGCTGATTAAGGTGCCGATCGAATCGAGAAAGATGGGAAGCTTTAACAGACTGATGAGCTGTCCGCCGATCATATTGATGGCGACGGCGATCGCAATCAGCACCAGGGACTGGCTGGTAAATTGGCGACGAGCCATATAAACCTCTTTAAGGGGAAAAGTTATCGGGATGAAATGACCAGTTCGTCATAGCCGGAAACCGCGCACGGCTGACGGCTAAACGCCAGGGAGGTCAGTTCGCCTATCACCAGCTCAAGGGTGGTGCGGACGGTACAGCCGGGCATCATATGGCCGCCGAGCATGGCGCCTTGCGGATCGGATATCGCTAAATGGAGATGTTCGCCTTGCCATTCCAGCGTGCCGTTCAGGGAGATAACCTCATAGGTTCCGGTCAAAAAAGTGGTCTCATCCTGGCCGGCAAAACGTAATGCCGCATGGCTTAAGCTGCCGGTACAGCCGGCTATCCAGGCAGCCTGAATCTGTTGCTCTTGTATGAAGGCGCGCAGGCGTGAAAAAACCTCATCGCCCGGAAGTAAGCGAAGCGCATAGTAACGAGCCGCAGAGGGCTGCAAGTGGGGGATTGTCATTTTTTCGAGGGACTCCGAGACTCGGACGTAACGGTCATCATATCGCCGCTAAACGGTATAGTTTCTGATATAAATCAGTGTTTGCCGCCCGGCAACGAAAAGATTTTGCTACGCTTATTCGTCATTGTGGAATAGGGAATAAATTCCGCGGCAGAGAGGGTAAAAGTGTGATGTAAGTCAGATAAATGGTTTCTCCGGCTGGACAATCATTCCTTTTATTCCTTGTTTGGCTTATTCTAGCTGAAGCGTTTCAGTCGTCTAAATGTTCGACAATTAATCAATCAGTCGCAGTTTGCGACAGGTAAGGTTTCCCTTAGAGCGTTGCTGCATTACTCTGTCAGCCACCTCATATCATGGATAGCCTTGCAGGAGACCTATGACCATACGCATTGCGATTAATGGCTTCGGTCGCATCGGGCGTAACGTGGTTCGTGCTTTGTATGAATCCGGGCGTCGTGCGGAAATTACCGTGGTGGCAATCAATGAACTGGCGGATGCTGCCGGCATCGCGCATTTATTGAAATATGACACCAGCCATGGGCGCTTTGCCTGGGATATACGTCAGGAGAGAGAGCAGCTGTTTGTTGGCGACGATGCCATTCGTCTTCTGCATGAATCTTCCCTTGAGGCGTTGCCCTGGCGGGAACTGGCGGTTGATGTGGTGCTTGACTGTACCGGCGTTTACGGCAGCCGCGAGCATGGCGAAGCCCATCTTCAGGCCGGCGCCAGAAAAGTGCTTTTTTCACACCCTGGCGGCAACGACCTCGACGCGACGATCGTTTTTGGCGTAAACCATGCTGAGCTCAGAACCGAGCACCGTATCGTCTCCAACGCCTCCTGCACCACCAACTGCATTATTCCGGTCATTCAGCTGTTAGATGATGCCTATGGTATTGAGTCAGGAACGGTAACCACGATCCACTCATCAATGAACGATCAGCAGGTCATTGATTCCTGGCATCCGGATTTACGCAGGACGCGAGCGGCCAGCCAATCAATCATCCCGGTTGATACTAAGCTTGCTGCGGGGATCACGCGTTTTTTCCCTCAGTTTAACGATCGCTTTGAAGCGATCGCGGTTCGTGTACCGACGATTAATGTGACGGCGATCGACCTTAGCGTAACGGTGAAAAAACCGGTAAAAGCAAGTGAAGTCAACCAGTTGCTGCAAAAAGCAGCACTGGGTGCATTTCATGGTATAGTTGACTATACGGAATTGCCGTTAGTCTCGATAGATTTCAACCACGATCCCCATAGCGCCATTGTCGATGGCACACAAACGCGGGTAAGTGGCGCGCATTTGATCAAAACGCTGGTCTGGTGCGATAACGAATGGGGCTTTGCTAACCGGATGCTCGACACCACGTTAGCGATGGCCGCACAAGGTTTCAGGTAAGGCGCTCAGGCGCCTGCAAAACTTTATCAAGAATCAACGAGAGGATTCACCATGTCTGTAATTAAGATGACCGATCTGGATCTGGCTGGTAAACGCGTTTTTATCCGTGCGGATCTGAACGTACCGGTTAAAGAAGGGAAAGTAACCAGCGACGCGCGTATCCGTGCTTCTCTGCCGACCATCGAACTGGCCCTGAAACAGGGTGCGAAAGTGATGGTCACTTCCCACCTGGGTCGTCCTACCGAAGGCGAGTACAACGAAGAATTCTCTCTGCTGCCGGTTGTTAACTATCTGAAAGACAAACTGTCTAACCCGGTACGTCTGGTTAAAGATTACCTGGACGGCGTTGAAGTCGCTGCCGGTGAGCTGGTGGTTCTGGAAAACGTTCGCTTTAACAAAGGCGAGAAGAAAGACGACGAAGCGCTGTCGAAAAAATACGCTGCGCTGTGCGATGTATTCGTCATGGACGCGTTCGGTACCGCTCACCGCGCGCAGGCTTCTACTCACGGTATCGGCAAATTCGCTGACGTCGCTTGCGCAGGCCCGCTGCTGGCCGCTGAGCTGGACGCCCTGGGTAAAGCGCTGAAAGAACCGGCTCGTCCGATGGTTGCTATCGTGGGTGGTTCTAAAGTTTCTACCAAACTGACCGTTCTGGACTCCCTGTCTAAAATCGCTGACCAGCTGATCGTCGGCGGCGGCATTGCCAACACCTTCGTTGCCGCTCAGGGCCACAACGTCGGTAAGTCCCTGTACGAAGCCGATCTGGTTGACGAAGCGAAACGCCTGCTGACGACCTGCGATATCCCGGTTCCGACTGACGTTCGCGTGGCAACCGAGTTCTCTGAAACCGCAACCGCTACCCTGAAATCTGTTAACGACATCAAAGATGAAGAGCAGATTCTGGACCTGGGCGATGCTTCCGCAGAGAAACTGGCTGAAATCCTGAAAAACGCGAAAACCATCCTGTGGAACGGCCCGGTCGGCGTGTTCGAATTCCCGAACTTCCGCAAAGGTACTGAAATCGTGGCTAACGCCATCGCAGACAGCGAAGCGTTCTCCATCGCAGGCGGCGGCGACACCCTGGCAGCAATCGACCTGTTCGGTATTGCTGACAAAATCTCCTACATCTCCACCGGCGGCGGCGCATTCCTCGAATTCGTGGAAGGTAAAGTTCTGCCGGCAGTAGCCATGCTCGAAGAGCGCGCTAAGCAGTAATTCAGTTCAGGCGGGGAGACCCGCCTGTTTTTCAGCGCGCGTAAAAGCTCGCGAACCTTCTTCAACGGTCGAAGATACAGATACAGGACTACGTAACATGTCTAAAATTTTTGATTTCGTAAAACCGGGCGTCATCACTGGCGACGACGTTCAGAAAGTGTTCCAGGTAGCTAAAGAAAACAACTTTGCTCTGCCAGCGGTAAACTGCGTGGGTACTGATTCCATCAACGCCGTTCTGGAAGCAGCTGCAAAAGTTCGTTCTCCGGTTATCGTTCAGTTCTCTAACGGCGGCGCTGCGTTCATCGCGGGCAAAGGCGTGAAAACTGACGTTCCTCAGGGCGCAGCCATCCTGGGCGCTATCTCTGGCGCGCATCACGTGCATCAGATGGCTGAGCACTACGGTGTTCCGGTTATCCTGCACACTGACCACTGCGCTAAGAAACTGCTGCCGTGGATCGACGGTCTGCTCGACGCGGGTGAAAAACACTTCGCCGCAACCGGCAAACCGCTGTTCTCTTCTCACATGATCGACCTGTCTGAAGAGTCCCTGCACGAAAACATCGAGATCTGTTCTAAGTACCTGGCGCGTATGGCCAAAATGGACATGACTCTGGAAATCGAACTGGGCTGCACCGGCGGCGAAGAAGACGGCGTGGACAACAGCCACATGGACGCTTCTGCTCTGTACACCCAGCCGGAAGACGTTGATTACGCGTACACCGAGCTGAGCAAAATCAGCCCGCGTTTCACCATCGCCGCTTCCTTCGGTAACGTACACGGCGTTTACAAGCCGGGCAACGTGGTACTGACCCCGACTATCCTGCGCGACTCTCAGGAATACGTTTCTAAGAAACACAACCTGCCGCACAACAGCCTGAACTTCGTATTCCACGGTGGTTCCGGTTCTTCCGCTCAGGAAATCAAAGACTCCGTAAGCTACGGCGTGATCAAAATGAACATCGATACCGATACCCAATGGGCAACCTGGGACGGTATCCTGCAGTACTACAAAACTAACGAAGCTTACCTGCAGGGCCAGCTGGGCAACCCGAAAGGCGAAGACCAGCCGAACAAGAAATACTACGATCCGCGCGTATGGCTGCGCGCTGCACAGACGTCCATGGTGACCCGTCTGGAGCAGGCATTTAAAGAGCTGAACGCGATCGACGTCCTGTAAGAAAGGTTTGTTGCTTACCCGGAAGCCCGCAGAAATGCGGGCTTTTTTATTATCTGAACAACATGAAATGTTGCTAAATAAATGTGATCAATTTGGCAAAACGCACTCTTATTGTTTACCCTTAACCTGTTTGTAATTATCAGGTTTGGTTATTTTTTCCCCGTCCGGGTATCCATAAGGAAAGTTGAATGGAAGATTTGAACGTTGTCGATAGCATAAATAACGCCGGTTCATGGCTGGTGCGCAATCAGGCGTTACTGCTGAGCTATGCCGTCAACATTGTCGCGGCTATCGCGATTATTATTGTCGGTTTGATCGTGGCGCGGATTGTTTCCAACACCGTCAATCGCCTGATGCGGGCGCGGCATATTGATGCCACCGTTGCCGATTTTCTCTCTGCGCTGGTACGCTACGCCGTTATTGCTTTTACCCTGATCGCCGCTCTCGGCCGCGTGGGCGTGCAAACCGCCTCGGTGATCGCGGTGCTCGGCGCCGCGGGCTTAGCCGTCGGTCTGGCGCTGCAGGGCTCGCTGTCTAACCTTGCCGCTGGCGTCCTGCTGGTGGTCTTCCGCCCGTTCCGCGCCGGTGAATACGTTGACCTTGGCGGTATCGCGGGAACCGTGCTGAACGTGCAGATTTTCTCCACGACCCTGCGCAGCGCGGATGGCAAAATCGTGGTGGTGCCGAACGGTAAAATCATTGCCGGGAATATCATCAACTTCTCCCGCGAGCCGGTGCGCCGCAACGAGTTTATCATCGGCGTGGCCTACGACGCTGATATCGATAAAGTGAAGCAGCTGCTCACCAATATCATCGAATCGGATGAACGTATCCTCAAAGATCGTGAAATGACCGTGCGTCTGAATGAACTGGGCGCTTCTTCGGTGAACTACGTGGTGCGCGTATGGAGTAAGAGCAGCGATCTGCAAAGCGTATACTGGGACGTTCTGGAGCGTATTAAGCGCGACTTTGACGCCAACGGCATCGGCTTCCCGTATCCGCAGATGGACGTTCACGTCATTCGTCCGCAGGAAAAAGCAGAGTAATTCTCCTCTTTTATACAGGCCGGTTTGTCCGGCCTTTTTTCTGCGCCATATTAGTAGTTCTTATTAACGATTAAAATTTTCAATTTCCTCTAATGATTTCTGCGCGCTATATTCCCCGGCATTGACTCTTTCAGTGGAAATCACTTGCGATGTTATCGTATTACTTTCAGGGCCTTGCCCTGGGAGCGGCCATGATTTTGCCGCTCGGTCCGCAAAACGCCTTTGTGATGAATCAGGGCATTCGCCGTCAGTACCACCTGATGATTGCTCTGCTGTGCGCCATCAGCGATCTGCTGCTGATCTGCGCCGGGATTTTTGGCGGCAGCGCGCTGCTGATGCAGTCACCGTGGCTGCTGGCGCTGGTGACCTGGGGCGGCGTCGCTTTTTTATTGTGGTACGGCTTTGGCGCGCTGAAAACGGCCTTGAGCAGCAATCTGGCGCTGGCCAGCGCGGAAGTGATGAAGCAGGGACGCTGGAAAATTATCGTCACCATGCTGGCGGTCACCTGGCTGAATCCGCACGTGTATCTGGATACGTTTGTGGTTCTCGGCAGCCTTGGCGGGCAGTTGGCGATGGAGCCGAAGCGCTGGTTTGCCTTAGGTACCATCAGCGCCTCATTCTTATGGTTCTTTGGGCTGGCCCTGCTGGCCGCCTGGCTCGCCCCGCGCCTGCGTACGGCGAAGGCGCAGCGCATTATCAACGTGCTGGTCGGTCTGGTGATGTGGGTCATTGCCTTCCAGCTGGCGAAGGACGGCTTCGCTCATGTGCAGGCGCTGCTTAACTAAGCCTTGTCCGATGGACTTTCTCCGCGTACGCGCTAAGCTTGCAGGCATGCGTCTGCGTATAGACGACCAATGTAAGATGGAGAAACGACAGTGAAGTTAAAAGTCATGGCCCTGGCGGCGGCACTCGGATTTAGCGCAATGGCAGTTCAGGCAAACGAGTTGCCAAACGGCCCACATATTGTCACTTCAGGTACCGCCAGCGTCGCTGCGGTTCCTGATATCGCTACGCTGGCGATTGAAGTAAACGTCTCCGCGAAAGACGCGGCATCCGCTAAAAAACAGGCCGATGAGCGCGTGGCCCAGTATCTCTCCTTCCTGGAGAAGAGCGGCATTGCGAAGAAAGACATTAACTCAGCTAACCTGCGTACCCAGCCTGATTACGACTATCAGAACGGTAAAAGCATTCTTAAGGGCTACCGCGCGGTGCGTAGCGTTGAAGTGACGCTGCGCCAGCTGGATAAGCTCAACGGTCTGTTAGATGGGGCGCTTAAAGCCGGCCTGAATGAGATCCGTTCGGTCTCACTGGGCGTGGCGCAGCCGGACGCTTATAAAGATAAAGCGCGTAAAGCGGCGATTGATGATGCCATTCACCAGGCTCAGGAGCTGGCTACCGGGTTCCACGGCAAACTGGGGCCCGTCTACAGCGTTCGCTATCATGTCTCCAACTACCAGCCGAGCCCGATGGTGCGGATGATGAAAGCCGATGCGGCGCCGGTTTCTGCTCAGGAAACCTACGAGCAGGCGACCATTCAGTTCGATGACCAGGTGGACGTGGTGTTTGAGCTGCAGCCGACCCAGCCTGCGCCAGCATCTGCGGAACCGGCGAAACCCGCTGAAGAACCCAAAGCCGCACAGTAATCCTGTCGCCCGGCCTTCGCGCCGGGTTTTTTCTGTGACTATCTGTAAAATTGAGAGCGCGACAAAAGTCTTTTCCCTGAATAAGGTAAGGATATATCCCTGTTCTACGATGAGGTGAGCATGGATATCTTTATTTCGAAAAAGATGCGCAATTTCATTCTGTTGGCGCAGACCAATAATATTGCCAGAGCGGCGGAAAAAATTCATATGACCGCGTCTCCCTTCGGCAAAAGCATCGCTGCGCTGGAGGATCAGATCGGCTATACGCTATTTACCCGTAAAGATAACAGCATCAGCCTCAATAAAGCGGGGCAGGAGCTCTATCAGAAGCTGTTTCCCATTTATCAGCGCTTATCGGCCATCGATAACGAAATTCACTATTCCGCGCACCGCTCGCGCAACATCGTTATCGGCATCGACAATACCTATCCAACGATTATTTTCGATCAGCTCATCAGCCTGGGCGATAAATACGATGGCGTAACCACCCAGGCCGTGGAGTTCAGCGAGAATGGCGTGATTGATAACCTGTTCGATCGCCAGCTGGATTTTATTATCTCGCCGCAGCATGTTTCGCCCCGCGTGCAGGAGCTGGAAAATTTGACCATTAGCGAACTGGCGCCGCTGCGTCTGGGGTTTCTGGTTTCCCGCCGTTATGAAGATAAGCCGCCGCAGGATCTGTTACGTGAGCTGCCCTGGCTGCAGATGCGTTTCCAGAACCGGGCCAATTTTGAGGCGATGCTGGACGCGTATATGCGCCCCAGCGGGATCAACCCGACGATTATCTATCGCCCCTACAGCTTTATGGCCAAAATTAGCGCCGTAGAGCGCGGGCAGTTTTTGACGGTTATTCCTTACTTCGCCTGGCGTCTGGTGAATCCGGCGAAGCTGAAGTACTTCGACGCGCCCGGCAGCGCGATGTATATGCAGGAGTATCTCTATTCGCTGAAAAATCATCGCTATACCGCCACGATGCTTCAGCATATTACTGAAGATCGCGACGGCGCGGAGGGCTAGCCGAGCATTGAACCGTGCTCAAGCAGATTACGATGCAGGTCGAAGGCGTGGGCGAGGTCGTGGTGAATATGTCCGCCGGGAGCGCTCTCCAGATAGCGATGTAAATAGTCCCGGTAGAGCGGATGCGCGCAGTTATCAATGATGGCGCGGGCGCGCTGCAGCGGCGATAGCCCGCGCAGATCGGCGATACCCTGCTCGGTAACGATCGCCTTCACGCTGTGCTCGCTGTGATCGACATGGCTGCACATCGGCACGATGGTGGAGATCTTCCCGTCCTTGGCGATGGACGGCGCCATAAAGATAGAGAGCCAGGCGTTGCGTTCAAAATCGCCGCTGCCGCCGATGCCGTTCATCAGATTCACCCCAGCTACGTGCGTCGAGTTGGCGTGACCGTAGATATCAAACTCCAGCCCCACGTTGAGGGCGATAACCCCCAGACGGCGGATAATTTCCGGATGATTGGAGATCTCCTGCGGGCGCAGGACAATACGGCTGGCGAAGAAATCCATATTGTCGTAAATCTTGCGCAACGAACCGGCGGATATCGTCAGGCTGGAGGCGCTGACGCCGGTGATTTTCCCCGTTTCCAGCAGATGAACCACCGACTCCTGTAAAACTTCCGAGTACATCATAAAAGCGGGGATATCCGGATTTTCGCCCAGCCGCGCCATGACCGCGTTGTTGATATTGCCCACGCCGCTTTGCAGCGGCAGAAATTCTGGTGGGATGCGTCCGCGAGCCATCTCTTCCAGCAGAAAGGTGACCACGTTATCGGCAATTTTCTGACAAACCGGATTATTGTTATCCAGAACGTTTCCGGCGTCGGGCAGCTCGGTCTCCACCACAGCGACAATCTTTTTCGGATCGATTTGCACGTACCGGCTGCCCACGCGATCCATCGCATGAAAGATGGCGATGCTGTTGCGCCGCGGCGGGGCGCCGGGGATCACGATATCGGCCAGCTCGGCAACCCGCGGGCTGTGGTAGTGATTCAGCTCAATGATCACTTTCTTCGCCCGCAGCAGCCAGGTTGGCGCGTTGCCGATACCGCTGGTGAGCCAGACCCGTCCGTCCGGCGCGATAGCCGAAGCTTCGATCACCGCGACATCAATCTCGCCAAAGAACCCATAGTTGACCATTTGCGCCACTTCGCTCAGGTGCAGATCGACAAACTTCACCTGCCCCTGGTTGATTTTTTGCCGCAGTCCGGAGGCGGTCTGATACGGCGCGCGCCACGAGACGGCATCGGCTGCCGATAGCGCATCATCGGCGGCGGCGCTGATGGAGGCGCCGGTCAGCAAGCGGATCTGAAAAGGCTTCTGCGCCCGATGTAATTCATCAGCGCGGCGAGCGATGGCCGCGGGCAGCGCTTTAGGCGAACCGGCGGGCGTGAATCCGCTGAACGCCACCATCTGGTCGTGCTGGATAATCTCCGCCGCTTCATCGGCGCTCATCCGTTTCATTTTATACTCCTTAATCCGGCGTGATTAATGGCCGACGAACTCAGGTTTACGCTTTTCCATAAACGCGCTCATGCCTTCCTGATAATCCACGCTGTCGTAGACGGCGCGACGCATTCCCTGAATACGTTCGAACTCATCGGAATTCATGGTGTGGGCTTCGCCAAGCACGCGCAGCTCTTCCTTAATGACCGCGATCGCCAGCGGCGCTTTCTCGGAGATGTGGTGCGCCATCTGCAAGGTAAAATCTTCCAGTTCGTCGGCGTCCACCACGTGATTGAGAATACCGACCGCCAGCGCGCGCTGGGCGGTAATCGGCAGGGCGGTGAAAATCAGCTCTTTCACGATATGAAAGCCGGCATCGCGGGTCAGATTGTGGATGCCGACCAGGTTGTAGGGCACGCCGAGATTCACCGGCGTCATAGAGAACGTTGACGTGCTGGCGGCGATGATCAGATCGGAGCTCATGATCATCTCAAACGCGCCGCCCCAGACGCTGCCTTCGACCATGGAGATCACCGGTTTCGGATACTTTTGGATCATACGGGTGATCTGACGCAGCGGATCGTCATACGAGAGCGGATCGCGGCGCCCGCCGGGCAATTCGTGGATGTCATGGCCGGCGGAGAAAACCTTTGCTCCCCCGGGCGCGCGTAAAATGACGCAGCGAATTTCCGGCCGGTTGAGGTCGCTCAGTGCCTGCATCAGATCGTCGATAAACACCTTGCTTAAGGCGTTGAGCTTGCGGCTATAGTTGAACTCAATCACCGCAACCTTGCGGATAATTTCGACATTAACATATTGATAAGACATAAATATCCTTTTACGCAAAGTAATGATTCTGGAGGAATTCGCTAATCTGCCGCAGGCCGGTGCGCGGCGAGAGGCCGTTGTTTTTTACCGCCTGTAGCGTTTGCTGGAAGTAGCGCGCAAAGTCGGTTCGGGCAAACAGCAGGTGCAGCGCCTCGGTTTCGGCCTGCTTTTGCAGCCACTCCAGCGCCTGGCGCTGGCGCAGTTTTTCCAGATCGCCGCTGTCGGTGAGGGTGGTTTTGAAGTCAAGAATTGCGAGCCAGACGGCTTCGATGCCGCGCTGCTCCAGCGCGCTACAGCTCAAAACGCGCGGCTGCCACGCGGCGTGCTTGCGGCGCAGAATATGCAGGGCGGATTCATACATATGACGGGTGATTGCCACCCTGGCGCGATTCTCGCCATCATCTTTATTGATAACCACGATATCCGCCATCTCCATAATCCCCTTCTTAATGCCCTGCAGATCGTCACCGCCGCCGGCGATCTGCAGCGAGATAAAGCAGTCCACCAGCCGGGAGACCTCCGTTTCCGACTGGCCGACGCCGACGGTTTCGACAATTACCGCGTCATAGCCCGCCGCTTCGCACAGCAGTATCAGCTCCCGCGCGCGCAGGCTGGTGCCGCCCAGATGGCCGCTGGAGGGCACCGGGCGGATAAATGCCGAGTCCGATCGCGCCAGGTCGATCATGCGCGTCTTGTCGCCAAGAATGCTGCCGCCGCTGACCGGGCTGCTCGGATCGACCGCTATCACCGCGACCCGCAGGCCGTGGCGAATCAGCAGCATGCCGAAAGCTTCCAGAAAAGTGCTTTTTCCCGCCCCCGGCGTGCCGGTGACGCCGAGGCGCAGGGCGTTGCCGGTGAAGGGCATAATGGCATCCAGCAGCTGTGCGCTTAGCGCCTGATGGCGGGGATGCTGGCTTTCCACCAGCGTCATGGCCTGGGCGAGCGTGGCCCGCTCGCCCAGGCGTAGTCGCCGCACGGCGTCCGTCAGCGTGGCGTGGTTAATCATGATATTGGCTAATCCTCATCAGGACGTCGCGTACGCTCTCCAGCATCGGCGTACCGGGGCCGTAAATGGCGGCCACGCCGCGCGCCTGCAGAAAGGCGTAATCCTGCGGCGGGATGACGCCGCCGGCGATGACGCAGATATCTTCCCGCCCCCATTTTTTCAGGGCATCGACCAGCTCGGGGATCAGGGTTTTGTGGCCTGCCGCCAGCGAGGAGGCGCCCACCACGTGCACGTCGTTTTCCACCGCCAGGCGGGCGATCTCTTCTGGCGTGGAAAACATCGGGCTCAGGTCAACGTCGAAGCCGAGATCGGAATAGGCGCTGGCGATCACTTTGGCCCCGCGATCGTGACCGTCCTGACCCATTTTGGCGATCAGAATGCGCGGGCGGCGGCCGCGTTCCGCGAAGAATTTTTCGGTTTGCGCAACAATAGCGTCGAACTCGCCGGCGGCTTTGTCTGACTGGTGGTAGCTTTGCGCAATCACGCCGGTGACGCACTGGCTGGGTACCAGGTAGCGGTCAAACGCCGCCTCCAGCGCGTCGGAAATTTCGCCCAGCGTGGCGCGAACGCGGGCGGCGTTGATGGCGGCGGCCAGCAGGTTTTCACCATGCTGCGCGGCGTGGGTGAGGGCGTTCAGCGCGGCTTTTACCGTCACGTCGTCCCGACTGGCGCGAATTTTTTTCAGCGAGGCGATCTGTTCGTTGCGCACCTTGACGTTGTCGATCTCCAGTACCGCCGTTTCATCTTCTTTTTCCAGCTTGTACTTATTGACGCCGACGATGACGCGCTTGCCCTGGTCGATCAGCGATTGTTCGCGGGCGGAGGCCTCTTCGATCATCCGTTTCGGCAGTCCGGCCTCGATCGCCTTTGCCATTCCGCCCGCGTCGTCGATCTGCTGCATAATGGCCCGCGCCTGCTTGACGATCCGATCGGTCAGCGATTCGAGGTAGTACGATCCGGCCAGCGGGTCTACGGTGCGGCAGATCTCTGACTCCTCCTGGATGATGATTTGCGTATTACGCGCGATACGGGCGGAAAAGTCGGTGGGCAGGCCAAGCGCCTCGTCGAAAGCGTTGGTGTGCAGCGACTGGGTGCCGCCGAGCGTGGCGCCGAGCGCTTCGATAGTGGTGCGGATCACGTTGTTATACGGATCCTGCTCGGTGAGGCTCCAGCCGGAGGTCTGGCAGTGGGTGCGCAGGGCTAAGGATTTCGGATTGGTAGCGCCGAAGCCGCTTACCGCTTCGCTCCACAGGTAGCGTGCGGCGCGCAGCATGGCGACGTTCATAAACAGATCCATACCGATGCCGAAGAAAAACGACAGGCGCGGAGCGAAGTCATCGATTTTCAGCCCGGCGGAGAGCGCGGCCTTGATGTATTCGATACCGTCAGCCAGGGTAAAGGCCACCTGCTGCACGCAGTTGGCTCCGGCTTCGCCCATGTGGTAGCCGCTGATGCTGATGGTGTTAAAGCGCGGCATGTTGCCCGAACACCAGGCGATGATGTCGGCGATAATGCGCATTGAGGGTTTTGGCGGGTAAATATAGGTATTCCGGCACAGGTACTCTTTCAGAATATCGTTCTGGATCGTGCCGGTGAGCTGTTCAGGCGCAACCCCTTGTTCTTCCGCCGCGACGATATAAAACGCCATTATCGGCAGCACCGCGCCGTTCATGGTCATCGATACGGACATCTTATCCAGCGGGATCCGATCGAATAAAATCTTCATGTCTTCGACGGTATCGATCGCCACGCCGGCTTTCCCCACGTCGCCCGCCACGCGCGGGTTATCGGAGTCATAGCCCCGGTGGGTCGCGAGGTCGAAGGCGACGGAAAGCCCTTTCTGCCCCGCGGCGAGGTTGCGGCGATAGAAAGCGTTGGACTCTTTGGCGGTAGAGAAACCGGCGTACTGGCGGATGGTCCACGGCTGTGCGGTGTACATGGTGGCGCGCGGGCCGCGAACGTAAGGCGGCAGGCCGGGTAGGGTGCCTGTCACTTCCAGATTATCAAGATCGGCTTCGGTATACAGCGGCTTAACGTCAATGCCCTCTGCCGTCTGTTTTACCAGGGCATCGACGGTTTTTTCCCGCCGGCTGAGCTCTTTGTTGGCGAGCGTTTGCCACTCCCGTAACTCTGACATGTTGTGCTCCGTATGCGCAATGAAATGGGATATTGCGAATACGGTGAGCTTTTTCATCGCCCCTGTCGCCAGCAAAAAATAGCCATCGATGCGTCGTTTTTTGCCGCATGAAATGTTTTATTTTGTGATGTATTTCAAAGATATGAACAGGAGAAGGTGGGTCATACAGGCCGGACGGCGCCGGCCTGCTTGCGGGGGTTAATCTTGTCTCAACACTTTATGGCCGTAATCGATCAGCGCATCGGTCACCCGGCGCATCATGCGGCTTTCCGGGGCAAAACGGTGCCAGTAGAGCATCCGGCGCTGGAACAGGCCCGGCGTGAGGTTAATCAGTTCGCCGCTGTTCAGCTCTCTCTCAATTTGCAGATGCGGGATCATACAGCAGGTTGTTCCCTGACGGGCCAGCTGCACAAAGGCTTCCGAGGAGTTCACGATATGGCAGGGCACGCTGCCCGGCGGCAAATCGAAGTTCTGCTGCAAAAAGGCCTGGTGCATATCATCGAGATGATCGAATGCCACCACCGGCGCTTTCAGCAGCGCCGAGCGGGTCACCCCGTTGGGGAAATAGCGCTGGGCAAACTCCTTCGAGGCGACGAACAGGTAGTCGAGGGCGCCGAGCTGATCGACCAGGCAGCTGGGCAGCGCCTGCGGCTGAATACTGACCGCGCCGACCACTTCGCCGCGGCGCAGGCGTTCCTGGGTCCGGGTCTCATCTTCCACCTGCAGGTTCAGCCGAATAGGGGAGTCGGAAAGCACGCTGGAGAGCGCGGGCAGCAGCCAGGTGGCCAGGCTGTCGGCGTTGACCGCCAGCGATAGCAGCAGCGGCGTGGAGCCGGTTTGTTCATCGCCCAGCCACTCCTCTTCCAGCAGTTCGACCTGACGCAGCAGGGCCAGCAGCTTTTGCCCCTGTTCGGTGGGACGCGGCGGTACGGTTCGCACCAGCAGCGGTTGTCCAAACATGTTTTCCAGCTGTTTGATGCGCTGAGAGACGGCGGACTGCGTAATACAAAGCTTCTGCGCGGCGCGCTCAAACCCTCGTTCCCTGATTACCGCGTCCAGCGCCTGTAGTGTTCTGTAGTCCGGTCGTTTCATTGCTCTGGCGTGCCCCCTAATACTTTTCGTTAACTCGCACTATGACATAAATTTGTTTTTGATGAAGATGAAAAATTGGCGACCGCGTTGTGTGAGCGCCGTCGCAGGGACAATGACCCCCCTGATGTTCTATAATGCGCCTCAGGAATTCACATCTCGGACCATAATCATGACGCAAGATGAACTGAAAAAAGCGGTAGGCTGGGCGGCACTGCAGTATGTACAACCGGGCACCATCGTTGGGGTCGGTACGGGCTCGACGGCGGCGCACTTTATCGATGCGCTGGGTACCATGAAAGGGCAGATTGAAGGGGCGGTTTCCAGCTCTGATGCCTCTACTGAAAAACTGAAAAGCCTCGGTATTACGGTTTTTGATCTGAACAGCGTTGATCGTCTTGGTATTTACGTGGACGGCGCAGATGAAATCAACGGCCACATGCAGATGATCAAGGGCGGTGGCGCAGCCCTGACGCGTGAGAAAATTATCGCTTCGGTCGCCGACAAATTTATCTGTATCGCCGATGCTTCCAAGCAGGTGGATATTCTGGGTAAATTCCCGCTGCCGGTGGAAGTGATCCCGATGGCGCGCAGCGCCGTGGCGCGTCAGCTGGTTAAGCTGGGCGGCCGTCCGGAGTATCGTCAGGGCGTCGTGACCGATAACGGCAACGTGATCCTCGATGTGTTTGGTCTGGAAATTCTGGACGCTATTGCGCTGGAAAATACCATTAACGGTATTCCGGGCGTCGTGACCGTCGGCCTGTTTGCGAATCGCGGTGCGGACGTCGCGCTGATTGGCACCGCTGATGGTGTAAAAACTATCACTAAATAGTCTGATCCGAGGGAGCGAATTGCTCCCTCGCAAATATTTTTTCTCCAGGCCTATTTTGGTGACTTCTGTCACATTTACGCGCCTTGTCTTAGTAACAATCTACCTTTCTTTTACTTTCTGGTGTTTTGTCCTGCTATTTCCCGCTGATTGATATTTCTTCAGGTTGCCGACGCAAACGTTCATATTGCCGCAATAGTTTTTTTTGATATGTTGCTGAGAAGAACTTTCGTTCCGCACGACATCAGTTAAGACAAAAACAGGACGGGGAAATGGCTAAGGTATCACTGGAAAAAGACAAGATTAAATTTCTGCTGGTTGAAGGTGTGCACCAAAAAGCGGTGGACAGCCTTCGCGCAGCGGGCTACACCAATATCGAATTTCATAAAGGCGCGCTGGATAGCGAAGAGCTGAAAGCGTCCATCCGTGATGCCCATTTCATCGGCCTGCGTTCCCGTACTCATCTGACTGAAGAGATCTTCGCGGCGGCGGAGAAGCTGGTCGCGGTTGGCTGCTTCTGTATCGGTACCAATCAGGTTGATTTAAACGCGGCGGCGAAACGCGGTATCCCGGTGTTTAACGCCCCGTTCTCCAATACCCGTTCCGTTGCTGAACTGGTGATCGGCGAACTGCTGCTTATGCTCCGCGGCGTACCGGCGGCAAATGCCAAAGCGCACCGCGGCGTATGGAACAAGCTGGCGGTCGGCAGCTTTGAAGCGCGCGGCAAAAAGCTGGGTATTATCGGCTATGGTCATATCGGCACGCAGCTGGGTATTCTGGCCGAATCGCTGGGGATGCATGTCTATTTCTACGATATTGAAAGCAAGCTGCCGTTAGGTAACGCGACTCAGGTCCAGCATCTTTCTGATTTGTTGAACATGAGCGATGTGGTGAGCCTGCACGTGCCGGAAAACGCCTCCACGAAGAACATGATTGGCGCGGAAGAGCTGGCGCTGATGAAACCCGGCGCGCTGCTGATCAACGCCTCTCGCGGCACCGTGGTGGATATCCCGGCGCTGTGCGATGCGCTGGCGAGCAAGCACCTGGCGGGCGCGGCGATCGACGTCTTCCCGACCGAGCCGGCGACCAACAGCGATCCGTTCAACTCTCCGCTCTGTGAGTTCGACAACGTTATCCTGACCCCGCACATTGGCGGCTCAACTCAGGAAGCGCAGGAAAACATCGGTCTGGAAGTGGCGGGCAAGCTGGCGAAATACTCTGATAACGGTTCTACGCTCTCCGCGGTTAACTTCCCGGAAGTGTCGCTGCCGCTGCACGGCGGGCGCCGTCTGCTGCATATCCATGAAAACCGTCCGGGCGTTCTGACCGCGATTAACCAGATTTTCGCCGCGCAGGGCATTAACATCGCGGCGCAGTATCTGCAGACCACTCCGCAAATGGGCTACGTGGTCATTGATATCGAAGCCGAAGAAGATGTCGCGCAGAGCGCGCTGCAGGCGATGAAGGCTATTCCTGGTACCATCCGCGCCCGTCTGCTGTTCTAACTCCTTTTATGCCAGCGGGCAGGTCATCGACCTGCCCCTTTTCTCCTGATAGACCCTTCTGCAATTTCCCGTCGCCACCCAAACGCTTAGCGAGGCTTGCCGCAAACGGCGATTAAAACCGTCGGATGTCGTTGTGCCTGAAAGAAAGGGATTTACGATAAAGACTCAGCGTGGGGCTGAAACGGGAAAGCCCCTACCGAGGCAGGGGCTCTAAAAGGAAAGGGACGATGATGAGACTCTTCATCATGCTGCTTATCCTGTTAATCATCGCCTGGCCAGCATATTAACAGAGAGAATGCAGGAGGGAGGTTCGCCTCCCTCACCCTTTATCCAGGAATTTAGGTGAAAAAATCAGCAATGTCAATTGTTCGACGTTTTACCAGAGCCAGGTTTTTGACGGAGTGATGACCGCTGGCAGCGGGATATCCCACTGCTCCGTCGGCAGCGCGTCGACCTGCTGGCAATCATGCGCGTAGCCGACCGGCTGCAGGCGATGCTGCCGCCAGTTTTGCAGCGTCCGGTCGTAAAATCCGCCGCCCATACCCAGGCGCTGTCCGGCGGCATCAAACGCGACCAGCGGCGTTACCAGTACATCCAGCTGGCTAAGCGGGAGGACATCGCGCACGTCGAGCTTCGGTTCGCGGATGTTCAGACGATTCACCACCAGATCGCTGCTTGGGTGGTAGTGCAGAAACAGAAGATTGCCGGGGCTGAACGGATGAAGCACGGGGAGATAGACCCGTTTGCCTGCCCGCCAGAGCTGATCAATCAGCGGCCGCGTATCCAGCTCGCCATCAAACGAAAGAAATACCGCGACCGTCTGCGCGAGCAGAACCGGCGGATACGCCATCATTCTGTCCGCCGCATGGAGGGCGAACTGGGTTTGCTGCTCCGGCGTTAACGCGCGTCGGCGCTGGCGGATCTGCTGACGAATTTGCTGCCTGGTAAAGGGGATATCTGACAATAGGGTCATACCTGAGTCTCATCGGTGAGCAAACGATACCAACAGGCGTAGTCTAATACACGACGGCAAAAGCCGAAAATTAACTTAGGGGGGATGAAACGAAAAAGAAGGGAATCTCCGAGATGCCGCCGCAGGCTGTAACCCTTGAACCCTTGGTTCAAGGTGAATGTGTCGTCACAGTTTTAAGGCTTCTCGGACGGGCCGAGCATGCTCACCAACCGTGGAGCGCCACATTCTTGTGGTATGAAATATCGGCTCAGGGGACTGGCCCGCTTGCAAACATCTCAGAGAAATTTTGTTCTTGCGATTACTCTAACACAGTTAAATGCAAAGTGTTATTCAAACTTCTGCCCGGGTCTTTCGCTTATGCGACCTTGCTCAAGCAATGCTTGTTCGATGGTCTGCTGAAGCATCCGAATACGCTGCTCCATGCTGGCGGCGTAGTCGCGGGTTTTCGCTTTTTCCTGAGTCAACTCATAGCTGATGTTCAACGCGGCGATGAAGACCAGCTGCTCAGTATTTGTGACTCTAGTGCGTTCTTTTAAATCTTGCAACCGCTGATTCAGGTCGTCAGCTGCCTGGTTTAAGGCATCCCTTTGTTCAGGCGGGCAATTCACTCGTAGTGAACGGCCAAAAATTTGGAGATCTACGGGTTGTGCAGACATGCCACCTTCCTGCTGATTGACTGCGCGGCCTTCACGCCCTGGGAGGGTCTGCGAAGGGGCGACACTATAGCTACCCTGGTTTTAAGATACAAGCCCTATTCTGGTTCACCAGGGTCCAAAGTGGTAGCATATCATGAATATTCCTCCCAACGATGACGAATGCGCATGTCTATACAGAACGAAATGCCTGGCTACAACGCTGTAGACCAGTTACTGAACCAACAAGGGGTAGGATTAACCCCTGCCGAAATGCACGGTTTGATTAGCGGGATCCTGTGCGGCGGCAACAAAGACAGCAGCTGGCAGCCGTTGGTGCACGATCTGACTAACGAAGGTCTGGCTTTTGGTCACGAGCTGGCGCAGGCGCTGCGTAACATGCATTCCGCCACCAGCGACTCGCTGGAGGATGACGGTTTCTTATTCCAGCTCTACCTGCCGGATGGCGACGAGGTGAGCGTGTTCGATCGCGCCGATGCGCTCGCGGGTTGGGTGAACCATTTTCTGCTTGGGCTGGGCGTGACGCAGCCTAAGCTGGATAAAGTCAAAGACGAAACGGGTGAAGCCATCGACGATCTGCGCAATATTGCTCAGCTCGGGTATGACGAAGACGAGGATCAGGAAGAGCTCGAAATGTCTCTGGAGGAGATTATCGAATACGTACGCGTTGCTGCGCTGCTGTGCCACGACACCTTCTCTCTTCAGAAACCCACTGCGCCGGAAGTTCAAAAGCCGACGCTACACTAATCATTCATTAAATCGTTCAGGGGGCGTCATGACTCAGCAGGAATTTCTCTCTCGTCGCCAGGCTCTACTGGCGCAGATGCAGCCGGGCAGCGCAGCGCTCATTTTCGCCGCGCCGGAAGCGGTACGCAGCGCAGATTCAGAATATCCCTACCGGCAGAGCAGCGATTTTTGGTACTTCACCGGCTTTAATGAGCCAGAAGCGCTGTTGGTATTGATTAAAAGCGATGAGACGCACAACCACAGCGTGTTGTTTAACCGCGTGCGCGATCTGACCGCTGAAATCTGGTTTGGCCGCCGCCTCGGGCAGGAAGCTGCCCCCGCGAAGCTGGGCGTCGATCGCGCGCTGGCATTTAGTGAAATCAATCAGCAGCTGTTCCAGCTCCTTAACGGCCTCGACGCTATCTACTTTGCCCAGGGCGAATATGCCTACGCCGACGACATCGTGTTTAACGCGCTGGAAAAACTGCGCAAAGGCGTACGGCAGAATCTGCAGGCGCCAGGCTCGGTCATTGACTGGCGGCCGATGGTGCATGAGATGCGCCTGTTTAAATCGGCAGAAGAGCTGGAGGTCATGCGCCGCGCAGGGGAGATCTCCGCGCTGGCCCACACCCGCGCTATGGAAAAATGCCGTCCCGGGATGTTCGAATATCATCTGGAAGGCGAGATCCTTCACGAATTCAACCGTCACGGCGCGCGCTTTCCTTCTTATAACACCATCGTGGGCGGCGGCGAAAATGGCTGCATCCTGCACTACACCGAAAATGAGTGCGAGCTGCGCGACGGCGATCTGGTGCTGATTGACGCAGGCTGCGAATACCGCGGCTACGCGGGCGATATCACCCGCACCTTCCCGGTTAACGGCAAATTTAGCCCGGCCCAGCGCGAGATTTACGATATCGTTCTTGAATCTCTGGAAACCTCGCTGAAGCTCTATCGCCCGGGTACCTCAATTAAAGAGGTTAACCAGCAGGTGGTGCGGATTATGATTACCGGCCTCGTGCGTCTGGGGATCCTGAAAGGTGAAATTGATGAGCTGATTGCCAATAACGCCCATCGACCTTTCTTTATGCATGGCCTGAGCCACTGGCTGGGGCTCGACGTGCATGATGTCGGCAGCTATGACGTTGACCGCTCGCGTATTCTTGAGCCGGGAATGGTGCTGACCGTTGAACCGGGGCTGTATATTGCGACGGATGCCGACGTGCCGGCCCAGTACCGCGGCATCGGCATTCGTATTGAAGACGACATCGTCATTACCGAAGACGGTAATGAGAACCTCACCGCCGGCGTAGTGAAAAAAGCGGACGATATCGAGGCGCTGATGGCGGCGGCGCGCCAGCTATGAGCATCCTGATCGTCGGCGGAGGAATGACCGGCGCGACGCTGGCGCTAGCGATATCTCGCCTGACCGGCGGTACGCTGCCGGTGCATCTGGTTGAAGCATCTGCGCCGGATTCCGTGCAGCATCCGGGCTTTGACGCCCGCGCCATCGCTCTGGCTGCCGGTACCTGCCAGCAGCTGGCTCGCGTTGATATCTGGCAAGAGATAGCCGACTGCGCCACGGCCATTCAGCGCGTTCACGTCAGCGATCGCGGCCACGCGGGGTTTGTGACGCTCGAGGCTGAGGAGTATGGGCTGGCGGCGCTGGGCCAGGTGGTCGAGCTGCACGATGTCGGCCAGCGCCTGTTTGCGCAGCTGCGCAAGGCGCCGGGCGTGACGCTGCACTGCCCGGCAAAGGTGGAAAATGTCAGCCGCAGCGAAGAGAGCGTCAACCTGGTTCTGGACAACGGCGAAACCCTCAGCGGTAAACTGCTGGTCGCCGCCGACGGCTCGCGCTCGACGCTGGGGGCCCGCTGCGGTATCAGCTGGCAGCAGGAACCCTATGAACAGCTGGCGATTATCGCCAACGTCAGTACCGCGCAGCCGCATAGCGGGCGCGCGTTTGAACGCTTTACCCCACACGGCCCGCTGGCGATGCTGCCCATGTCGCAGGGCCGCTGCTCGCTGGTGTGGTGTCATCCGCAGTCGCGGCGTGAAGAGGTGCTGAGCTGGTCGGACGAACGCTTCCGCCATGAGCTTCAGCAGGCATTCGGCTGGCGTCTTGGCCGGATCGTCCATGCCGGAAAGCGCAGCGTGTATCCGCTCTCGCTCACCCGAGCCAGCCGCACGGTTGCGCATCGGCTGGCGCTGGTCGGCAACGCGGCGCAAACGCTGCATCCTATTGCCGGGCAGGGATTTAACCTCGGTCTGCGCGACGTCATGAGCCTGGCGGAAATGCTGGCGCAGGCGCAGGCAGAAGGAGAGGATCCGGGCGGCTATCCGCTTCTGAGCCGCTATCAGACCCGACGCGCCGCAGATAAAGCCGCCACCGTCGGCGTGACCGATGGGCTGGTGCATCTGTTCGCCAATCGCTGGGCGCCGCTGGTGGTGGGGCGCAACGTCGGCCTGATGGCGATGGAATTATTTACCCCGGCGCGCGATGCGCTGGCGCAGCGTACCCTCGGTTGGGTTCCCCGTTAAGGAGTGAAACGTGCAAAGTGTTGATGTCGCTATTGTTGGCGGTGGAATGGTGGGGCTGGCGGTTGCCTGCGGTTTGCAGGGCAGCGGGCTGCGCGTTGCGGTGCTGGAACAGGCCGCGCCTCAGCCGTTAAGCGCGGATGCGCCGCCGGCGCTGCGGGTGTCGGCGGTTAACGCCGCCAGCGAGAAGCTGCTGAGCAAACTGGGCGTCTGGCAGGATATTATCGCCCAGCGCGCCAGCTGCTACCACGGTATGGAAGTGTGGGATAAAGACAGTTTTGGCCGCATCAGCTTTGATGACCAGAGCATGGGCTTTAGCCACCTTGGGCATATTATTGAAAACGCCGTGGTTCACCACGCCCTGTGGCAAAAAGCGCAGCGCTGCGCGGACGTCACTCTGCTGGCCCCGGCGCAGCTGCAGCAGGTTGCGTGGGGGGAGAACGAGGCCTTTCTTAGCCTGCAGGACGGCACGATGTTAACCGCCCGGCTGGTGGTTGGCGCCGATGGGGCCAATTCATGGTTGCGCAATAAAGCCGATATCCCGCTCACCTACTGGGATTATCACCATCACGCGCTGGTTGCCACTATTCGCACCGAAGAACCGCACGAAGCGGTGGCACGTCAGGCGTTCCACGGCGAAGGGATTCTGGCGTTTCTGCCGCTGAGCGATCCGCATCTTTGCTCGATTGTCTGGTCGCTCTCTCCCGAAGAGGCTGAGCGGATGCGGCAGGCGGACGATGCCGCTTTTAACCAGGCGCTGAATATTGCCTTCGATAACCGCCTCGGCTTATGCGCCGTGGAGAGCGAGCGCCAGGTCTTCCCGCTCACCGGCCGCTATGCGCGTCAGTTTGCTGCCCATCGTCTGGCGCTGGTCGGCGATGCCGCCCATACCATTCATCCGCTGGCGGGGCAGGGCGTCAATCTTGGCTTTATGGATGCCGCCGAGCTGATCGACGAACTGAAGCGCCTGCACGCGCAGGGCAAGGATATCGGCCAGCATCTGTATCTGCGTCGCTATGAACGCAGCCGTAAACATAGCGCTGCGCTGATGCTGGCGGGGATGCAGGGCTTTCGCGACATGTTCTCCGGCCACAATCCGGCGAAGAAGCTGCTGCGCGATATCGGTCTTAAGCTGGCGGATACATTGCCCGGCGTGAAGCCGCAGCTTATCCGTCAAGCGATGGGCCTCAACGACCTGCCCGCCTGGTTACGTTAAGTACGTCACACTTCTCTCACCCGGCCGCCGCGCCGGGTTATCCCCTCTCATTTGAAATAATCTAATTTCACCTCGTTTTTCGCATTAGTTTTATTAATGTTACCTTTTTTTTGTTATAGAAATTAGGCTCGTCATTTCGCAGAAAATATCATCATGCGCTGCTTTTTTAACTAATTAGTTTGGTTTTGTGCGGATTTAATCGCTTTTTTGTAGATAAAAACACTGTAGGCTCTGCGGCTGATTTTGGTCATAAGCTAATGTGATGTCCTGACCAGGCTTATGGTTTAGTGCGGATATCGGTGGTAAGTTCAGGCCAAAGAGAACGTTTGCGTCGGCGTCCTTTAGCGATGCTGGCGGCGTTTTTCGCGGCGCAAAAACGCCAAAAATCGTGGCTGGTTCCGTTTTATTCGATGAGGAAAAGATGGCTCAACAGACTCCGTTGTTTGAACAACACACGCTATGCGGCGCGCGCATGGTGGATTTCCATGGCTGGATGATGCCGCTGCATTACGGATCCCAGATCGATGAGCATCATGCGGTGCGCGGTGATGCCGGAATGTTCGATGTGTCGCACATGACCATCGTCGATTTTCACGGCAGCCGAATCCGCGAGTTCCTGCGCTATCTGCTGGCTAACGACGTGGCGAAGCTCACCGTGCCGGGCAAAGCGCTCTATAGCGGCATGCTGACCGCCTCCGGCGGCGTCATTGATGACCTGATTGTTTATTTCCTTTCTGAAGACTATTTCCGCCTCGTTGTTAACTCCGCCACCCGTGAAAAAGACCTCGCCTGGATCACCCAGCAGTCTGAATCCTATGGTCTTGAGATAACCGTGCGTGACGATCTCTCCCTGATCGCCGTACAGGGTCCAAAGGCGAAAGAGAAAGCGGCGACGCTGTTTACCGACGCGCAGCGCCAGGCCGTGGAAGGCATGAAGCCGTTCTTTGGCGTGCAGGCGGGCGATCTGTTTATTGCGACTACCGGCTATACCGGTGAAGCGGGTTATGAAATCGCGCTGCCGAACGAGCAGGCGGTGGATTTCTGGCGCGGCCTGCTGGACGCGGGCGTTAAGCCGTGCGGCCTTGGCGCGCGCGATACGCTGCGCCTGGAAGCGGGCATGAATCTTTATGGCCAGGAGATGGACGAAGGCGTCTCTCCGCTGGCGGCTAACATGGGCTGGACCATTGCCTGGGAACCGGCTGACCGTGATTTTATCGGGCGTGAAGCGCTGGAACTCCAGCGTGAAAAAGGCACCGAACAGCTGGTCGGCCTGGTGATGACCGAGAAAGGCGTTCTGCGCGGCGGCCTGCCGGTGCGCTTCAGCGATGCCGATGGCAATCAGAAAGAAGGCATTATCACCAGCGGCACCTTCTCCCCGACGCTGGGCTACAGTATTGCCTTAGCGCGCGTACCGGAAGGCATCGGTGAAACCGCCGTGGTGCAGATTCGCAATCGCGAAATGCCGGTCAAAGTGACGAAACCCGTTTTTGTACGCAACGGCAAAGCCGTGGTGTGATTTCCCATTTGGAGATGAAATGATGAGCAACGTACCAGCAGAACTGAAATACAGCAAAGAACACGAATGGCTGCGTAAAGAAGCGGACGGCACCTATACCGTCGGTATCACCGAGCACGCGCAGGAGCTGCTTGGCGATATGGTTTTCGTTGACCTGCCGGAAGTGGGCGCCGCCGTAGAAGCGGGCGCCGACTGCGCGGTTGCCGAATCCGTCAAAGCCGCTTCCGATATCTACGCGCCGATTAGCGGCGAAATTGTTGCCGTCAATGAAGAGCTGAACGACTCCCCTGAGCTGGTCAACAGCGAGCCGTACGCCGGCGGCTGGATCTTTAAAATCAAAGCCAGCGATGAAGCTCAGGTTGCCGCGCTGCTGGATGCGACCGCATATGAAGCTCTGTTAGAAGACGAATAAATACGCTTCATCCTTCACGTTGCAGGGGCGTTGGCTTCCTGCAACGCGAATGATTTGCGTCTTCTGGCCCGGTTAGCGTCAGTGCTCGCCGGGCAAACCCGTCAGACAATCACGATTCACCGCACGTTCAGGAACCATCGCTCATGACCCAGACTTTAGGCCAGCTTGAAAACCGTGACGCCTTTATTGAACGTCACATCGGCCCGGATGCCCGGCAGCAGCAGGAGATGCTGAAAACCGTTGGCGCCGATTCGCTTAACGCCCTGATTGGCCAGATTGTGCCGCAGGATATCCAGCTGGCAACGCCGCCGCAGGTGGGCGAAGCAACCACGGAATTCGCCGCGCTGGCGGAACTGAAGGCGATCGCCGGTCGTAACAAGCGCTTCAAGTCGTACATTGGCATGGGCTACACCGCCGTGCAGCTGCCGCCGGTGATTCAGCGCAACATGCTGGAAAATCCGGGCTGGTATACCGCCTATACGCCTTATCAGCCGGAGGTTTCCCAGGGTCGCCTGGAGTCACTGCTGAATTTCCAGCAGGTGACCCTCGACCTGACCGGGCTCGATATTGCCTCAGCCTCGCTGCTCGACGAAGCCACCGCCGCCGCGGAAGCGATGGCAATGGCCAAACGCGTAAGCAAACTGAAAAACGCCAACCGCTTCTTCGTCGCTGCCGACGTTCACCCGCAGACGCTGGACGTGGTGCGCACCCGCGCGGAAACCTTTGGTTTCGATGTGATTGTCGATGATGCGGAAAAAGCGCTCGACCATCAGGACGTCTTTGGCGTGCTGCTGCAGCAGGTAGGCACCACCGGCGAGGTTCACGATTACAGCAAACTGATAGCTGACCTGAAAGCGCGCAAAGTGATTGTCAGCGTCGCGGCCGATTTTATGGCCCTGGTTCTGCTGACTGCCCCGGGCAAGCAGGGCGCGGACATTGTGTTTGGCTCCGCCCAGCGCTTCGGCGTACCGATGGGCTACGGCGGCCCGCACGCGGCGTTTTTTGCCGCAAAAGATGAATTCAAACGCTCCATGCCGGGCCGTATTATCGGCGTATCGAAAGATGCGGCGGGTAATACCGCGCTGCGCATGGCGATGCAGACGCGCGAGCAGCATATTCGCCGCGAGAAAGCGAACTCCAATATCTGTACCTCCCAGGTGCTGCTGGCCAATATTGCCAGCCTGTACGCCGTGTTCCACGGCCCGGCCGGCCTGAAGCGTATCGCCAGCCGTATTCATCGCCTGACCGATATTCTCGCCGATGGCCTGCAGAAAAAAGGCCTTAAGCTCCGCCATGTTCACTACTTCGATACCCTGTGCGTGGACGTTGCCGATAAAGCTGCTGTGCTGGCGCGGGCGGAAGCGCTGCAGATCAACCTGCGCAGCGATATTCATCACGCCGTCGGGATCACGCTCGATGAAGCCACCACGCGCGAAGACGTCCTGAACCTGTTCCGCGCCATCGTGGGCGACGATCACGGCCTGGATATCGACACGCTGGATAAAGACGTGGCCCTGGACAGCCGTTCGATCCCGGCCAGCATGCTGCGTGACGATGCGATCCTCACTCATCCGGTGTTCAACCGCTACCACAGCGAAACCGAGATGATGCGCTATATGCACGCGCTGGAGCGTAAGGATCTGGCGCTGAACCAGGCGATGATCCCGCTGGGCTCCTGCACCATGAAGCTGAATGCTGCCGCGGAGATGATCCCGATCACCTGGCCGGAATTCGCCGAACTGCATCCGTTCTGCCCGGTTGATCAGGCTGAAGGCTATCATCAGATGATTGCCCAGCTCTCCGACTGGCTGGTTAAGCTGACCGGCTATGATGCGGTCTGCATGCAGCCGAACTCCGGCGCGCAGGGCGAATACGCGGGCCTGCTGGCGATTCGCCATTACCACGAGAGCCGCAACGAAGGGCATCGCGATATCTGCCTGATCCCAAGCTCTGCGCACGGCACCAACCCGGCTTCCGCGCAGATGGCGGGAATGCAGGTAGTGGTGGTCGCCTGCGATAAAAATGGCAACATCGACCTGGCGGATCTGCGGGCGAAAGCCGAGCAGCATGCGGCGAACCTCTCCTGCATCATGGTGACCTATCCGTCCACCCACGGCGTTTATGAAGAGACTATTCGCGAAGTGTGCGAAGTGGTGCATCAGTTTGGCGGCCAGGTTTACCTTGACGGCGCGAACATGAACGCCCAGGTCGGCATTACCTCTCCGGGCTTTATCGGCGCGGACGTCTCGCACCTCAACCTGCATAAAACCTTCTGCATTCCGCACGGCGGCGGCGGCCCGGGTATGGGGCCGATCGGCGTGAAATCGCACCTGGCGCCGTTTGTGCCGGGCCACAGCGTGGTGCAAATTGAAGGCATGCTGACCCGCCAGGGCGCGGTTTCCGCCGCGCCGTTCGGCAGCGCCTCCATTCTGCCGATCAGCTGGATGTATATCCGTATGATGGGCGCAGAGGGGCTGAAACAGGCGAGCCAGATGGCGATTCTGAACGCCAACTACATCGCTACCCGGCTGAAAGACGCGTTCCCGGTGCTGTATACCGGCCGCGACGGTCGCGTGGCGCACGAATGTATTCTGGATATTCGTCCGCTGAAAGAAGAGACCGGCATCAGCGAGCTGGATATTGCCAAGCGACTGATTGATTTTGGTTTCCACGCTCCGACCATGTCCTTCCCGGTTGCCGGCACGCTGATGGTGGAACCGACCGAATCGGAAAGCAAAGTGGAGCTGGACCGCTTTATCGATGCGATGCTGGCGATTCGCGGCGAGATCGACCGCGTGAAAGGCGGTGAATGGCCGCTGGAGGATAACCCGCTGGTGAACGCGCCGCATACTCAGGGTGAACTGGTGAGCGAGTGGAACCATCCGTACACCCGTGAACTGGCGGTCTTCCCGGCGGGGCTGAACAACAAGTACTGGCCGACCGTTAAGCGTCTGGACGATGTTTACGGCGACCGTAACCTGTTCTGCTCCTGCGTGCCGATGAGCGAATACCAGTAATCTGCTGATTAGACTATCTTTTAAAGGCGCTGCGGCGCCTTTATTTTTTGGGAGAATGGCATGACGATAGCTTTGGTGACGGGCGGCAGCCGGGGAATAGGTAAAGCGACGGCGCTGCTGCTGGCGCAGGAAGGCTATACCGTGGCGGTGAATTACCACCAAAATAGCGCTGCCGCGACCGGCGTGGTGAACGAAATTATCGCCAGCGGTGGCAAAGCCGTTGCGCTACGGGCGGACGTCAGCGATGAAGCGCAGGTGATGGCGATGTTTACCGCTATCGATCGCCTCGGCGAACCGCTCGCCGCGCTGGTCAATAACGCCGGCATTTTATTTACCCAGGGGACGATTGAAAGCCTTTGCGCGGAGCGGATTAACCGGGTGCTGGCCACCAACGTGACCGGTTACTTCCTCTGCTGCCGGGAGGCGGTAAAGCGGATGTCGCACAAGCACGGCGGTAAGGGCGGGGCGATTGTGAATGTGTCGTCCGCGGCATCGCGCCTCGGGGCGCCGGGGGAGTATGTGGATTATGCCGCGTCAAAGGGCGCGGTTGATACTCTGACTACCGGCCTGTCGCTGGAGGTGGCGGCGCAGGGGATTCGGGTTAACGGCGTGCGCCCCGGCTTAATTTATACCGACATGCACGCCAGCGGCGGTGAACCGGGGCGCGTGGATCGCGTGAAGTCGATGCTGCCCATGCGGCGCGGCGGGCAGCCGGAGGAGGTGGCTCAGGCCATCGTCTGGCTGCTGAGTGAGAAGGCTTCCTACGTGACCGGCAGCTTTCTGGAGCTGGCGGGCGGGAGATAATCGGAACTCGTTTTCCGGGGGGCGGCTAACGCCTTGCCCGGGATACAACATCTGTTTACCTCACCCCATCCCTGGCCCTGCTAAGCGCAGCGCAAGCAGGGAAATGCGCTACGACGCCAGCCACAGCCGCAGGCGCATCCCCCAGCCGCTGGTCCAGCCGGTGGTGACTGACTTCACCTCGCCGCGCGAGATAACGATAAGGGTCGGCGTGACCTGCACCTCCCACCGTTGGGATAGCTGACCGCTGGCGTCATTGATCGTCGGCAGCGCCATTTTTTTATGCGCCAGCCATCGCGCCAGAGCGGCGTTGTCGCCGGAGCGTAGCGCTACCGTCATCACATTGCCGCCATCGTTGGCTAAAGCGGCCACCGACGGGGTGGTATAGCGGCAAACGCCGCACCAGGTGGCCCAGACGTACAGCAGCAAAGGGCGCTCGTGGCTCATTGCCGCCAGATCGACCGTTCGGCCATCAAGCGTTTGCAGCGGCATGCTGGAGAAATTCTGCGGCAGCGCGGGCCTGCGCAGGTAATCCACCGCCAGGCTGACGGCGGCGACAATCAGCAGCCATATCAGGATCTGTCTGAAGACGTTTAGCATCATTTTTCTACATTGTGATGCGCCGGAAAGGCCGGCAGCGTGCGGCGTTGATTCACGAAGTCAGCGTCAGCGACTCAACGATTGATGTGGTTTATCTTATCGGCTGAGCGTGGGTTAGCAATGCTAAAGCTGTAAAGAAGTGTCTGTTTTGTGGGAAGTTTTGCCCCCTTCCGGCTGGAAAGGGGCAAGATGATTACAGTTTCTCGCCGTTGCTGGCGATAACCTCTTTGTACCAGTTAAAGCTCTTCTTGCGCAAGCGGGACATATCGCCGGTACCATCGTCATGTTTGTTGACGTAGATAAAGCCGTAGCGCTTGCTGTACTGACCGGTCGTGAAGGAGACGCAGTCGATGCAGCCCCACGGGGTATAGCCCATTAGCTCAACGCCGTCGTAAGTCACCGCTTTGATCATCTCTTCGACGTGAGCGCGCAGATAGTCGATGCGATAGTCGTCGTTGATGTTGCCGTCTTCCTCGACTTTATCGTACGCGCCGAAGCCGTTTTCGACGATAAACAGCGGCTTCTGGTAGCGCTCATACAGTTCACACAGCGCATAGCGCAGGCCGACCGGGTCAATCTGCCAGCCCCAGTCGGAGGCTTTGACGTGCGGGTTGGGCACGCTGCCTTCAAAGCCGGAGATCGCGTCGCCGGTGCCGCCTTCCGCTTTCACCGCGTTGGTCATGTAGTAGCTGAAGCCGAGATACGCGCAGGTGCCTTCGCGCAGGATTTGCGCATCGCCGTCCTCCATGTTGATATTGAAGCCGCGGCGTTCCCATTCGTTCAGGACGTAGCTCGGGTAGTAGCCGCGCAGCTGGACGTCGGTAAAGACGTAGCGTTCACGCATTGATTCCTGGGCAAACATCACGTCTTCCGGCTTGCAGGAGAACGGATAGAGGGCGACCATTGCCAGCATGCAGCCCACCTGCATCTCCGGATTGATTTGACGCGCTGCCTTCACCGCCAGCGCGCTGGCGACAAACTGATGGTGCAGCACCTGGTACATGGTCTCTTCCGGGTTTTCATGCTCGGTATAGACCACGCCGGAGCAGCAGTAGCCAAACAGCGGCGCGCGGCAGTTACGCTGGTTGTTGATCTCGTTAAAGGTCATCCAGTATTTCACTTTGTGCTTATAGCGCTCGAAGACCACTTCGGCGAAGCGCACAAAGAAATCGACCACTTTGCGGTTGGTCCAGCCGCCGTACTGCTGAACCAGATGCAGCGGCATCTCAAAGTGGGAGAGGGTAATAACCGGTTCGATGTTGTACTTCAGCAGTTCATCGAACATGTCATCGTAGAATTTCAGCCCTTCTTCATTCGGCTGGCTTTCGTCGCCCAGCGGGAAGATGCGCGTCCAGGCGATAGAGGTGCGGAAGCACTTGAAGCCCATCTCGGCGAACAGCTTGATGTCTTCTTTGTAGCGGCCGTGGAAATCGATGGCTTCGTGGTTCGGATAGTACTTGCCCGGCTCTACCTGCTGGGTTATCTCGCGCGGCACGCCGTGCGCGCCGCCGGTAAGCACGTCGCAGATGCTCGGGCCTTTGCCGTCTTTATTCCAGCCGCCTTCAACCTGGTGCGCGGCGACGGCGCCACCCCATAAAAAGTCTTTTGGTAAAGGAATTTTCTTCATCTTTGCTCATCTCGTCTTAATGACTTGTTGGCTGCGAGTCTAACAAAGGGAATATAAATGTCACGATATAACAATTTGCCCGGAATGGAATTTGTTACATCGAAAAAACACCCTGTTATTTTCAGGCGAGTTTGCGCGCTAATTTACGCCCAAGCGTTTCCAGAATATAAATGACCGGGATCTGGGTGGTAATGTCATAGACGCCGCCGATGCGCGTTTGCGGAACGTGCCAGGAGAGATTAAAGTCGGCAAGCTTTGCCAGCCGCGAGTGCTCGTGGCTGGTGATAGACATCACTTTACAGCGATGCAGGCTGAACTGGCTGGCGAAGCGCAGGATCTCTTCGGTTTCGCCGGAGACCGACAGCACGATGGCCAGCGCATTACGCGCCATATCATTGGTCACCGGAAAATAAGGGTCGTCGATATGGTTACTGAATTTCCCGACGTTAGAAAAGAAACGCGCGCCATATTTTGCCAGCGCGCCGGAGGTGCCGGCACCAACAAAAATAATACGTTCTGAAGACAGAATAATATCGACCGCCTGCTCGAGCAGCTGGTCAAATTCATCGTTATTAACGCTTTTAAAAAAGCTCATTATTTCGCTGGCGCCGATATTTGCCTGTTGAGGCTCATTCTGCTCCAGATATAATTTAAAGCGTACGCGAAACTCCGAGTAGCCTTCGCACTGCAGCTTGCGGCAGAAGCGCAAAACGGTAGTCGTGGAGACTCCGGCCGCTTCCGCCAGCTCGCGGATGGTCATGTACATCACTTTGTCGCGATTTTTAATGACGTAGTGATAGACCATCATCTCAAGATTATTGAGACTGGCGATAGCGGCGTGGGAGAAGATACTCACAGTGGCAAACTCACAATTCATAATGACCAGGACGGAATGATATCATGCAGCCAAATGACATAACCTTTTTTCAGCGTTTTCAGGACGACATCCTCGCCGGACGCAAAACCATTACCCTCCGCGATGCGGCTGAATCACACTTTAAAGCAGGCGATGTGCTGCGCGTTGGCCGCTATGAAGATGACGGCTATTTTTGCACCATTCGCGTGGTGGCCACCTCAACGGTGACGCTGGATACGCTGAGTGAACTGCACGCGCAGCAGGAGAATATGACCCTGGCGCAGCTGCGTGAGGTGATTGCGGAGATCTATCCTGAAGAAAAGCAGTTTTATGTTATTGAATTCGAAAAGCTTTAAATAAACAGTGAACGTCTGTTAGTTGAAATTTTTATGTAACCTATTGATTTTATACTGTTCATAAATATTCATCTTTTTATTTTAGCGAACAGGTGTTCACTGGAATCATTCTCAGTTAACCTAAGTGTGCATTGAAAGCGTACTTGTTTTCGGAGTCAAATATGGTTCGCAAATCGTTAATCACACAGGGATATTCTCTGGCAGAGGAAATTGCCAACAGCGTCAGTCACGGGATTGGGCTGGTGTTCGGTATCGTCGGTCTGGTGCTGCTGCTGGTGCAGGCGGTGGACAGCAACGCCGGCGCCACGGCCATTACCAGCTACAGCCTGTACGGCGGCAGCATGATTTTGCTGTTCCTCGCCTCGACCCTCTATCACGCGATTCCGCATCAGCGGGCTAAGCTGTGGCTGAAAAAATTCGACCACTGCGCCATCTATTTGCTGATTGCCGGGACCTACACGCCGTTTCTGCTGGTGGGGCTAAATTCGCCGCTATCGCGCGGGCTGATGATCGTCATCTGGAGCCTGGCGCTGCTGGGGATCCTGTTTAAGCTGACCATTGCGCATCGTTTTAAGATCCTCTCTTTAGTGACCTACCTGACCATGGGCTGGCTGTCGCTGATCGTCGTTTATCAGCTGGCGATTAAGCTGGCGGTGGGCGGCGTGACGCTGCTTGCCGTGGGTGGCGTGGTCTATTCGCTGGGGGTTATTTTCTACGTCTGCAAACGTATTCCGTACAACCACGCTATCTGGCACGGTTTTGTCCTGGGCGGCAGCGTGTGCCACTTCCTGGCCATTTATTTGTACGTCGGGCAGGTTTAAATTTCGCGAAATCTCCCGGCTCGCGCTACGTTTAGCCGGGCTACAGGTTCACCGTCGTCTGAGGGCTGGTAGCCCGGACATGGCGCGCCAGCGCCGCCTCCGGGACATTCTTCGTTGGTGATGGCCTGCCTGCCCGGGCTACGGCCTGGTGTTTTTTATTCAGACCACGGCTTTCACGATATCCATTAATCTGCGGATATCTTCTGGCCGGGTATTGCCGGTTTGCGGGTCGATTATCGAGCTGTAAACATGGGGCATCACGCGAGGTACGCCTGCTTCCAGACAGCTTTGCAAAATAATGCCAAAGTTATCGAGATCGATTCCGCCGGTTGGTTCGATTAACGTCATCCCGTTACGGGCTGCCGTGGTCGCCAGCATATACAGCTCCGGTAACGACTTTTCGCCGCCCATGGGGAAAAACTTCGCCGCATGGGCCCCCATGTCCTGCATCATGCGTACCGCCGCATCGCAGGAGACGCGGGCCGGCGTGCCCTGACAGCTGCTGACGCCGGTGGAGATAAGAACCTCGCCAGGGGTTCCCGTCGGGCTGACCAGCGCGTTAATGCAGGTTTGCTGCCCCCCCGTAGCCGCCAGCGCCCCTGCGGCAAACCCGCAGCCGGTAAAGGTCTGATTAACGTGCGCCGGGTGAAGCGCTGACGCGATCATCGCCGCTTTGTAATATTGCGCAGGATCGCCGGCGCCCAGGCCTACGGAGATGGAGGGTATCTCCGCCATCCAGCGTTTTACCTCCTGAACACCTTCTTCCACGGAGGCAAACTGTGCCGAGAGGACGCCAATCGCCGCATGGCCTTCGGCGGCATCATAAATGTCCCGGGCGTTGGCGATATCTTTCGCCAGCACGTTAATCGCGACGCGTTGACGGTAAAAATTAATTTGCTGCATGGTCTGCAATCTCCTTTAGGCGCGCCACGATCAGGCTCATTTCACCCTCGGCTACCGTTCGTGGGTCCAGGCTAAAAACCCCCTGATGGAGGTTATAGCGCCGGGCGTAAATGGCGATCTCGCCATTGCGCAGCTGTGCTTCGACTTCGCGGGCATCCAGGCCGAGTTCCTGGGCATTCACCTGAATGCGGATACGCCAGATAGCGCGTCCGGCTTCATCCTGCTCAATATCGGCTTGTAAGCCGTTTATCGCTGAGATCGCTTTCGCGACGGGCAGGAGTTCCTCGGCAGTGACCCCCTTCTGCCCCTGATGATAGTGTTCCAGCGCATAAACCAGACCGACCATATTCTCCTTGCCGATTTTCATCGCCCGGGCAATACCGTGATGCTGCGCCTTACACGCCGCTATCCACTGTTTTTTCCCGGTGATGAATCCGGAGGTGGGCGCGTTAAACGCTTTTGCCCCGCTATAGATAACCATGTCCGCTCCGCTCGCCGCCCAGACGCGTAAATCCTCCTCGGCGGCGGCATCGACAATCAGCGGCAGGTTGTGAGTCTGTGCGACCTGCACGAAATCCTCGATACTCAACATCCCTTTTTGCACGCAGTGGTGTGATTTCACATACAGCAGGGCGGCGGTGCTGGCAGAGATCGCGCTCTCCAGCTGCCAGCGCGCCGCCAGATTGCTTGAACCGACCTCCACAACGCGCCCACCGCCTAAGCGAATCGCGCTGGTGATGGGCGCGCCGTAATCGACGTTATGCCCGCGGAGCATGACGACTTCGTTGGCCATACCGCGACTGTCCGGCATCTGCATCACTCGCGCCTGGTCGCCATGGGTAATCGCGGCGGCCACGGCGATGGCGATTCCCGCCGAGGCGCAGGAGGTGATATAGCTGTCCTCCGCGCCGGTAAAGCGGGAGACCCGCTCGCCGGTTCGGTCTACCAGCCTGTCGATTTCCACAAAGGCCGATGCCGCCCGCGCCGTTGCCTGCATCACCTCCGGCGCCACGCTGGAAACGCCCAGAATCGTCATTTTGCCGCAGGCGTTAATCACCTGTTTTAACCCCAGCTGTTGATAGATATTCTGCGTCATGGTTTACAGCACTCCCAGCAGCGAACAGACCACGCTGAGCGCGACAATTGACAGCAGAATGGTGGTGTAGCGCGGCCCTTTCTTCACCAGATAGAAGTAGATGGCAAACACCGCCGCCAGCGGCAACAGGCCGGGCGCGATAGAGTCGAGGATTTGCTGGACCACCACCTCCGAGCCCTTCAGCGCGCTGAGCTTTAAGGGGGTCGTTATTTTGACGTAGCTTGCGGAGAGCGCGCCCATCATTATCAGGCCCAGCACGTTCGCGCCGTAGATAAGCTCCTTAATTCGCCCTCCCTGGAGCAGGCCGATGATTGAGTCGCGTCCCAGCGTGTAGCCTTTGTGCACCATGCCGTAGCTGATCGCCAGCGTAATGGCCGGATAGAGAATTAAGGGCACAATGCCGCCCATCGCGCTGCCGCTGGCGGCGAACGGGATGAAAATCGCAATCAGCAACGGCATGACGGCCGCCCAGATGATGGAGTCCCCCATTCCGGCCAGCGGCCCCATCAGCCCGGTTTTAATCCCGGTGATAGACGCGTCGCTAATCGGTTCACCGCGGGTTTTCTGCTCCTCCATCGCAATCGAGATCCCCTGAATCACCGCGCCAAAGGTCTGCTCAGAGTTGAAGAAGTTCAGATGGCGTTTTAGCGCCTCCACCTGCTCTTCTTTTTGCGGGTAGAGTTTTTTGATAATCGGCGTCATTGAGGCGCAGAAAATCAGGCTTTGTAAACGCTCATAGGAGCTGGAAACTTCCGCACCCAGCCAGTAAATAAACCAGGCTTTGGTGATGTCCGCTTTGGTCAGCGTGCCGTTCTCCCGCGCGCGCTCCACCAGTTCATGCTGCATTACATCGCTGCTCATCATGCTGCTCCTTCATTTTTCGCCAGGCCCTTAATCAGGAAGGCCACGCAGGTACCAAAGATTGCCATCGCCATAATGTCCACCTTCAGGTACAGCACCGCAAAGAATCCGCCGATAAACCACGGCAGCAGGCTCTTCTTACCGATCACCATGATGGTGATGGCAAAGCCCAGCGCTGGCAGAATTCCGCCCATAATTTCAAAGGAGTGGGTCAACCAGTGCGGCATCAGCTTAAGGAAGCTCTCTACCACGTCCTGGCCAAAATAGTTGGCAGCAAACACCACCGGGAAACGCAGCACCAGGCCGAGCAACGCCGGGTAGAGGAACGCGCAGCGCATAATGCCGCCCATGTTGGCCGTTTCCGCGTGTTTATCCGCCATATGCACCCATGCGGCGTTCAGCGTGCGTCTGAGCTGGTCAAGGAAAACGCCGATCACGCCAAACGGGATGGCCAGCGCGATGGCCAGGTTCGGGTCCATCCCGGCTTTTACGGCGATAGGAATCGAGATACAGGCGGCCAGCGCCGGATCTGACGGCACGTTACCCCCGGGCGTTGAGGTCACGCCGAGGTAAACCAGCTGCATACCCGCGCCAATAATCATCGCCGTTTCCATATTGCCCAACAGCAGGCCGACAAAAACGGCGATTACAACAGGTTGTAACAGCATGGCGGAGAAGGTGTAGCCAAGGCGTAAGCGGGCAAACCAGTAATACAACCCCATCAGGCTTGCGAAGACTAAAGTATCCATAATTATTTACCCTGTTATCAGAGGATTAGAATTTTTTCAGGATATCGTCCAGCGACTGCGGCTTATCTTCCGGGATAGTCTGGAAGACCGCCTTAATCCCTCGACTTTTCAGGTCGTGAAGAATGCCAACGTCTTTTTCATCCAACGTGATGTTCTGGAAAACGACCTTGCGGTTCGGCCCGCCGCCTAAGCCGCCAACCTGAATGGCGGAAACATCAAACCCGAGCTGTACGGCTTCCTGAATCGCCGCGAGAGAGGGGAACAGCACCAGCACGCTGCCGTCGCCAAGCTGGTTTTCTTTCCACGATGCGGCAAAGCTCTGATTGCTGTAGCAATCCACTTTGATGTTTGGCGGTGCCGCCATCAGATAGATATTTTTCATAAACGGATCGGCGTCCAGCTCATCACTCACTACCGCAATCCGGTTGGCCTGGGATTGTCCGACCCACTTCGTCACCACTTGTCCATGAATGAGGCGGCTGTCGATGCGACATAACACGATGTTAGCCATGATATTTTTTCCTTATTGTGATTGTTGTAATTGCCGAACGTGGGCGACAACGTCCAGACAGCTGCTGCGCGCGGCTTCCACTAATTCAGCTACGCAGGCGGATAGCGGCCCCTGTTCCCGCTTGTCCAGGGCCTCCAGCAGCAGCGAGGCATTCAGTCCGGAAATCACCGCCACCGGATAATCGGCGCTTAGCCGCGCGGCCACGTTAGAGGTGGTCCCGCCAATAAAATCGGTCAGAATAAGCGAGCCTTCGGGCAGGGTTTTCACGACGGCTTCTACGCGCTGATAAAACTCGCCCAAGGTATCGACGGGCATCAGGGCGATTTCCGTTACGCCTTTAATTTCGCCCGTCACCATGCACAGGCTGTTGCAGAGCTGTTGTCCCCAGCCGCCATGGGTCAGCAGCAGGATCTGGGACAAAGGTTCAGTGGTAATCAAAATGGCCTCCTGGCGCTATTACGTTGATATACGTAATAAGAGCAAAGGCTGTGCCAGAATTTGTGTCACATGGGGGGCGAAGAGGGGCAGGCGTGGCGTAAAGCCACGCCAGTTAAGGGATCAGCGATACAGCAGTTCGTAGATATAAAAATATTCCGCGTCGGATAAACGAATGGCATAAGCCTCTTCGATCGGCTGGAAGGTGGATTTAATGACACTAAACGCGCGGACGTCCAGCGCGGGCTGGCTCTCCAGCGACATCTGTAACGGTTTCCGGTTAATTACGATACGCTCGACCATGCAACAGCAGTGGATCAGGAAGCGCAGTGTCACCTGGCGGCTGGGTTTCAGCGAAAGCGAGGTGGTTAAATGGTTAAACACCCCCTCCATCTCTTTGAGAATGCGCTGGGGATTGAGTACCGAAATATGGTTGATGATGCTTTCCATGGTCAGCGCGCTGATGAAGCGCATCGCGCTGCGCTCCATCTCCAGACGGCGCTCACTGCTTGAGAGGTCCGGCGTGAGCAGGCTGAGCACCAGTTCCGGCCCCTGCTCGGAGAACAGCTCTTCAAGTGAGATAAACGGAATATCCGGCAGCCCCGGCTGGAAGGTGCCGACAATCCCCGCCAGTCGCTCACCGGCCAGCAGCGACTGCTGAACGCGCTCCAGGCTGCGAACCTCGTTGTAATCGAGGATCACCATTCGCGTATCCTGCGACATCAGCTCGCCAAAACTTTCCTCCAGCACTTTTTTGATTTTCTCTGCGGTTCCCATGCCGGTAATGCAGGAGATCACCAGCACCTTACCGCCGTTCTCCTGCTGCGGAGTACAGAGCTGACAGGGGATATTTTTACTCTGCAGTAATTCCGCCAGCTGCGGTAGCTCGCTGGTTTCATAGCTTAAATCCAGACCCAGCTCCAGCAGACTGGTCAGCGTAATATTGGGCATTAACAGGACGTCAATCTGGAATAGCTTGCTGATGGTGCTGCCAAAATGCACCAGCGAGCCGATATCCACCATCAGAATTAGCCGCCGGTAGCGTTGGCTCTGGATCCGCTGGGTTAGCGTTTCCAGCGTGTCATGCACCGACTGCTCAAAGGGCATATCGATGGCGCTGAACAGCTCGCGCTCCAGCACCCGGTTGACGTACTGCGCCTGACTGGTCGCCGTCGTCGCGCCGTGGGCGATTAAAATGACGCCGCAGTCGGGGCTGGCGTCGATCCGCTGGCGATAATGGCGGCACTCTTTCAGGAACAGACATAGCCAGACGACCTCCGTCGCCGGGCACTGAATATGCAGCAGCTCGTTGATTTTCCGGCACAGCAGAGTCGCGTTTTCATACTCGTCTTTGCAGCGGTCGAGGATCAGGCTGGAGGAGTAGAGCTGTGGGATCAGCCCGCGCTGCACGTAGCCAATCAGCGCCAGAAAGTGTTTACGCAGCGGATTCATCAGGTTTTCTGGCAGCGTAAAGCCCAGCACCTGTTCCACACAGCCAATCAGCAGGGTCACGCGTTCTTCAATCCGATCGCCATAGCGCGGCGGATGGGCTACGCTGTCGCGGCTGTAGAGACCATATTCAAAGATAGAACTGAGTTTGTTTTTGAGGATCGCCAGCGTCTCAGCCGGTGGGACGTTGCTGTTGCGCAGGTTGACGTATTCGCGGGTCAGGAAGCTGTAAAACAGATCGCTTTCTTCGATCTCCGCTCCTGTCGCCAGAGAGGTTTTCAATGCGGGCAACGTGCGCGCATCGACGCTTAGCCGATCCTGGCCGTCAAACAAGGTATCGACCAGCAGACGCTGTTCCGGGGTGGCGTTGAACGGCACTTCTACCAGCCGTTTATCCAGCTGGAGCGTGTCGTTATGCTCGGTCATTCCCGCGGCCCACGCCTGGGCGCAAAGAAACTGGATATCGCTTTTGAGCTGGCCGATATTGCCTTCCAGCGGTTTATTCAGCAGCCAGAGCAACAGCGTTTTGTCGATACTGACCGTACGCTCAATTTTGCGGCTCTCGCGCTGGAGAAAACCGACAATAAGTTCCACCTGTTCTTCCACCGAGCGCTGACGGATCCCGGGGAGATCGATACAGACCTGGATGCGCCTCTGGAACGTTCGCAGCAGGACTGAGCTGACCGGTTCGGTGGTGGCGCAAATCAAGCGCACCGTGATGGACCGCGCCGTGGCGCTTGAACCGAGCGGGCGATATTGGCCTTTGTCGAGAATGGAGAAGAGTTTTTCCTGTCCTTCATACGGCAGGCGGTGCACCTCATCAAGCAGCAGATATCCGCCGTCCGCCTGCTCCACCAGACCGGCTTTATTCTCACTGGCGCCGGTAAATGCGCCCTGCCGATGGCCGAACAAATGCGAAGAGAGTAGCTCCGGGTTATGCGCATACTCGGCGCAGTTAAAGTAGACCAGCGGCGGGGGAGAACCCGCCGCATGCTCGCAGGCAAAACGGTGCATCAGCTCGGCAAAGAAAGTTTTACCTACTCCGGAGGGGCCGGTCAGCAATACGTGGAGCCCGTGAGGATAAAGCACCGCTGCGCGGCCTTTTTCCACCGCATCACGGAGGCTGCGATCGTAGCCAATCAGGCCGCTGAAGGGGTCATCCGTTGAGCAACCTTCCTGATGCGGCAGAAGGTCGGCAACCGTGCGCACTTCACATTCGGTATCATTCAGTCTGCGCCCCAGCAGCGTTTCCATTGCCTGGCGGTGCCAAAAGAACACGGGGCGTCCTCTGCTCTTAATCGCCAGGCCGTCGTTCCATAACTGATTGAGGTCTTTGCTGACCGAGTTGCGCGCAAGCCCGAGGTTAAAGCCGATGGCTTCCGCCGTAAATGCCGTTTCCTGTTCCAGATCCGCAAGATTCAGCCCGCGAGTTAACCGCTCCAGCTCTCCCAGTATGACCTCAATCCGTCTCATCTCTTTTACCGCTTAAGAAATAAATGATTGTTCAGAACATACACTATTCTTCTACGCAAGAAAGTGGCCTGGGCCAGAGATGGCGCATTTGCGCAAAGCGCGCGGCCGCGGGTGTTTCGTGGTTTGCGGGTGGGGTAGCCCAGACAGGCGCGGGATTGCCGCCTCCGGGGAGAAGGCGGCAGGGAATATCGCTTTAACTCTCTTCCAGCGAATACGGCAGCGGCTCGATGCTCAGGCTACCGGCATCATCGCGTACGCGAAACACGCTGTCCGGCTCCATATCGTTATTCATCACCACCTGTACCAGCAGGCGACCGTCGTCCAGCTGCACGGCCGCTAAAACGGTGCCGGTTCGGCGCCAGTTTTCACCCATCTTCAGCTCCAGGTCTTCCCCGGCCTCAGGCACGCGGCTGGCTGTTCCCGCCAGATACCACAGGGCGCGCTTGTTGGCGCCGCGGAATTTAGCGCGGGCAACCATCTCCTGGCCGGTATAGCAGCCTTTCTTAAAGCTGATGCCGCCCAGCGCCTGTAGGTTGGTGGCCTGCGGAATAAACTGCGCGCTGTTGGCGCTGTCGATAACCGGCAGCCCGGCTTCAATATTCAGCGCCAGCCACTGCTGGCTGTTGTTGAGCTGCGCTTCACCGCGTAGCGCATCGGTGATGCGGGTGGCGGTTGCCACATCGGTCACCAGCAGGAAACGCTCGGCCGGATGCGCAAACCACAGCACGCTGGTGGCACCTTCGCTGACAACCTGTTTCTCGGCGTTCGGCAGCTCACTAAACAGCGGCGACAGCGCAGCGCGCGCCTGAAACCCGGCAACGCCCAGCAGTACGGATTCATCATCGGCGGCGATGGTCACTTTAGAGAACACCGCGTATTTTTTCAGTTCGGTCAGCTGCGCATCGCGCAGGCTGCGGCGCTCAATCCACGCAAAACCCTCGTTGCGGCGGAAAACGCGCAGATTGCTCCACATCTTGCCCTTGGCGTCACAATGCGCGGCAAGCAGATGCTGCTCGTCGGTCAGGTGGCTGACGTCGGCGGTAATCTGCCCCTGCAGATATTTTTCGCCATCCGGACCGGTAATCGTCGCCAGCGCCCAGTCGTCCAGCGTCATCAGCGTTAACGGCAGACGAGCGGAAGAGGAAGGCTGACGCGGAGGAAAAGGTGTAAAAGCCATAGTCATATCCTGAATAGCTTAACGCAGAGTGTGTGACTAATGGTAAAAGAGCTATGGTGCAATGCAAGCGCTTTTGACAGGCCATTCGTGCCCTCAAAGACGGGGCGCTGAAACCAGCGAAATAATAAATGGCCTGATTATTTTAGGGTTTTCATGGAATAGCGCTCGCGAAACTTGATATTCCAGTGAAGTCAGCGCCGAAAACGGGTTAAACTAAGAGATATTTATAAGCAGGAAGTAAAACATGGACATTAACAATAAAGCCCGCATCCACTGGGCATGCCGTCGAGGTATGCGTGAACTCGATATCTCCATCATGCCGTTTTTCGAGCATGAGTACGACACGCTCAGCGATGGCGATAAAGCGTTATTCATCCGCCTGCTGGAAAACGACGATCCGGATCTGTTCAACTGGTTGATGAATCATGGCGAGCCGGCTGATGCAGAACTGCAGCGGATGGTAAAATTAATTCAGACACGGAATCGGGAACGTGGTCCTGTGGCAATCTGATTTACGCATCTCGTGGCGAGCGCAGTGGTTTTCGCTGCTGATGCACGGCGTGGTGGCGGCGCTTGTGCTGCTGATGCCCTGGCCGCTGAGCTATACCCCGCTGTGGCTGATACTGCTGTCGCTGGTGGTGTTCGACTGCGTGCGCAGCCAGCGGCGGATCCATGCCCGTCAGGGAGAAATCAAGCTGCTGATCGACTCCCGTCTGCGCTGGCAAAAGGCGGAGTGGGATATCATCGGCACCCCGTGGGTGATTAACAGCGGAATGCTGCTGCGCCTGCGGAATACGGAAAACCAACGAACCCAGCATTTGTGGGTCGCGGCGGATAGCATGGACGCGGGAGAATGGCGAGACCTGCGTCGGCTGGTGTTGCTAAAACCGACGCAAGAGTAGGCAAGGACTCAGGAGAACTGCTCAGCCATTTCACCGAGGATTTGCTCGCACCAGTTCTGAATGCGCTCATCGCTCAGGTCGTACTGGTTCGTTTCATCAAGCGCCAGGCCAACGAACAGCTGCCCATCGGCAATGACCGGTTTCGGGCTGGTGAATTCATAGCCTTCAGTAGGCCAGTAGCCGATAAACTTAACCCCTTTGGTCGCCAGCTTATCGTGCAGCATGCCGAGCGCATCAAGGAACCATTCGCCGTAGCCTAGCTGGTCGCCCATGCCGTACAGCGCGACGATTTTACCCTGCAGATCCAGCGTATCGAGCTGCTGCCAGACCGCCTCCCAGTCCTCCTGGATCTCGCCGAAATCCCAGGTTGGAATGCCGAGGATCAGCACATCGTATTGCGTCATCAGGGCAGGGGAATCATCTTTCAGGTTGTGCAGCGTGACCAGTTCAGGGCCGATAATATCGCGGATTTTTTCCGCCGCCATTTCGGTGTAGCAGGTGCTGGAACCGTAAAAAAGACCTATGTTCATCGCGGAAACGTCTCAATTCTTGCTGTGACTTTGCGCTTAGTGTACCAGAAAGGCCGCGCCCGCCTGCAACTCGAATTATTTAGGGTATAATGGCGCCGTTTTAATAAGCAAAGAGGCCAGAGTGGAACAGGATCTCGCACAAATCGAGCAGTTTCTTGATGCCTTATGGCTGGAGCGGAATCTGGCGGAGAACACGCTAAGCGCCTACCGCCGGGACCTGACGATGGTGGTCGAATGGCTGCATCATCGTGGCCTGTCGCTTGCCAGCGTCAGCGGCGAAGATCTCCAGTCGCTGCTGGCGGAGCGGCAAACCGGCGGCTATAAAGCCACCAGCACCGCGCGCCTGCTAAGCGCCGTGCGCCGTTTCTTCCAGCATCTTTACCGGGAGAAAATTCGCCCGGACGATCCCAGCGCGCTGTTGGCCTCGCCAAAGCTGCCGCAGAGGCTGCCGAAGGATCTGAGCGAGGCGCAGGTGGAACGCCTGCTCCAGGCGCCGCTGGTTGAACAACCGCTGGAGCTGCGCGATAAAGCGATGCTGGAAGTGCTGTACGCCACCGGTCTGCGCGTTTCCGAGCTGGTGGGCCTGACCATGAGCGACATTAGCCTGCGACAGGGCGTGCTGCGCGTGATTGGTAAAGGAAATAAAGAACGTCTGGTACCGCTGGGTGAAGAGGCGGTGCTGTGGGTTGAGAATTACCTTGAATACGGGCGCCCCTGGCTGCTGAACGGCGTGGCGTCCGATGTGCTTTTTCCCAGCCAGCGCGCGCAGCAGATGACGCGCCAGACGTTCTGGCATCGAATTAAGCACTATGCCGTACTGGCAGGGATTGACAGCGAAAAGCTCTCCCCGCACGTGTTACGCCATGCGTTCGCGACGCATTTACTTAACCATGGCGCCGACTTACGCGTGGTGCAGATGCTGTTAGGACACAGCGATCTCTCCACGACGCAGATCTACACCCACGTGGCGACCGAGCGTCTGCGACAACTCCATCAACAGCATCACCCGCGTGCGTGAGTGCTGAAAAAAAGGACTGAGTATGAAAAAAGGTTTACTGATGTTCACTCTGCTGGCGACCACCTTATCCGGTGCGGCGCATGCCGATAGCGCGGCGATCAAGCAACTGCTGGCGAAGCTGGGCGTGCAGAGTTCGGACGTGCAACCTTCGCCGATCAAAGGCATCAGCACCGTATTGACGGACAGCGGCGTGATATACGTTACCGATGACGGTAAGCACATTATCCAGGGGCCGATGTACGACGTCAGCGGCGCGCAGCCGGTAAACGTCACCAATACGCTGCTGGCCGGTAAGCTGAACGCGCTGGAAAAAGAGATGATCGTCTATAAAGCGCCGCAGGAAAAACACGTCATCACCGTCTTCACCGATATTACCTGTGGTTATTGCCATAAATTGCATGAGCAGATGAGCGACTATAACGCGCTGGGTATTACCGTGCGCTATCTGGCCTTCCCGCGCCAGGGGCTGCAAAGCGAAGCCGAGCAGAATATGAAGGCTATCTGGTGCGCTAAAGATCGTAACAAAGCGCTGGATGACGCGATGAGCGGTAAGGGCGTGCAGCCGGCCAGCTGCGATGTTGATATCGCTAAACACTACATGCTGGGCGTGCAGCTTGGCGTTAACGGCACGCCGGCGATGGTGCTGAGCGACGGCACGCTGATGCCCGGCTATCGCGATCCTAAAGACCTGAAAGCGCTCCTTGATGAGCATCAAAAACAGACAAGCGGTAACTGATTCGCGTGAAACAACAGATACAACTACGCCGCCGCGAGGCGGCTGACGGCGTCGATTTACCTGCCGATCTCCCACCGCTGCTGCAGCGGCTGTACGCCAGCCGCGGCGTGCGTAGCGCGCAGGAGCTGGAACGCGGCGTGAAAGGCATGCTGCCGTGGTCGCAGCTGACCGGCGTCGAAAAAGCGGTAGAGATGCTCTACGGCGCATTTCAGCAGGGGCTGCATATTGTGGTGGTCGGCGATTTTGACGCCGACGGCGCCACCAGCACCGCGCTGAGCGTTCTGGCCCTGCGGGCGCTGGGCTACGGCAACGTCTCGTACCTGGTACCAAACCGTTTTGAAGATGGCTACGGCCTGAGCCCGGAAGTGGTCGATCAGGCTCACGCCCGCGGCGCGCAGATGATTATGACCGTGGATAACGGTATTTCTTCGCACGCTGGCGTCGATCGCGCCCATGCGCTGGGTATTCCGGTGCTGGTGACCGATCACCACCTGCCGGGGGATTCGCTGCCCGCGGCGGAAGCGATTATTAACCCGAACCTGCGCGACTGTGAGTTTCCGTCGAAATCGCTGGCCGGGGTGGGCGTGGCCTTTTATCTGATGCTGGCGCTGCGCACTTTTCTGCGCGATAAAGGCTGGTTTGAGGAACGCGGCATTGCGCCGCCGAATCTGGCTGACCTCCTCGACCTGGTGGCGCTCGGCACCGTGGCGGACGTCGTACCGCTGGATGCCAACAACCGTATTCTGACCTGGCAGGGGCTGAGCCGCATCCGGGCGGGGAAATGCCGTCCGGGCATTAAGGCGCTGCTGGAGATCGCCAACCGCGACCCGCAAAAGCTGGCGGCAAGCGATCTCGGCTTCGCGCTCGGTCCGCGGCTTAACGCGGCTGGGCGGCTGGACGATATGTCCGTCGGCGTGGCGCTGCTGCTGTGCGACAACACCGGCGAAGCGCGGGTGCTGGCCAATGAGCTGGACGCGTTGAACCAGACGCGCAAAGAGATAGAGCAGGGGATGCAGGCGGAAGCCCTGACCCTGTGTGAGAAGCTGGAGCGCAGCGGTGAGACGCTGCCCGGCGGCCTGGCGATGTACCATCCGCAGTGGCACCAGGGCGTCGTTGGCATTCTGGCCTCGCGTATCAAAGAGCGTTTCCATCGTCCGGTTATCGCCTTTGCGCCCACCGGCGACGGTACGCTCAAAGGCTCCGGTCGGTCGATTCAGGGGCTGCATATGCGCGATGCGCTGGAGCGTCTGGATACGCTCTATCCCGGGCTGATTCTGAAGTTTGGCGGCCATGCCATGGCGGCGGGGCTATCGCTGGAAGAGGCGCGCTTTGAAGAGTTCCAGCAGCGCTTCGGCGAGCTGGTGACCGAGTGGCTCGATCCTGCGCTGCTGCAGGGGGAAGTGGTCTCCGACGGTCCGCTGGCGGCGGCAGAGATGAGCATGGAGGTCGCGCAGATGCTGCGCGACGCCGGACCGTGGGGGCAGATGTTCCCGGAGCCGCTGTTTGACGGCCGTTTCCGTCTGCTACAGCAGCGCCTGGTCGGCGAGCGTCATCTGAAGGTGATGGTTGAGCCGGTCGGCGGCGGCCCGCTGCTGGACGGTATCGCGTTCAATGTTGATACTTCCCTTTGGCCGGATAACGGCGTTCGCGAAGTTCAGCTTGCCTATAAGCTTGATATCAATGAGTTCCGCGGCAACCGCAGCCTGCAGCTGATCATTGACCACCTCTGGCCAAATTGAGAACAGTATATTAATGAGGGCGCGAATCCGGTAGAATTCCGCTCTTATCACCGCATTTTGACGAATCCATTAAAAGAAACCGACCATGTTTGAAATAAATCCGGTAAAAAACCGTATTCAGGACCTCACGGAGCGCTCGGACGTTCTTAGGGGGTATCTTTGACTACGATGCTAAGAAAGAGCGTCTCGAAGAAGTAAACGCCGAGCTGGAGCAGCCTGACGTCTGGAACGAACCAGAGCGCGCGCAGGCGCTGGGTAAAGAGCGTTCCTCGCTGGAAGCCATCGTTGATACGCTGGATCAGATGTCTCAGGGGCTGGAGGACGTTTCCGGCCTGCTGGAGCTGGCCGTTGAAGCCGAAGACGAAGAGACCTTCAACGAAGCCGTCGCCGAGCTCGATGTGCTGGAAGAGAAGCTGGCGCAGCTGGAATTCCGCCGGATGTTCTCCGGTGAATACGACAGCGCCGATTGCTACCTCGATATCCAGGCCGGTTCCGGCGGAACGGAAGCGCAGGACTGGGCCAGCATGCTGATGCGCATGTATCTGCGCTGGGCCGAAGCGCGCGGCTTCAAGACCGAGATCATCGAAGAGTCTGAAGGCGAAGTGGCGGGCATTAAGTCCGTGACCATCAAGATTATCGGCGACTACGCCTACGGCTGGCTGCGTACCGAAACCGGCGTTCATCGCCTGGTGCGTAAGAGCCCGTTCGATTCCGGCGGCCGCCGCCACACCTCTTTCAGCTCCGCGTTCGTTTATCCGGAAGTGGATGACGATATTGATATCGACATCAACCCGGCGGATCTGCGCATTGACGTTTATCGCGCATCCGGCGCGGGCGGTCAGCACGTTAACCGTACGGAATCCGCGGTGCGTATTACCCACATTCCGACCGGCTTAGTGACCCAGTGCCAGAACGACCGTTCACAGCACAAGAACAAAGACCAGGCCATGAAGCAGATGAAAGCGAAGCTTTATGAGCTGGAAATGCAGAAGAAAAATGCCGAGAAGCAGGCGATGGAAGATACCAAATCCGACATCGGCTGGGGCAGCCAGATCCGTTCTTACGTGCTGGATGACTCCCGCATTAAAGATCTGCGCACCGGGGTGGAAACCCGCAACACTCAGGCGGTGCTGGACGGCAGCCTGGATCAATTTATCGAAGCAAGTTTGAAAGCAGGGTTATGAGGAACCAACATGTCTGAACAACAAGCACAGGGCGCTGACGCGGCAATTGACCTTAATAATGAACTGAAAGCCCGTCGTGAGAAGCTGGCCGCGCTGCGTGAGCAGGGTATCCCGTTCCCGAATGATTTCCGTCGTGACCATACCTCTGACCAACTGCACGCTGACTTCGATGGCAAAGAAAACGAAGAGCTGGAAGCGCTGAACGTTGAAGTCGCCGTCGCTGGCCGCATGATGACCCGTCGTATCATGGGTAAAGCCTCCTTCGTTACGCTGCAGGACGTTGGCGGCCGCATTCAGCTGTACGTCGCCCGCGACGATCTGGCGGAAGGCGTCTACAACGAGCAGTTCAAAAAATGGGACCTCGGCGATATCATCGCGGCGCGCGGTAAGCTGTTCAAAACCAAGACCGGTGAACTCTCCATCCATTGCACCGAGCTGCGCCTGCTGACCAAAGCCCTGCGCCCGCTGCCGGACAAATTCCACGGCCTGCAGGATCAGGAAGCGCGCTATCGTCAGCGCTACCTGGATCTGATCTCCAACGATGAATCGCGCAACACCTTTAAAGTGCGTTCGCAGATCCTGGCGGGCATTCGCCAGTTCATGGTCGGCCGCGGCTTTATGGAAGTTGAAACCCCGATGATGCAGGTGATCCCCGGCGGCGCGTCCGCGCGTCCGTTCATCACCCATCACAACGCGCTGGATCTGGACATGTACCTGCGTATCGCGCCGGAACTGTACCTGAAGCGTCTGGTGGTTGGCGGCTTTGAGCGCGTGTTCGAAATCAACCGTAACTTCCGTAACGAAGGTATCTCCGTTCGCCACAACCCAGAGTTCACCATGATGGAACTCTATATGGCGTATGCGGATTACAAAGATCTGATCGAACTGACCGAATCCCTGTTCCGCACTCTGGCGCAGGACGTTCTGGGCCATACTGAAGTGCCTTACGGCGATCAGACTTTTGATTTCGGCAAGCCGTTTGAAAAGCTGACCATGCGCGAAGCGATCAAGAAGTATCGTCCGGAAACCGAGATGGCCGATCTGGATAACTTCGATTCTGCAAAAGCCATTGCGGAAAGCATCGGTATCCACGTTGAGAAGAGCTGGGGTCTGGGCCGCATCGTGACCGAGATCTTCGAAGAAGTGGCGGAAGCGCACCTGATTCAGCCGACCTTCATTACCGAATATCCGGCAGAAGTCTCTCCGCTGGCGCGTCGTAACGACGAGAACCCGGAAATCACCGACCGCTTTGAATTCTTCATCGGCGGGCGTGAAATCGGTAACGGCTTTAGCGAGCTGAACGATGCGGAAGACCAGGCGCAGCGTTTCCTCGATCAGGTTAACGCGAAAGCCGCCGGTGACGACGAAGCGATGTTCTATGACGAAGACTACGTTACCGCGCTGGAGCACGGCCTGCCGCCGACCGCGGGCCTGGGTATCGGTATCGACCGTATGGTGATGCTGTTTACCAACAGCCACACCATCCGCGACGTGATCCTGTTCCCGGCGATGCGTCCGGTAAAATAAGCATTACGCGAATAAAAAAACCCAGCAGAGCTGGGTTTTTTTATGCCTGATTGCTAAAGCTGATTAATGCGTTACGCGCATTATCGTCCGCCGCCTGCAGCACCATCCACGGACTAAAAGCCCAGGGCGTCGCGCGAATCCCGCTTAACACATCCGCAAGATTGCTCCACTGAAAATCCATCACTTCGTCAGCATTTATCCGTAACGCGCTGGCGACTCGTGCCGCATAGACCGGGCAGACCTCGTTTTCGACAATGCCATTCGGCGCGACGGCCCGGTAACGGAACCCCGGAAAGACCGGGACGATGCGGGTTATCTCGACGCCGAGCTCAAAGCGGCAGCGGCGCTCAACGGCCTGTTCAAAGGTTTCGCCGGTTTGCGGATGCCCGCAGACTGAGTTCGTCCATACGCCTGGCCAGGCTTTTTTGCCCAGCGAGCGGCGCGTGACCAGCAGCTGGCCTTGTTCATTGAACAGCCAGCTGGAAAACGCGAGATGCAGAGGGGTGTTGAGGGTGTGGGCGACATACTTCTCCAGCATACCTGTAGGCTTATCTTGCTCGTCCAGCAAAATGACATGTTCCCCGGCCATGACAACTCCTGAAATAGAAAATGACCCGGCACAAACCCGCCGGGTCATGTACTCAGGCCACTAGGGTAGCCCATAAATGGGACAAAGGCATTACCAAAACAAGCCCTGGCAACATGTTGGCTACCGGAAAGAGCTTAATGTTACAGATACGCAACCCGGTCGCCACCATCAGCAGCCCGCCGGCGCAGGAGAAATCCGCCATCATATCAGGCGAGATCGACGGCAGAATAACCACCGCCAGCATCGCCAGCGCCACCTGAATAATGACCTGCGGGATAGCAATGGTCATCACCGCGTAGCCCAGCAGCGTCGCGAAAATCCCGGCGGTAAATAGATCGAGAATCGTTTTGATATACAGAATTGACGGATCGCCGCTCATGCCTTCGGTCATCGCGCCGAAAATACCGGTGCCGCTGGCGCAAAACAGAACCAGGATGGCGACAAATTTCTCGGTAAACTCTTCATGGCCGAGGCCATTGACCGGCGGCAGCACCTTGTTGATCAAACCGCGGGTGGAACCTGCGGCTTTACCGATGCCCTTTTCCAGATGCAGCAATTCGCCGAGGATGGCGCCAATCACCATTGCCAGCACGACGGCGGGCATATATTTCACTTTGAGCACCAGCGTAATACCAAGACCAACGGAGCACAGGCCGAAGGTCATCGGCAGCGCCGTTTTGACGCGCTCGGGGAGCTTGCCGCCCGCCGCAGCGCCGATGAGTCCGCCGATAATCACGGCGGCTCCGTTTACATATGGGCCGATTAACATTGAATAATTTCCGGTTAATTAAAACGTAGCTCGCCTTCACCCCAGCGGGGGATGTTGTTGACCTGCAGGTCAAACAGATCGAGCGCGCGATTGACGCTATGGGTAACGATGTCGTCCGCCGTTTGCGGACGCTGGTAAAGTGCCGGGACCGGCGGAAAGATAATTCCGCCCATTTCGGTTACGGCGGCCATATTGCGGATATGGCCAAGGTTCAGCGGTGTTTCCCGGGCCAGCAGCACCAGGCGGCGACGCTCTTTCAGCACCACGTCCGCAGCGCGGGTGAGCAGGTTGTCGGTCAGGCAGTGGGCGATGGCGCCTAAAGAACGCATTGAACACGGCGCGATCAACATTCCCAGCGTTTTAAACGAACCGCTGGAGATAGCCGCCCCAAGATTCGCGATGGGATGCACCACGTCGGCCAGCGCCATCACCTCGTCCAGGCGGTGATCCGTCTCCAGCTCGCAGGTTTTTTCCGCGCCTTTAGAGACGACCAGGTGGACTTCAACGGGATGCGGGCGCAGTAGCTCCAGCGCCTTAACGCCGTACTGAAACCCGGATGCGCCGCTGATACCAATGATGATGCGTGCCGTCATGAGGTTCTCCTTTTATTCGAAATCCGGCAGGAAGCGCTTCACGTCCACTTCTTTAAATCTGGAGCGCTGGAAGGTGTGCTTCAGATGGAACGGCACCGTGCAGTCGAATATCGTTTTGCAGGACATTCCCTGCTGCAGGATGCTCGGGCTGTATTCCGGTACCTGCGACGGATCGAGCGGATGGCAGCGAACGCCGGGAATAACGATCGTATCGACATCGCCCTGGTAGCGGGTTTGCATGGCCCAAAGCACGTCGTCGCTGTCGAAAATATCGACGTCTTCATCAACCAGAATGACGTGCTTCAGTTCCGGGAAGGCTGAGAACGCCAGCAGAGCAGCCTGACGCTGGCGCCCTTCGTCCGCCGGGGAGGATTTTTTAAACTGCAGCACCGCCAGCAGTTTGCCGCCTCCCGCGGAATGGGCGAAGACGTTCAGCAACTTGCCGGGCATCGCGCGCTCGACCATATCCAGAATGCTGGCTTCGGTCGGGATACCGGCCATATTGACGTGTTCTTCGCCTGGCCCTACGGTGGTGCGCCAGATAGGATTGATACGGTGAGTGACGGCTTTCACTTTGATGACCGGGATCGCCTCTTTAGCTTCGCCGGTGTAGCCCGGAAACTCAGGCATCGCGCGGCCGGTATGGGTGTTCTGATCTTCTCGTACGCGCGCGTTGGGCCGCAGTTCGCCTTCAATCACGATCTCAGCGTGGGCGATCGCTTTCTCGTTAATAGTTTTACACTGCGTCATCTCCACCGCTTTGCCGCGCAGCGCGCCGGCGATGCTTAACTCATTGAAGCCCAGCGGGGTGGTCGGCGGCTCAAAACAGGCGGCAATTTCAATGGCCGGATCGACGCCGATGCTGATTGAAATCGGCAGCGGCTGGCCTGCCGCTTCCGCCTTCATGCGAAAAGCATCGATATGGCGGCCGGGCGTTAGCCACATGGAGAGTTCGTCGCGGCTCTGGACGCACAGGCGATGAATGGTGATATCGGACTCATGGGTTTCTGGATCGGAGGCGTAGCACAGGCCCATCGTAATATAGGGGCCGGCGTCTTCTTCAGTATTCGTCGGCGCCGGCAGCAGCTTGCGCAGATCGAAATCGGCATCGCTCGCCAGGTGGACCACTTGCTGGCAGACCGCTGCGCCCTGAGCCATCACCGGCGCTATCGCATTCTCCACCGAATCCTTCAGCAGATGCCCCAGTTTAGCCGGTTCACACTGGAGGAAATGGCTGACGCGCTGGCGGGAGCCATTCAGGCCAATCGCTACGCTGATATCTTTAAAGCCTTTGATTTTGTTAAAGACCATGACCGGGCCATTTTTGCGGGTCGGACGCTGGCAGGTCCCGCCGGCGCCTACGTAACGATAGACGCCGGAGAGTTCAGCATGCGGGTCGACTTCGGTATCGGTTTCAACATACTCGCCGGGAAGCGTTTTCAGCAGTTCCAGCGCGGAGCGTAAATCATGTACCGATGAGGGGGTTTTGTTATCACTATTTGCCATGGGATGTTCCTTCGGAAAAGAAGTTTTGCTCCCGGCACAATATTTTCCCTGGCGTGCATAAACAAATACCGTTTACCGGATGGTCAGTAGATCAAAAAAGTTTATTTTAACAAGGTGTTAAATAATGATTAATTAATATGAGGAGCAACGCTGCGGCTTTTTATTTCTCCGACTAAGTGTGATACTGGTGATAAATTACACTGCGGATAATGATGATGGATTTAAAGCGCTTACGCTATTTTTGTCGGGTGGTGGAACAAGGTTCAGTGAGCCAGGCGGCGAAGTCGCTGAACATGGCGCAGCCGCCGCTCAGCAAGCGAATTCAGGAGCTGGAAGAGGAGCTTCAGGTATCGCTTTTTGTTCGCCGGGGAAACCGCATTGAGCCTACGGAAGCCGGTTTTTTTCTCTATCGAAAAGCGTGTGAAATATTACGCCAGGTAGAGGATACGGCGCGGGAAACGACGGATATTGCGCACAAAAACAGAACTGAATTGAGAATCGGCTTAACTCATCTCTATCAGAATTATTTTAAAGCGTTGCTGATGGAGGTATATCGACGTCATCCGGATACCTCAATAAATATTTCCGTTACTGACTCCAGCCATCTCGAAACGTTATTAACCGAGGGCGCAATTGATTTCGCCTTAATCCAGCGCCCCTACCGTAGCGAAGGCTTTGATTATGTCTCTTTTGACCCGATTAAGCTGGTCGCGGTGATCAATAAAAGATGCCTGCCGGGGCCGCCGTCTAATCCGTATAGCTACACATCGCTGGCGGCGCTGCCGCTGGTGCTGCTCCATAGAGCAAAGGATTCAGGGACTTATGAGATGCTTATGGAGCTGTTTCGTAAGTCCGGAATCAACGCGAAGGTGATTATGCATATTACGCAGCCGGGCGTGATCCTCGACTGGCTGGAGTCAGGACTGCAGGCGGCGACGCTGCTACCTTCTTCTGAAGTGGAAGCCGATAAACTTAGCCAGTGTTACGTAGTCGATGTTTTCCCCTCGCCGCAAATATTCTACCCGGCGCTGGTCAAATTGCCGTCTATGCCTTATCTGCCCGCGTTGATGGATATTATTACGCATGGCTATCCGTTTAATACTTCTGTATGACGGGTAGCGATTGGGGAATGCCCTGGGGACTGGTATGATAATCGCCCTGGTTTTGAGGTGAATGTTAGTGTTAAGCGCAGGACGCCTGATGAGAAAACGCTTTGTTATTGCAATAATGTTGCTGAGCAGCCTGATCGTCGCGGGGTGTTCCAGCTCATCCGATTCCGGTTCAACCTACACCGTGAAGCGCGGCGATACGCTGTACGCTATCTCACGTTCCACTGGCACCAGCGTCAGGGATCTCGCCCGTCTCAATAATATTTCACCTCCTTATACCATCGAAGTCGGGCAAAAGCTGAAGCTAAACAGCGGTTCCGGGACCACGGCGAAGGCGGGGGCATCCGGCAAGAAATCGTCGACGAAACGTACCGCCGCCGTGACGCCATCTTCGGCGGTGCCGCAATCCTCCTGGCCGCCGGTCGGGCAACGCTGCTGGCGCTGGCCAACCAGCGGTAAAGTAGTGCTGCCATACTCCACCAGCGATGGCGGCAATAAAGGTATCGATATCGCCGGTAAGCGCGGCCAGCCGGTGTATGCGGCAGGGGCGGGCAAAGTGGTCTACGTGGGCAACCAGCTGCGCGGCTACGGCAACCTGATTATGATTAAGCATAATGAGGACTATATCAGCGCCTACGCGCACAACGACAAGCTAATGGTGAATAACGGCCAGAGCGTGAAGATTGGCCAGCAGATTGCCACCATGGGCAGCTCGGATGCGGACTCCGTGCGCCTGCACTTCCAGATTCGCTACCGGGCGACGGCGATCGACCCGCTGCGCTATTTGCCGCCGCAGGGCAGTAAGCCTAAGTGCTAAAAGGTTATTTTATCGACAGTTAGCCTGTTATGGGCTTGTCAGCGGGTGCGTAAGGTCTATAATGGCCCTCGCACCTCTTCGCGGGCGTAGTTCAATGGTAGAACGAGAGCTTCCCAAGCTCTATACGAGGGTTCGATTCCCTTCGCCCGCTCCAAACTCAAGTTTCCTGAAGTCTACCAAACTCAATTTTCCCTTGATAAATCAGCAGTTATAGCATTCTATTAGTCTATTGAACTCAATTGTACTCCCCCAGGGTCAAGCTCAATGTGGGGGTATGGATGGGGGTATAATTGTACCCCCTGCTGAGAGGTACCCCCCAATGAAGCTGACTGCTCGTCAGGTTGAAACTGCGAAACCCAAAGAGAAGCCCTACAAACTCGCTGATGGTGGAGGTCTTTACCTGCTGGTTAATCCCAACGGCAAAAGATACTGGCGTCTCAAATACCGTTCACTAGGTAAAGAGAAGCTGCTCGCTATTGGCGTTTACCCCGATGTTTCTTTAGCTGAAGCCAGAAGCAAGCGAGAGGATGCTAAAAGGACATTAGCGGCTGGCAACGATCCTTCTCTTGAACGGAAAATTGAGAAACTTAGTCGTCAACAAGACGCTGAAAACTCGTTTGAGGCTCTCACGCGGGAGTGGTATCAGCGTCGCTATGACCGCTGGTCTGTGTCCTATCGTGAAGAGATGATGAGAACCTTTGAGAAAGATGTATTTCCTTATATCGGTCACCGGCCAATCAAAGATATCAAGCCGATGGAGTTGCTTGCAGTTCTTTCAAAGATAGAAGCACGAGGGGCAACAGAGAAAGTCCGCAAGGTTCGTCAGCGTTGTGGAGAGGTCTGGAAGTATGCCGTTGTGACTGGGAGGGCTGAGTACAATCCAGCTCCTGATCTAGCCAGCGCCGTGACTCCTCATGAGAAAGAGCATTATGCATTTTTAACCCAGGATGAATTGCCTGAGTTTCTTCAAACTCTGAACACCTATGCCGGTAGTGTGCTTGTTAAGATTGCGATGCAATTGCTTATTTTAACGGGAGTAAGGCCTGGGGAGTTGAGGCAAGCGGAGTGGCAGGAGTTTGATTTTGAGAAAAAGGTTTGGAATGTACCAGCGGAACGCATGAAAATGCGCCGCCCTCATCTGGTCCCATTATCAAGCCAGGCAATTGACCTGCTTAATCAGCTTAAGCCCATGACGGGAGCAGGAGCGTTGTTGTTCCCTGGACGTAATGATCCTAAGAAACCGATGAGTGATATGGCATTGACTGTGTTGGTCAGGCGTATCGGCTATGCCGGGCGCGTTACAGGGCATGGATTCCGCCACACGATGAGTACCATTTTGCATGAGCAGGGATTTGATTCGGCCTGGATCGAGCTACAGCTGGCTCATGTTGATAAGAACTCAATTCGTGGAACGTATAACCACGCTCAATACCTGGAAGGGAGAAGGGAAATGATGCAGTGGTATAGTGATTATTTAAAACTGTTATGAATAATATTTCATACTAATGATTCTTTCTGGGGTTTTTTATTTAATAAAATACAGCCATTTTTAATATTTATATAACCCCATCTCTGATAAATTAGTGATGGGGTTTCATGATTATGATTTTTTGTACTTACGGAGTAATTCAGCTTTTCTTGTCTCGATTTGTCGCATTATTAAGTCTTGTATTTCATTCAACCTCTCTTGAGAGGCCCCTTTCATTTTTATGTTTACAACAGTAATGCATAATTCTGGATTGAGAGAGTTTTTACGCCCGTAATCGCTAAATTCATATGAGACTTTACAATCGCCCTCATATTTCCCATGTGCAATTGTATAACTAGCTAACACTTTAGTTACTTTAACGTATGGGTGAATATGTTTCCATTTTATTGATATGATTTTATCAAGATCCCCTTTAACCCGATATTGCTCAATATCTTTTTCAAGGAAATTGGTTACTAATTGAGGTTGTGTAGAGTAATCTGCATCTTTATCTGGATTGAAATGAACATCATCAATTTTTTTATAGTAAAATTCATACCCAATGTGCTGTTTAGCAAGTTCGCTTAAAAATGATACACGATATTCATTTTCAAAATCGTTAAAGAGTACTTTCCCGCCATGAGGGGAGTCTTTGATGATTTGATCTTTAAGGAGTTTACTTTCAACTAACGACACAATTCGTTCAGATATTTCTTTTGTTTCTGGCGATGTATGATTCAATTTAACATTCATTAATAGTTGAGCACGTTCGCCATCATAATCTTTCTTAATTTCTACAGAACCTCTGAAAAATTTCTCGGTAATATACCAATCATCTAATATATCTTTACGACATAACTCGAACTCCATTATTATAGAATTATTTGATTTACCATCTAATGATGTAAAATCGTTAAAATCAGAAATTTCAATGTTAGTATATTCATTACTTATTAAATCATCAACATCGATACATCCACTAAGTTCTTCTAAAAGTTCAGCGTCATTATCAATCTCAAAATTACGAAAATTAACTTTATCTAATTTTTCTTTTGTTTTAATGCTTTGGAGTAATTCATAGGACTCTTCAGGACTCAAAAAAGAAGTTATTAGATTAGGAACCGTTATGGTCTTTTCTGAAGAAGAGCAGAAAACCCCTCTCTCCCGCAATATGTTATTAATTATTGTGGCTGTACAATTCATTTGTCCAACTAGATTTTTTAATTCGTCGCCAGATGGAATAAAGTCAATTTTATTTCTCATTTTTGATATTCCTGAAGTTAGAATTATAAGATGAGATTTGTACATCTATGCTCTCTATGATGTCATCATCTTCATTTATTTGTGACATTTTAACTTCATCTATTATAGGATCATCGGTGAGCGCGTTATATTGTTTGAAGTATATTTCATAGTGACTTGAAAAGTCAGAGCATAATTTCCTGGCTAAATTGAAAACAAGAATTAGGGACTCTTTACTAAAATCGAAATCGCAAAGTAAAATAAATCTTCGACCATTATCAGATGCAACGGATATAGGGATTATTGGTGATGTGATATATTCTACTGGCATGATTTTTGTGTGTGTTTTTGAAGACGCTATATTTAATGTCGTATTATTGCAAAAAAAATCACAATCTTTATATTTTTTTCTAATGAAGTTTAATGATTCGAATAAGAATTTAGCTCTTGCATTATCAATGACATGAATTGTATTAAATTTTAATGTGCTATCAATTCTGGTATTTGCTATGGTACCTTTAATGTTATCTTTTTCTTCATTCTCATCATTGTTTAAATAAAATAATACACCAATATCTTCTTTTCGAGAACTGCCTTTAAAGTTTTTTGTAATGTTCCTCTTTAGTTGTGATTTATTGTAGCATTCAATTGTGTTGGCAATATCTTTAAAATGATCTCTAAAGGTTGATTTGACACTGGTGTAAGATGATGCAGAATATTTAGCAGAAACAACAACACTAACTAATGTCTGTTTTTGAAGTAGAGAATCATATACGTATAAAGCATCGACACCATGTGTTATTTTTTCATGTGTTGAAACACAGCAATCTACTTTTTTATTATTGCACATGTTTCGCCAACCAAATAGAGTTAGAAAATCATTGACAATATCTTCGCCTACTTCACCAACGTATTTTGAAAATTCACCCATAATAGTCATCACTAAGTTTGAAATAACAATATTTTACAGTAATTGAACAATGAGTGCTATGCACAATTTTCGTGATCTATATCACAATTGATGATTTTTATTCTATGCGATGAGGCACTTACTGACTTGAGAGGCTTATGCGTTAACCTTTTTAAGACTTGGAAAATCACAACAAGTGTATCGAAAATAGGGAATTAAAGATTAACGTTGATGGAACCTTTGAGTTTTTATTAATTCAATTAATTTTTCTTCTTAAATGGTTTTATTGAAATTATGTTCTCATTTTTTATTGGTAATTAGAAAGTATTTCAGTAAATGTAACAAAGGTTGTGGTGTCTATATGAATTTATAAAGGTAAAGATTTGGACCTATCTTTAGTAATGGTCAATTTATTGATTTTCCGATACATCATGGGTGGGGATTTATAAGTTTTGGAAAAGACCCTCGTAAATGTCTGTTGGGAATCGAATCCATACTTATAAAGGATCTCCATAATTGATTCATTAGTATCAATAAGATCTTTTGCTGCAAGTTTAAGTTTCGTATCTCTTATGTACTTCCCAAGGCTAACTTCTTTCACCTGCACAAAAATCCGCTGAAGATGCCATCTGGAGTATCCTGCCCGCGCAGCAACATCCTCTATCTTCAGCGGTTTATGTAAGTTTGAATCAATCCATTGAATTATCTCATCGATGATGTCTTCTGTTCTGAACATAGAACGACGCTCACTATAAGAGGGCTGTGACACATCCTGTTCGGGATGCTAGTGATTTACTTATAGATTTCAGCAACCCCGTGTAGCCTGTTATCCCCCGTTGTCGACAGGATTTTGAATGATGTTGCCCCTTGCTCATCAGCCTTACGAGAAAGAACATCCGATAACTCATCAAGCGTATAGGCATTGCTGGCTGAGACGACACCGATCTTTTCTTTCCCATCTGCATGATTAATTTCTTGAGCAGCAGAAACGGAATTCACAGAAATAAACCCCATAATCAATGTAGTAATAAGCAGTGCTTTCATATCTAATACCTCTTTTAAAATCTATGTTTGAAACTGGATTCGTATCAGGGGAACTCTCCCCCTCTGTACATTCAAATATACAGACCTAAGCTGTCATGAAACTGACCGCTATATGACAAAATTGTCAGGGTTGTAGATTGATTAATTTTTTTGAATACAGGTTCAGTTCGTTAATAATGCACTCCGGTTCTTCTCTGAGCTGCATATTGTCTATGTCCAGAGCCCCATCAATTTTTTGTGGATCATCAGCCAGCAGATCTGCAAACAGTGGGGTAAGATCATGCTGTGCTTCACCTCGTTCAGCCACCAGTTCGAACGTTTTATTTTTTGCCTCGTCGTGGGTCAGGGCACTGACCAGAACCTGGGCGATTTGCTCCCGGGATATCACACCATCTTCCGGTGTTCCTGCATGGCGACGATCCCCCTGAAGCATAACGATCCTGTGTTCATCATCATTGTTGTAATCAAACCAGCCGGGCCTGACGATGGTATAGGGGTGACCAGTGGTCCTGACCAGACGCTCGGCACGTCTTTTCCAGTCATGAACCTCAGTGCGTTGATTCCAGGTGCTGAGTCGTTCAGTCACGCCAATCGTGGTCATCAGGCTGATACGAACAGATACATCCCTGAATATTCGTAAAATATTGCGCACTCCGCCATAATCTATCGCCCTGGCACCAATACGACCCTGACCATCGGAACCGAGAGTGAAAATGATGGCATCAATATCTTTCGGTAATTCGGTGAGTGTTTCAGGCAATGAAACATCGCCGTAAAAAATATCTGTTCCCCGAGGAAGCGATTTCACTTTGCGCTTATTTCGGATCAGCGCTACAGGCTGATGGCCCATTTTGATAGCGGTATTGACGACATGAAGGCCAATACTTCCTGTCGCCCCTGCAACGAGTATTTTCATGATAAATCTTCTGATAATTCAGACTTATTTTCGATAAGGTCAGCATATCAATTATCATTATTGTCAGTAATGGGGCTAAAATGATTGTGTCTATGAATACCCTTCATGAGTGTGCCATGAAGGGAATGCCTCCATAAGGAAATCGCCGATGCTCAAAGAAAATTTCAATGAACTGCAAATCTTTCTTGTGGTGGCAAGGGAGCGAAGTTTTACCAAAGCAGCGGGCAAACTGGGCGTTTCTCAGTCTGCACTCAGCCACGCGATGAAGTCCCTGGAGGAAAGGCTGAATATTCGCCTTCTGACCCGCACGACCCGAAGCGTTGCCCCTACGGAAGCCGGTGAGAGAATTATTGCCTGCCTTGAACCGCGTATTGCCGATCTTGAGCAGGAACTGGAATCGCTCGTTCAGCTGAACGGCACCGCCTCTGGCAATATTCGTTTATCAGCCGGGGAGCATGCCGCGCGAAGTCTGGTATGGCCGAAGCTAAAACCCTTCCTCAGGGAATATCCGGAAATTAATCTCGAACTGGTGGTGGATAACGGCTTTGTCGATATTGTTGAGGGGCGTTTTGATGCCGGGATCCGCCTGGGCGAAAGCGTGGATAAGGATATGATTGCGGTAAGAATTGGCCCGGACATGAGAATGGCTGTGGTGGGAGCGCCGTCTTATTTCGCTGCAAATCCTGCACCTGAAACGCCGCACGAGCTACAAAATCACCGGTGTATCAATATGCGCCTGCCGACAGCCGGTGGGCTTTACCACTGGGAGTTTGAGAAGGATGGGAAGCCGTTACGGGTTAGAGTAGAAGGGCAGGTCACGTTTAATCTGCAGGCGGAACGAATTGATGCGGCGTTATCCGGTTTTGGCATCGCCTGTATACCTGAAGACAGGGTGCAGGATTATATAAAGTCAGGAGAGCTTATTCAGGTTCTGCAGGAGTGGTGCCCGTCTTTCCCCGGATATTACCTCTACTACCCGAGCCGCAAGCAGCATCCCCCCGCTTTTGCGCTGATGATCGATGCACTTCGCTATCAAGAATAACGGGTCCGCCAATTGCAGCGGACCCGTCCGGGTATTAACGGCCTACGCGGGCCTGGTGCTCAGGAGAGTAACGTTCGCCGACGATTTTAATCGTTTCAAGCGCCAGGGTTATCTGTCGCGAGTCATCCTGAGAAAGGATGATGTCGGCGGCCCCCTGGTTTTCCTCCAGCCGGTGCAGTTTAGTGGTACCAGGGATAGGAACAATCCACGGCTTTTGTGCCAGCAGCCATGCCAGCGCGATTTGTGCAGACGTCACGCCTTTCTCTGCCGCCAGTTCACCCAGCAATGAGACCAGCTTTTCATTGGCTTCAATCGCCTGCCCGGCGAAACGCGGCACGGTGCTGCGGTAATCATCCTTGCCAAAAGTGGTTCCTGGCTTAATCGATCCCGTCAGGAATCCTTTGCCTAATGGGCTGAAGGGCACAAAACCAATACCCAGTTCCTCCAGTAACGGCAGGATCTCCTGCTCAGGCTCGCGCCACCACATGGAGTATTCGCTTTGCAGCGCCGTGACAGGTTGTACGGCATGCGCACGACGAATGGTTTGCGCACCTGCTTCGGACAGACCGAAATGTTTAACTTTCCCTTCAGCGATCAGATCTTTTACGGTACCCGCAACATCTTCGATGGGTACATCCGGATCGACACGGTGTTGATATAGCAGGTCAATGACATCAGTCTTAAGACGGCGTAATGATCCTTCCACAGCTTCACGGATATGCTCCGGACGGCTGTTTAAAATCTGCTGCTTGTTGTCGTCGCCAAAAGTAAAACCAAACTTAGTGGCGATGACCACGCGGTCACGAAATGGTTTTAAGGCTTCACCGACAACCTCTTCATTAAGAAAGGGGCCATACACTTCAGCGGTATCGAAGAAGGTGACGCCACGTTCAACCGCTGCGCGAATGAGCTCGATAGCCTGACGAGTATCGGTCGCCGGGCCATAGCCGTGGCTTAAGCCCATGCAGCCTAGCCCAAGTGCGGAGACTTCGAGTCGGGATTTACCCAGAAAACGTTTTTGCATTGAATGAATACCTCTTTGATCGCGACTTAAACATCAAGTTTTCGGCCAGTCAGCCATTCCACCATCGCCGGGTCACGGTGAGAGAAGAAGGCGCTGGTAGCGGTGTCGAGGGCGGCAATTTGCAGCATATCCTCAGCGCTGAGTTCAAAATCGAGAATATTGATGTTCTCAGCCATGCGTTCTTTGCGGACCGATTTCGCCAGTGAAACGATGCCTCGCTGGAAGATCCAACGCAGCACAACCTGGCCCACGCTTTTACCGTACTTCTGGCCAATTGCTGTTAGCAGGGGATGCTGGAACAGACCATTTTTACCCTCTGCAAACGGTGCCCAGGCCTCCGGCTGAATGCCACGGCTTTGATTCCATGGAACGGCATGCAGCTGCTGGTTGAAGGGGTTAACTTCAATCTGGTTCACCGCAGGAGCCACGTTGTTGAAGGCGATAAGGTCGGCCAGTCGGTCAGGATGGAAATTGCTGACACCAATGGCGCGAATTTTGCCTGCCTGCTGCAGTTCTTCCATAGCACGCCATGCCCCATGGACATCGCCGTAAGGTTGATGAATCAGATAAAGGTCAACGTAATCAAGTTGCAGCCGATTCAGGGAGCGTTCGAATTGGGCTTTAGCGCCTTCGTAATTCGTATCCTGTAGCCAGAGTTTGGTCGTCACAAAGAGCTCATTACGGGCGATATCGGTCTGTTTCAGGGCATTCCCGACCTGGGTTTCATTCTGGTAAGACGCGGCGGTATCGATTAGGCGGTATCCCGTATCGATGGCATCAATAACGGCTCTTTCGCATTCAGCGGGATCAGACATCTGAAACACACCGAAGCCCAGCAGGGGCATTTCAATACCGTTGTTCAGTTTTACAGTTTGCATGACGTTATCCTTCAGCTGTTGTGTTGGAAAAGCATAACGCAAACTGATTTATTCGATTAGATGGGGTAATTAGCTAGGGTTTATTAGATGTGTTCATTAATTTTTAGGGCCAAGGATTGGCTTTGCGCCAGGAGGGGACTTCTAGCTGTTCTAGAAATTTCTCGTGTCGTGACCACATTTTGTCGACCACTCCAGTGTGAATAATTTTCCAGGCCGAGGTATAATCTTCAATGCCTCTAAATTATCAATAAAACAGTAGGTTGCAACCATGTTAAAAATTACCGGTTTAGACAAGCTACAAAAAGAGTTGAAAGTGGCCCAGTTGGCACTGAGTGAGTTGGATGGAAATTTAGGTACTGTGCATTTTGACCCACAAGATCCAGCCAGTATTGAAAATGCAATTCAAAAGATAAATCAAATAGTTGACGAGCGAGTTTCTCAATACTCATCCAATTCGATTATTGGTCCATTGGCCGAGCAAATGAAGCAAGCATATCGTGAAAATTTGATCCAAAAAGCTACAAAGTTCAGAATTAAAAATAACGAGGAAAATTGATGTCAAAGGATATATTTGCAGATATTAATAATGCCGTTCTGGACCTACAGGCTTCACAGGCACAAACCTTTGAACGTCCTTTAAAAAAACTTGCTCAACTTCTGAAACATCCTGATCTTGAGCCTTATAATAAAGAATTAGTTGCAGATCTTGACTTAGAGAGTTTTCTTGAAAAGAGTGCACAATCTGCGAGATCTATGGTCGGAAGTGCAACTCTTGACTGGCCAGAAGATCCCAGAAAAGAGCTAGGCCTAACACTACTTTTAATCTGGAAATTAGGCGCAGATCCTAGCTATGCCGTCCACTTCAGTATTAATTTCTTTTATTCTGGTAAAAGAATTATCAGCAATATTCATGCGCTCACCGGTCAGTTAATCATTCCCTTTATTCGGGACTACAAAAACTACATTCAATCGAAGGGAATTCCCCAGACCATGTTAACTCCCCCTCTATCTAAGAAAGTATTTATTGTTCATGGTCACGATGAGGGTTCCCGTGAAAAAGTGGCTCGCTTTCTGGAACGCCTTGGTCTGGAAGCAATTATATTGCATGAACAGGCTAATCGGGGTCGAACTGTTATTGAGAAAGTTATTGAATACGGCAACGTGGGATTTGCGGTTGTCCTACTTACCCCTGATGATGAAGGGTGTGTAAAAGGTGGTACGCTTGAACCCAGAGCACGCCAAAATGTGCTTCTGGAGTTAGGTTTTTTTATTGGTCACCTTGGACGAGATAAAGTCTGCGCCCTTAAAAAAGGGGCAGTAGAAATACCCAGTGATTTCGCCGGTGTTGTTTGGGAACCGATGGATGATAATAATGGATGGAAGCAATCTCTTTCCCGAGAACTCGAGGCTGCTGGCCATGTAATCGACTGGAACAAAGTGATGCGTTAAAGCACCATATAATCGTCATAGGTGCTTACAGGAGGACTGACAGTTTCTGCAGCGAAGGCCATTTCATGGTAATATCTTTGTCAGTCCCCAGCGCCTAGGACTCGGAATGAAAAATGCAACTGAGCTCAAAGGTTCGAAGCTTTGCTGGGTTTCACTTTTCTAATTCGTCGCTGATTGAGCTTCAGTTTTCCATCTCCAAGAACATACCGTCCAGAATGTACCGCCAGCCAGAACTGTATTGTGATAATATGGTGGTTGATCAAAAGCTTGCACAGGCTTTTGCGTAATATTCCATTCCAGGGATAAGGTCCGAGCCCAGCACTGTAAAGGGAAAAATGTTTAAATTCTCCCAATCGCCAACGCCAATAAGACTTCATTTCGGTTTTCGCATGCTCAATGGTATTACAGTTCCATAACTCTCCCCAGCGTCGCACCCATTTGTCATTTAGCAACCAGTTATATGTTAGATGGGACCTTATTGAATCAAAGGGTTGCTGTTTTTGGCCCCCGGCTAACGTAATGACGCATTGAGTTAACTGCGTTTCGGTAATCGAAAAAAATATACCGCGCTCAGAAGCCTCCACAAGCTCCTGCCGAGGAATTTGATCTAAGTGAACAATCAGGACAGATTGGTCCAGATTTACCAAATCAATTTTCTGCTGGTAACGAATACCATGTCCAGACGCTTCAAAATAAAGTTTAATATTCTCTACCAGAATTTCTTTTGCCCGAAAAGCTATACAGGATTTTACTGTTTCATGATCGGCAGAACTAGAAAGGCGCAACGAGTACTCCAGGTACTCGCCAAGTGGTTCCCAACGCGCTCCTAACCGAAGACGACTAGCTTTGTATTCGTGAGATTTTTGATAGGTCTTTAGTAACCATAATCGAGTAATTTTATCCCATATCCACTTGAAAAGGCGTCCAGCTAAACTCCAAGGCATTGATAAGTTCATATATTTCTCCGTATTTTTGGCCCTATGCTTTCATCTTTCTACGAAGAAAAATAAAGATTTTACATATTTTTACTGTCCTTCACCTCTGGCATGCTCCCCGTTGATTAATACATCCGTGATGTTAGTAATAACTTCATTAGTTGTGTAAATAATTGCCAAGTTCCGCGCCTTGCTCAAAGCAGACCGTCACGTTCCCATTTTTATTTTTTTTTTTTTTTTTGATAAAACTGATGCTTGTATAGAGCCTTCATTAAGAAGGCTCTATATTGGCTCTTCCTATTGCAGATCTTTTTCCTTCAGGAACTGACTCACCAAATCAGCAATTTGCACATTATTGAGATCAGAGAACGGGAAGTGGGTATTCCCTTTGATTCCCACTTCAGGCAAATGCGTTACCGTCACATCCCCGCCATGCTTATTCACCACGTCGCGCCACTCCCGAGCCATCGCCAGTCTTACGCGCCAGCTGTCCTGCGCGGGCATGGCGACAGGCTTATCCGGTATGTTATCGCCGTAAATAATCAGAATCGGGATTTTGGTCAGAGCCATAAACTGCTCCATCGGCACCGGCTCACCCTTCAGCGTGTCGAACGCGCTTGGCATAGGGGCTGGGAGTTCTTTTTCCGGGAAGACAAAGCTGCTGCCGGGCTCGAAGGCGACAATGGCTTTGACCTTGTCATTTTTCATCGCCGTGTACCAGCCTGGCCCGCCACCCTGAGAGTGGGTGAAGAGGATAGCGGGGCCGGATTTATCCACGACGGCGGACATTGCATCCGAGATAACATTGATATCAAACGGTCCGGTATTCGGGGTCATCTGACGGAAATACTGATTCAGTGCTTCTTTGTCGTGAGAGAACTGAACGCCCTTAAAATACTCTGGCCACACGCCAACGCGGAACTGATTGAACCACATTTGTTCATCCGGTTTTGGCGTAACAGTACCTTCTACAGTCGTGCGTCCGGCGCTGCCCCGACGCGGCTGATCGACAAGATAAGTTGAGAACCCGCGACGCAGGAATATATTCTGGAACCCTTCGCGCCCATCCGGGGTACTTTCCCAGGTACGGGAGAACTGACCTGCGCCGTGCAGCATGACGATAGGGTATTTATGCGGATTCTCCGGGATTTGGTAGAACACTGAGGCATGATCGCCATGATAGGTTTGGCCAGCAGAGTCCAGCGGCTTTTTCGCGTCAAATTTTCCTGGTGCGGTGAGGATGGTGCCACCAGCAGAAAAGCTTCCCTGTTCCTGAATGACCAGCGGCTCGGCATAGACCGACTGAGCCACCAGACCACCCGCCATTACGCAGATGGCCAGCGTTTTTAAGATTGTCTTCAAGATTACATCCTCTGTTATGTTTGCCGTTCAATCATATCTGAGTTGTCAGCGTTAATTATTTAGTACCCCTGATTGCCCTTATTTGGCAGACTCATGAATGCGGACGATTAAATGCGTATTGTCTCTAACCAGCTGGTGACCGTTTCAGTGGTTCTTCGCTCTTGGTCGCATTCAATGACCAGCGGTTTTTCCCGACGTGCAGTCGGAGCAAGACGGGTAAGGATGTCGTCGCTGTCTCCTTTACCGTAGCCACCGTGAGTAATGAAGGGGATGAGTAATTTGCCCGCAAGGTTGTGGCTGCTGAGAAATGCTTGCACAACAGGCGGCACGCTGGTCCCCCAGATCGGAAAGCCTAAATACAGGGTCTCGTAGCGTGAAATATCTGCGACGCTATTTTTCAATGCGGGTTTGACTCCCCGCTCACGCTCATTTTTCGCCTGTTCAACGGTCTGAAAATAGTCTTCCGGATAAGGCGTAGCCGGTTCGATTTCAAACAGATCGGTATTCAGGCTGCGGTGAATGACGCCCGCAATCACCCGTGTATTTCCGCTGCGGGAAAAGTACGCCACCAGAACACGGCTTTTACCCTGCACGTTTGCGGTTCCGGTCGCAGCTGATGCAAAGGAAACGTTCGCCAGCGTCAGCCCGGCAAGTGCGGTGATTAACATTCTGCGGTTGGGATCATGCTCCATAATCCACTCCTAATTGTTTGCGAGCGCCTGCTGCAGCGCCTTTTCAGCTCGCGTTGCTGCATCATTTTCGCCATGTTCACGCAGAACCTGTGCCAGCTGGCGCAGCTGCGACGCCGTCAGGCCGACCCGCATGCTTGCTCGCGTATGCGACAGCAGTTGTGATTCGACGCCCGGCGTGGCCGCTAATGCGCCAACCGTTGCCAGCTCGCGGCTTTGCCAGTCAATGTTATCGCGGGCGAAAATGTCGCCGAAAAGATGCGTTTGCAGAAACTGGTTAATGACCGGGGCAAAATCAAATAGCGGACCCTGCACGGGAGCTCCTGAGATTTTTGTCTGGTTTGCGGTACCGACACGGCGAAGTTCATCCCCGACAGGGATTGGGGCAACGGGTTCTTTACCCTCAACATCTTTGATACCACGTTGTTTACGTGCTTCGACGACCTTCATCAGTTCACTAAGTGCATTCAGGCTACGCGGGAAGCCCGTATAGGCATAAAGCTGGACGAGAATCTCTTTGGCTTCGTTTATCGTGAGTCCGGCGTCAAGACCCTGATTCAGGGCGGCATTCAGCTTATCCATCTGGCTGCTGGCCATCGATGCCGCAATCAACGGGATGGCCTGTTGGCTGGCTGACAGCGTATCTGAAACCCTTTGTTCGTGGTTCATTTCTGAGGCTCCTTTATTGACGGGCGCAGCATGTGCCGCGAGACCAAAACCAAAGGTCAGCAGTACCGCTGCCGCTAATGCTTTAATGGGCGTGGTATTGTTCATCTGTCACTAACTCCTTCCAGTTAACGCTTTTGCCATCCACAATCCCGGTTATCGCCAGATGTGTCATCGCGCTGCCGGGTGCCGCCCCGTGCCAGTGTTTGACGCCCGCCGGGCAAGAGACAATGTCACCGGCGCGGATAACCTGCACCGGCTGGCCTTCTTGCTGGGTGAGCCCAACACCTGAGGTCACAATCAGCCGCTGACCTGCCGGATGCGTATGCCAGGCGGAACGAGCGCCGGGTTCAAACGTGACATAAGCCCCGGAAGCACTGATGTCGTTATCCGGTTTGAAGAGAGGATCAACCCTGACACGACCGGTAAAGTTCTCGGCTGGCCCGAACACCGCATTCTGACTTCCTGCAGGGGCGATATGGACAGCGGGATTTTGCTCCGCTGCCCAGGATGAAAATGTAATAGGCAGTAACAGCCCGAGGTAACGTAAATGTCCGATCATGCAAAGCGTCCTTATCAATGAAGAGGGGGATTGCCTGCGATGATTTTATCGAGGGGGTAATGACGTCAGGCTGACGCCCCCCTGACAATTCTGTCAGTTAACCCGGGTTCCGGCTCAGCGCCGGAGTGAGCATTGCCCGCCGCTTTATCCGCTTGTATCGCAAAGGTGAGGCCAAATGTATTGATGCCACCTTCACTACGCGCAAAGACATCTCCCCGGTGCATAATGGCGACGGCACGCACGATCGACAGGCCCAGTCCATGATGGGTATCACTCCTGGCTCGGGAGGTATCAACGCGATAGAACCGCTCGAAAAGTCGGTGTAAGTGCTCTGGTGTTATCGGATCGCCCGGGTTTGAAACTTCAACACAGGCTTGATGACCGGTTTCGCTTAACCGCACCGTAACCGTGCTGTTGGAGGGGGAGTGTCTTGCGCTATTTTCCAGTAAATTAGCCAGTGAGCGGTGGAACAGTCGTCGGTCGATGTGGGCTGTGACATCGCCCTGAACATCCAGAGAGAGCTGTTTCTCAGCAAAAGAGGGTTCCACATACTCCGTTGTTTTCAGGGTTTCTTCCCGCAGGGACACCTGCGTAAGCTGGGAAGCATGCTCACCCGCGTGAGCATGAGACAGGAACAGCATGTCGTTAACTATCGAGGTCATGCGTTCAAGTTCTTCCAGATTGGAACCCAGTAACTCTTCCAGTTCATCCTGCGAGCGTCGGCGTGATAGCCCTAACTGCGTCTGGCCAATCAGGTTAGTCAGCGGAGTCCGGAGTTCATGCGCAACATCGGCATTAAAGCTTTCGAGCTGCCGCCAGGCGACCTCCTGCCGTTCCAGCACGCCATTAAAAGATGATGCTAACTGCTGTAATTCGTCAGGTAATGCTTCGGTATTCAGGCGCTGACCATGGTCCCCGGGAGCGAGTTGCCGGGCCTGTTTACTGAGCGCCCCAACGGGACGAAGACCGATCCTTGACACGACGTATCCCAGTAAGGCGACAATCACGACGCCCAGTGCGGTAATGATCAGCAATGTCCGCGTGAACGCATCGAGTGTGCCCATGTACGGCGTGGAGTCGATGGCAACCACATAGCGCAGCTCAGGCCGCTCACCGTTGGCGGGGATCGTTTTCACTAACAGAAACAGCGAGCATGCACCTTCTGATGCGCCGGGCACTTTATTAAAGCCTTCCCGCAAAGAAGACCACTGAACACCTACCGGTGGTGTTCCCCCCATGCTAAAGCGTGGGTTATCGCTCACTATCCAGTAGCGAACGCGTTCACCTTCAGAATTGGTTAATACGGTAAATTTATTGGCAAGCAGTGACCAGCCGTCAGCAGAGGTTCGTGCGGTGATCCACGGACTCATTAATGATTCGCGGAACAGCAGCTCGTTGTGCATCTGCTTTTGCAAAGAGTCATGCAAGGAGCTTCTGAGCAGGATGCCGATAACGGAAACAATCAGTAGCGCGGATAAGGCAAACATCAGCGCCAGGTGAACGGAGATGGAACGCTTAAGCATGCTTATCCCCTTCATTTATTCGGACCGGACTTCGAGGACATACCCCATGCCACGAACGGTATGTAACAGCTTGATATCGAACGGCGCATCCACTTTGGCCCGAAGTCGTTTAATGGCCACTTCAACCACGTTGGCATCGCTGTCGAAATTCATGTCCCATATCTGCTCCGCAATCATCATTTTTGACAGAATCTCTCCCTGATGCCGGGCCAAAAGGCTCAACAGGGAAAACTCTTTCGCGGTCAGCTCCAGCCGTGTTCCGGCGCGAAATACGCGACGAGCCAGCAGGTCGAGATGCAGATCGTGAATTTGCAGCTGGGTGATGTCTGCGCCATCCGTAGCGCGGCGGCGCACCAGTGCCTGAATACGCGCCACCAGCTCAATAAGGGAAAAGGGCTTAGGGAGATAATCATCCGCGCCAAGGCGAAGCCCTTTAACGCGTTCATCGACCGAACCCCGTGCCGAGAGCATCAGCACCGGCGTCTGTTTGGCTGCTCGCACACCCTCGAGCACCCCGTAGCCATCCATCCCCGGCAGCATCACATCCAGTATTATCGCGTCGTAGTCGAACTCCAGCGCGTAATGAAGACCTTCAGCTCCGTCTGCAGAGACATCTACCGTAAATCCGGACTCACCCAGCGCACGGTTGAGATAGGTTGACGTTTTTTCTTCATCTTCGACTAACAACAGGCGCATAACGGGACTTCCTCTTAACTTTTCAACGGTGCTTCAACATCAGAATAAACCTGCACAGCATCCGGCAGACGTTGACCCTGGATAGTGATGGCATCCAGTGAGCGGGTGAGCTCGGTCATCTCAGCGGAAGTTAGCGACACGGTGGTAGCCGCTGTGTTTTGCAGCATATGGTCTTTATTGGTGGTGCCAGGGATGGGAACAATCCAGGGTTTACGCGCAAGGAGCCATGCCAGAGCAATCTGTCCCGGTGCGGCATTTTTTCGTATTGCCCAGGATTTCAGTAGTTCAACCAGCTGTAAGTTGTGTGGCAAGTTTTCAGGCGAGAAACGCGTTTCTGTCGCGCGGAAATCACCGGCAGCGAACCGGGTATTCTCATCAATCCAGCCCGTTAAAAATTGCACGCCGAGTGGACTCCATGGCACGAACCCAATGCCCAGCTCTTCACACACCGGAAATACCTGATTTTCAGGGCCACGCCAGAGCATGGAGTATTCACTTTGCACGGCGGTAACGGGTAATGCCGCATGAGCGCGTCTCAACGTATTGATGCCCATTTCAGACAGACCCCAGTGCAGGACTTTCCCCTGATCCATTAAATCTTTCACCACACCGGCGACATCTTCGATCGGGATCTGTGGATCAACCCGGTGTTGATACAGTAAGTCAATACGATCGGTACGCAGGCGTTTGAGCATATTGTCGACGACCTGTCGGATATGCTCAGGTCTGCTGTTAAGGCCCGGCAGACGCTTACCCGTCTGTTGGTCAATGTTCCAGCCAAACTTGGTGGCGATAACGATTTTGTCCCTGAACGGGGCGACGCCTTCCCCGAGAATTTTTTCGACTTCAAACGGGCCGTAGGCTTCAGCAGCGTCAAAGAACGTTACCCCTTCATCAAATGCACGGTGGATAACATTGATCATCTCGGGACGCCAGGGAACGGAGGTGTCGTATTTACGACTCATGTTCTGCACGCCCAGACCGATGGCAGAAACTTCCAGCTTCCCGAGTTTACGCTTGCCAGGAGTTGAAGGACGTTGGCTGGGTTGTCTGGACGAATCGACCTGAGAGGTTTGGCTCGCCGCTGATACGTGAGGAATCAGCGAGGCGGCGGCAATACCGGCCCCGGCGACTAATAGCTTGCGCCGCTCTGGCATTGTTGGGGCATTCTGGCTTTTCATTGATCGCTCCGTTTCTCAGAAAATTAAACATGACTCTCATTTAGGCGGGACCATTCTGCGTTGTGATTGCCAACATAAAGCTGACGGCTACCTGACAGCGCTGTCAGAAATGCTTTCCCATCCCAGCCTATTTCCTGACAAAAATGTTATTTCCCTGTCACGATGCTGACAGCCCTCTCCGCCTACTCTGAGCCTGCAAATTTGATTCTGCGAGCCTGTATAACCAGGCCGACACTCATCGGGAGAGACCATGAAATTCACGCTTATTAGTGCAATGCTACTCACGGCTATGGCCGGAGTGACCTCAGTCAATGCGGCTGATTACAAAAAAAATCCATTCACTCTCGTCTATGACGGAGCCATCACCGAGAACGTCAAAGGTAAGGTCAACATTCACCCAGTGAAATACGATCTGCATGGCATCCAGATTGCTGCGAATGTCTATACCCCTGCTAACTACGAGCCCGCCAAAAAATACCCGGCCGTGGTGGTTGCACATCCTAATGGCGGCGTAAAAGAACAGGTCGCCGGGTTGTATGCTCAGCGTCTTGCCGAGCAGGGCTACATCACGATTACCGCCGATGCGGCGTATCAGGGCGCTAGCGGTGGGATGCCGCGCAGCGTGGATAAACCTGCTAATCGTATCGAGGACATTCACGGCATGGCTGACTACATCAGCCAGTATCCTGGTGTCGATACCGCCCGCCTCGGTCTGCTTGGCATTTGCGGTGGTGGTGGTTATTCACTGGTTGCTGCCGAGACGGACAAACGGTTTAAATCGATTGCAACTATCAGCATGTTTAATTCAGGCCTTGTGCGCCGTAACGGTATGCAGGATTCACAGCTGGATACTATCCAGCAGCGTCTTCAGCAGGCTTCTGACGCTCGTGCTCAGGAAGCAGCCGGAGGAGAAGTGCTTTACTCCGGCGATGCCAACCTGACTGATGAACAGATTGTTAAATTACCCTTTGCCTTATATCGCCAGGGCTACGAGTACTACTGGAAAACCCACGCCCACCCGAACTCCACGTTTAAATACACCACCAGCAGTCTGCTGGATTTGATGAGCTTTGACGTAACGGACCATATCAATCTCATTAATAAACCGCTGCTGATGATTGCCGGTTCAAAAGCGGATACGCTCTATATGACTGAAGATGCGTTCGCGAAAGCCACCGGTACGAAGGACAAAGAACTTTTCCTGATCGATGGCGCTACCCATATCGAGACGTATTGGGTGCCAAAATACGTTGACCAGGCAATGCAAAAGTTAGATGTTTTCTTCGATAAGAATATTTAGTTAGCCTCCGATGATGCCCCAGCCGCGCAGGCTGGGTGTGTCCATCAGCTGTAGCCACGTTCCGCTTGCGTATTCACGCGATAGACCCAGATTAACGAAGTTGCGGTTAAAGATAATTACGCTGCTTAAATAGGCGCTATGAATGGAATTCATAGACCTAATCTGGAGCAGGGAATGAAAACGATGAGCCTGATGTGACAGGATGGATCGGGAGAGACTGAATCATTCACTTCAAATTACTTTCAGGCGGAGAAGCAAATGAGTACGCAAGAGCCAACATTTAGTGAGGTAGTAAAAAACAGATACTCGGCTAGAGCCTTTCTTCCATCTCCCATCCCCAGCGATATCCTCAAAGACATTTTGCTCGAAGCGCAATGCGCACCATCCAACTGCAATACTCAACCCTGGACCCTGCATATCGTTGCAGGAGATAAACTTCGTGAGTTAAGCCACGCACTGACGGAAGATCTGAGGGCCGGGAACTACAGTCTTGATTTTACGTTTGATAAAGAAGCTTATCCCGAGCCATTCAGGCAACGGGCTTCGGAGCAGGGGCGCTCGTACTATCAGGCACTGGGCGTTGCGCGGGGGGATAACTTAAGTCGATCAGAAGTGGTCGAGCGTAATGTGAGATTTTTCGGCGCGCCTCATGTTGCTCTGCTGTTCATTCCTGCTGTAGGGGACAACGTTCGCGTAGCCTCAGACGCCGGTATGTATGCGCAGACATTCCTGCTTTCTCTGGCAGCTCGCGGTTACGCAGGCGTTCCACAGGCAGTGCTGAGTTATTTTGCCCAAACGGTGCGTCGAATATTAAATGTTCCTGAGGGTTTCAGGCTGCTTTACGGTATTTCTTTTGGGATCCCAGATAAAACGCATCCCTCCCTGAGTTACAGGGAAGGGCGGGTATCTCTGGACGAAAGTGTCGTCTGGCATCAATAACGACGTTTTATTTTTTTAGCTGAACGGTCAGTGCCATCAGGGCGCTGGCTGCTGTAAACAACGCAATTATCCAGCCCATCGTCCATGGTGTGCCATCACTGAACAGGGCAAGAAGAAGTGAAGAGATGATGCCGCTGCCGTATTGTAACGCGCCCATTAGCGCCGACGCGGAGCCAGCCACATTAGGCACTGCGTCCAGAGCGCAAGCCGTGGATGTCGCCGCGATGATGCCATTCATAGAGAAGAACACGAACACAGCACCGACAATCACGGTAATTCCACCCACACCCAGGCCGGTGGTGACCGCCAGCACTATTGCCGCAATAGCGGCGATGAATACGGCATTCCTGAGCAACGCTTCCAGTGGATAGCGGTGAACCAGACGTCTGTTGACCATGCTCACCGCCATCAGTCCAACAATGTTTACTGCAAACAGCCAACCGTAATGCTGCGGGTCAACGCCGAAGTACGTGATGTACACAAACGGGGAACCCGTGATAAACGCATAGGCAGCGACGTAATAGAACGTCAGGCACAAAGTAAACCGCATGTATCTGGCGTTGGTGAGCAAGGCATAGTAGTTGTGAAAAGCTTTGATTACGGAGGCTTGTGAGCGTTTTTCAGCAGGTAATGTCTCCGGTAGCCAGAATAAAGACATCAGCATTAATGCTCCGATAATCGCCAGCAGCCAGAAAATGGCATGCCACGAGGTGACTTTAATCATCTGCCCGCCGATCAGGGGCCCGGCAATCGGCGCGATGGCCATGATGATCATCAGTGTCGAAAGCATTTGTGCTGCACGAGTACGGCTAAACAGGTCTCGGATCATTGCCCGTGCCAGCATCGGCCCGGTACAGGCACCTAACGCCTGAAAAACACGCCAGAAGACTATTTGCACGATATCCGTTGATAACGCACAGCCCACCGAGCCAATGATGAATAGACCTAAACCGATAAACAGCGGCAGACGACGCCCATAACGATCGCTAATCGGTCCCCATATCAGTTGTGCAATGCAAAAGCCGATAAGAAACCCTGTGATTGTCAGCTCTGCGTCACCCTGTAAATCCTTTGCCATGACGGGCATAGCCGGAAGATAGATGTCGGTTGATAAAGAGGTTACAGCCATCAGGGCGCTCAGAATGAGCAAAAATGATAGACCAGTTTTTTTTACTGTAGTTGAGTGAGTTCGTGCCTGTTGATTAAGCATGGTGATCCGTTGAGCATGAAGAGATAGGGGGATGTTAACGGGTTTGTGCTCGCTGATAATCACAGGCAGGAGGATTGGGACTATGAGTGATATTCATTAATCGAAAAGTTCGGTGCAGGTTTTGTGAAGTCAACGATAAGCAGCATTCTCATCGTGAGGCCTCTTCCGGCATATGGCTTAAGTCGCCAGTACCACATGCCACGCAATAACGTTCACCGTGGTAATTGTTGCCGCAGCCGCTACAGTGCCAGTCAGTCCTGAGTATCACGGGTTGAGCATCCGCCACGTAACGGCGTAACTTAAGAATTCGTCTTACTTCCTTTTCCACTGGATTTACATACGGGCAGTGCTGTCGCCCGTTCTCCGTCAACGTATCGTGCCGGGGTTCAAACCACGGGCGTTCGGTGATGTATTCAGGATGGTATTGCAGCACGCTACCGCAGAGGTGGCATGTATAGCTGATTTACCATCGCTCTTTCGAAATGATTAAATAAAAAGAAGTTCTGATACCCTCTGTCAGTTGTATTTAAGTGACCTGATTAACCCGCCAGGCATACTTGCCTCTTGTTTTTTGTTACTTAATACATCTGTTTTTTCATATGTGATATTGAACTTATATCTCTGTGGAGTATCCTGTCCGTCGACGATTGGGAGGAATGATGTCATTAACACCCTTACAGCTTTTTAAAAATCTGTCCGATGAAACCCGTCTGGGTATTGTGCTGCTGCTTAAAGAGATGGGGGAGCTGTGCGTGTGCGATCTCTGCGCGGCGTTGGATCAGTCGCAGCCCAAAATCTCCCGTCACCTTGCTATGCTGCGGGAAAGCGGATTGTTGCTGGATCGCAAGCAGGGTAAGTGGGTGCACTATCGCTTATCACCGCATATGCCTGCATGGGCGGCACAGGTAATAGAGCAGGCCTGGTTAAGCCAACAGGAGATCGTACAGGCCATCGCCCGCAAGCTGGCATCAGCAAACTGTTCTGGAAGCGGTAAAGCGTTCTGCCTTTAAAAATTTGCCTTAACATATATGTTTTTTCGAATGTGATTTTCAGGGAGGGGGTATGCTACTGGCAGGTGCTATTTTTGTCCTGACCATTGTTCTGGTTATCTGGCAGCCGAAGGGATTAGGCATCGGCTGGAGCGCGACGCTGGGCGCGGTACTGGCTTTAATTGCTGGCGTCGTACATGTAGGTGATATTCCGGTGGTGTGGAATATCGTCTGGAACGCGACGGCGACCTTTATTGCGGTGATTATTATCAGCCTGCTGCTCGATGAGTCCGGCTTTTTTGAATGGGCTGCGCTGCACGTATCTCGTTGGGGAAACGGTCGTGGCCGTTTGCTGTTTACGTATATCATTCTGCTCGGCGCAGCGGTGGCGGCGTTGTTTGCCAACGATGGTGCGGCATTAATATTGACGCCCATCGTGATTGCCATGCTGCTGGCACTAGGATTCAGCAAGGGTACGACGCTGGCCTTTGTGATGGCTGCCGGGTTTATTGCCGATACTGCCAGCCTGCCGCTTATTGTGTCGAATCTGGTGAACATCGTCTCGGCGGATTTCTTTGGGCTGGGATTCACCGAATATGCGTCGGTAATGGTACCGGTCGATATTGCCGCCATTGGCGCCACGCTAGTGATGCTGCACCTGTTCTTTCGCAAAGATATCCCGCCGGCCTACGATCTGGCCCTGCTTAAATCACCGGCAAACGCAATTAAAGATCCGGCTACGTTCCGCACCGGCTGGATAGTATTGATTGTGCTGCTGGTAGGTTTTTTCGTCCTCGAGCCGCCTGGCATTCCGGTCAGCGCGATTGCCGCGGTAGGGGCGGTAATACTGTTTACCGTGGCGAAACGAGGCCATGCCATTAACACCGGCAAAGTGTTACGCGGTGCGCCCTGGCAGATCGTGATTTTCTCGCTGGGAATGTATCTGGTGGTATATGGTCTGCGCAACGCCGGGCTAACCGAATACCTTTCAGGGGTGCTGAACGTGCTGGCGGATAAAGGACTCTGGGCCGCGACGCTGGGTACTGGCTTCCTGATGGCTTTCCTGTCTTCCATCATGAACAACATGCCTTCCGTGCTGGTTGGTGCGCTCTCTATTGATGGAAGCACCGCAACCGGCGTTATTAAAGAGGCGATGATCTACGCTAACGTAATTGGCTGCGATCTGGGCCCGAAAATTACACCAATCGGTAGCCTGGCAACGCTGCTCTGGCTGCACGTACTTTCACAGAAGAATATGACCATCACCTGGGGCTACTATTTCCGCACCGGGATCGTCATGACTCTGCCTGTGCTGTTTGTAACGCTGGCCGCGCTGGCGCTACGTCTCTCTTTCACTTTGTCATGAGATACTGCTATCTATGAGCAACGTCACCATTTATCACAATCCGGCCTGCGGCACCTCGCGTAATACGCTGGAGTTGATCCGCAATAGCGGTACTGAACCCACCGTTATTCATTACCTTGAAAATCCACCGTCACGCGATGAGCTGGTCAAACTCATTGCCGATATGGGGATCGCGGTGCGGGCGCTGCTGCGTAAAAATGTTGAGCCTTATGAAGAGCTGGGCCTCGCAGAAGAGAGATTTACTGACGATCGGTTAATCGACTTTATGCTGCAGCATCCGATCCTGATTAACCGCCCGATTGTGGTGACAGCGTTGGGAACGCGTCTGTGCCGTCCTTCTGAAGTTGTTCTGGAAATTCTTCCCGATGCTCAGCAAGGAGCTTTCGCTAAGGAAGATGGCGAGAAAGTGGTGGATGACGCGGGTAAACGGCTGAAATAAAAAAATCCGGGGCGATCTCATTCTTTATGAACATTGCCGTGGAGGTGACGATTATCTGTTGATGCCTCCTGATGCCGCTTACGCAGTTCCAGCAGCCGGGAAACCAGTATTACCACGGCGATACCGGCCATCAGCGCCGCGCAGTGGAAGGCGATTCTGCCTCCGGCATGGAAGTAGATCCAACGGGTTGCCTCAATGGAAGCGGCAAACGCGCTCAGGGCCAGAATATTCAGCGTGGCGGACACGGTACCTTTTGGCAGATGATGGGAAAAGAGCGTGAAGCGGAACAGCACCGGGTAGAGTAGCCCAATCCCCAGCGCATAAATGCTGGTACCCAGCACCGACCAGAACCAGACATGCGGCCACAGAAGATTACCGACCAGCAGGATCAGCAGGCCGGTCAGCTGTATCGGAACGGTACGCCAGATAAAGCGCGGTGAAGTTGGGTCTTTTACCACGTTCGCCACGATCGCGCTGGCGATAATCAGCCCACTGAACACCGGCACCTGAGTCCAGGCATATGCCGCAGGAGACAGGCCGCCGTGTTCAATCAGAATCACCGGAGAGAGCGCCACCCAGGTGATCATCGGCACGTTGCCAAAGGCCACCGCCAGCGAACCGGTCAGCACCACGGGATGACGAAACGCCGCGATGAAATCAGCCAGCACTTCCCCCGGTTTAAATCCCCGTCCCTGAGAGATAACGGTTTCCGGCATTTTAAAAAGCAGCAGGGCCCAGGCCACCAGGCCCAGCGCGCCAATAATGGCAAACAGCAGTTTCCAGTGCATCACCGTCATTAGCGTCGCGCCCGCCAGCGGTCCGATAACTGGCGCAAGCAGGACGATAGAGGTTAGCGCAGCCATGATTCTGATCGAATCGGTTTCCCCAAACGCTTCCTGAATCGACACATAGCCCACGGTTGAGATAAAGCAGATGCTTGTTCCCTGGATAAAACGGGCGACGAAGTATTGCGCGATCGAAGCGACAAACAGCATGCTCAGGCAGGAGAGAGCAAAAATCAGGGCGCCGGTGAGCAGAACGGGGCGGCGGCCGATACGATCTGACAGAGGGCCCAGCAGCCACTGCAGCGCCAGGCCTCCAGCCATATACAGGCTGACCGATACCGGAGCCAGGGTGACATCAGCCTGAAGCTCGTTGATGATATGGATAATGCCTGGCTGAATAAGATCCGTGGTCAGGTAAGCCGAAAAATCATAAATAATCATCGCCAGCGGAAACAACATGACGCTGCCGTACTGGATTAAACGCCGTGGCGGGGTATTCATGCGGGCTCCGGGGAATCTGCCATCCTGCATCTTAGTATCTGTAAACAAACTCAACAGACCCTAAATGGAGATAAATTAACCATGTTTTTTTGTGGTTTTTTGACCTTATCCCACATGCGCGCATCAGCGCTGGACGTGAGGCGATCGGCGCTCTATTGTCATCAACGTCCGGAAGTTGTCATTCATTAAAGGCGCTTAAATAACGGGATATCTATGTTACTGATCTTTGGCGGTCTGCCCGGTACCGGGAAATCAACCATCGCTCGCCTGCTTGCCGCCAGGCTGGGGGCCGTCTGGTTACGGATTGATTCAATTGAACAGGCGCTGATCCGCGCCGAAACCGTCACCCGGCACGATATAGGACCGGCCGGATATCTGGCGGCGTACGCCATTGCTGCGGATAACCTCAGGCTGGGCAACGTGGTGATTGCCGACTCAGTTAACCCTATAGCCATTACCCGCCAGGCCTGGAGAGCGGTCGCGACCGAGAATGCCGCGCCTTATCTGGAGATAGAACTGACCTGCTCCGACCAAATGCAGCATCGGTATCGCGTGGAAAACCGAGTGGCGGATATTCGCGGTCATATTCTGCCGGACTGGCAAAAGGTTATCACCCGTGAGTACGAACCCTGGCGCACCGCCAGCCTGACTCTGGATACCTCGGTGCTGACCGCAGAAGAGGCGGTAGAGCGGATCGTTGAGCATATTGCGTCACGCGATCGCCACGCGCCGGTAGGTTCGTAGAAGCCGCCGGGCCATCGGCGGCAACAACCTACATAAAGAATTTCACGGCCTGCTGGAGGGTGGTACCGACGCCCCATAACAGCGGCACGCTCACCGCCAGCCAGCTTACGGTTAACAGCAGCGTGGACGGGCGGGGCTCCCACGTGAGCTGGGCATCCTTGTTGATGGTATACAGTCCTTTCGCCTGCTGCTGCTGTTCCGCGGTCATCGCATGCTCTTCCGTCAGCGGACGCACCAGCTGATTACAGATAAAACCCAATACCAGCAGGCCGGTCAGGACCATCAGCGTAATATCGTAGACGCGCTCGGGCGAGACCCCGTGCGTCAGCTGATACTCGCGCAGATAGTTCACCAGAACCGGGCCGCTGATCCCCGCCGCCGACCAGGCGGTTAACAAGCGTCCATGAATCGCGCCCACCATTTGTTAGCCAAAGACGTCGGCCAGATAGGCGGGAATACTGGCAAAGCCTCCGCCGTACATCGAAATGATAATGCACATCGCGCAGACATACAGCGCGATATAGCCGCCGTGATTCACCAGCGGCAACGTGCCGTACAGCACGGCGCCCAGGCAGAAAATGATCGCAAAGGTCATTTTGCGCCCGCACAGGTCGGATACCGATGCCCAGAAAAAACGTCCCAGGATGTTAAACAGGCTGAGCAGGCCGGTAAATCCTGCGGCCATGGTTGCAATGCGTTTCAGCTGCTCGCCGTTCAGCTCATGCCAGCTGAGATCGAGCGACAGCAGTTTACCGGCAAAGATCTCCTGCAGCATCGGCGAGGCCATACCGAGAATGCCGATCCCCGCGGTGACGTTGAGCCACAGCACCATCCACAGCAGCCAGAACTGCGGAGTGCGGCAGGCAACGCGGACGTGCACCTGGATCGTGGGATTATTGCGAATCGTTTTTTGCGCCTTCTCACCCGAAGGATGCCAGCCCATGGGCGGCAGGCGATAGCCAAAGGTACCGGCGAGCATAAACAGCGCATAAATCGCCGCCAGCGCCAGAATGCTTTGCCATACCCCGTTGCCGGCCGGACCGGCGAAGTAATTCATCAGACCGTTTGCCAGCGGCGCGCCCACCAGCGCTCCCCCGCCAAAACCCATAATCGCCATCCCGGCCGCCATTCCGCGCTTGTCAGGAAACCAGCGCAGCAGCGTCGAAACCGGTGAAATATAGCCCAGTCCGAGACCGATTCCGCCGATGACCCCGGCCCCCAGCCACAGCAGCCACAGCTGATGGAAATAGATAGCGACGCTGGATAGCAGCAGGCCGCCGCACCAGCACAAGGTGGCAATAAAGCTCACCAGCCGCGGTCCAACCTTCTCAAGCCAGCTGCCCCACAGCGCCGCCGAACAGCCGAGAAAAACAAAAAACAGCGTGTAGGTCCAGCCCAGCATGGAGATTTTCCAGTCGCAATCGCGGGTAAACAGCTGCTGCCAGAACGACATCGTGGCGGGGCATTGCAAGGACGCGCTTCCTCCTATGAGCTGCGACATAGGCAGCCAGTAAACGGAAAACCCATAGGCCATACCTATACAGAGATGAACCGCCAGCGCGGCCGGTGGCACCAGCCAGCGGTTAAAGCCGGGCCTGGCGATGATACGGGGTTTCGCGAAAAAATCGCGGAGGGGAGAGACCGGTGCGGTCGCGATGTTTTCATTCATTTGCGCCATTTTCCTGTCCTTTTTATCGATATTGGCCGACGAATGCTGCGGTCGGGGAACGTAGATAAAAGGCAAGAACGGTGCCATTTGATTAAATTGTGTACAAAAATGGCGACTGAAGCGAGCAAGCTCCGCCGAACGGCTGAGGCGAAAAGCCCGCCACCGGCGACGGAGGCACCGCCTGCGATAAAATCGCCGGGCGCGCTATTATTTTGATAAACGGCGATCTCAGAGTGATACGCGGTGCCGGGTGGCGAGGGCGCGTACCGGCCTGCTCGCCCGCCGCACGTTAGCTTAAGGTATCAATCCATTCGCTCTGGCGCGGGTTCTGCCGACGATAGCAGTGTACCGACACCGCCAGCTGCGTCAGGTCGGTGAAGACCATCGGATCGAGCTGAATATGCTTTTTAATCTGCTGCAGCCGGTAGGTGAGCGTATTGCGATGAATCCCCAACAGCAGCGACGTTTTGCCCGGCTCGGCGTTATTGGCAATAAAGCTGCTGAGGGTATCCAGCAGCACTTCGCCGGAATCATGCTCAAGCAGCTGGCGTACGTTATTGATGAAAAAATTGACCATATAGCTGTCTTCCAGCACCCGGAACAGGCAGAGCATCGCCATTTCGCGAAAGTAGTAGATCTGCCGCTGCGGCTGCACTTTGCTCCCCACCTCAATCACCGACCTGGCGAATCGGATGGCCTCGCGAATATCCGGAGCGCTGTCCGCCTGCACGCCAATACCGATATGGTAATGGCTGATCTGATTGCTGAGGACAAACTCGATGCCCCGCAGCAGCGTTTCCTGGGGGTCGCTCAGCGTATTGAGGAGCAATATTTCATTACTGCCCAGCAAAATCACGTCTCTTACCCCGGACAGCTGCGAGAATTCCCGCAGCAGCGTACTCAGTATTTCGCTTAGCTGGTGCTGTTCGACCTGGACGGTTACCACGACCGGCACCAGCGGCGCATCAAAAGCGAAGCCAAGCTCCACCAGGCGATGCAGCGCTTCCTGTCCGGCGGGCGAAGCGCCTTGATCAAGATATTGACCAAACAGGGTATCGCGCAGACGCTGTCGCCAGTTGGTTTCCCGCATCTCTATGGCCTGGCGGACCAGCAGCTCGGCGGTGAGTACCGCCAGTTCAGCATAGCGGCTGATCGCTGCGGGATCGCCGCTGATGCCCACCACCATCACCACGCGATCGTCATAGATAATGGGATGATTAATACCGGGATGCACATTCTGGAAACGCGCGGCTTCCGCGGTGTTGTTAATACAAATGCGTTTACCGGTGCGTATCACCTCACGGGCGATCTCATGCTGCTCGCCGATACGATGCCGTTCACCTGAGGCAATGATCTGTCCATGATGGTCAATCACGTTCACGTTATGATGAATTATCGCCATTGCCCGGGCGACAATTTCATTAGCCAGCGCCGTCGTAATAATCATACAGTTATCCGCTTATGTGCCTCTCCGCGCCGCCCGCTCAGAAAGGTTCGTAGAACATTCTCCGCTGCGTCGGCGAGGAGCTGTTCGCATGTGTTCATCGACTCCGCCAGCGGCATAGGGCGCTGGCAGATAGACCACATCGCGTCAATATGGTGTTGATACAATTGCCGACTGCTCTCATCGCGTCCGCCGCAAAGGGCCACAACCGGTACGCCGTGGCGCGCCGCTTTGCCCGCCACGCCCACCGGGGCTTTACCAAAGGCGCTCTGGCGATCGAGCCAGCCTTCCCCGACGATGGTCAGTGCGGCATCGCTAAGATGACGGTCGGCGTTAAGCAGTTCGAGCACCAGGTCAATGCCCGGGCGCAGCGTGGCGCCCGCATAGGCGATCAGCGCGGCCCCCATACCGCCCGCGGCCCCGGCGCCGGGCCGTTCGCTGACGTCGTAGCCGAGCGTTTGCGTAAGCTGCCGACTGTAGTGCGCCATACCCGCCTCCAGCTCCCTGAGCGCCGCCTCATCCGCGCCTTTCTGCGCGCCATACACCCAGGTGGCGCCATCTTCCCCAAGCAGAGGATTTGTGACGTCGCAGGAGGCCTGTATTTCGGCCTGTCGTAAGCGCGGATCCATGGCGCTTAAATCGATGCGCTGAATATGCGCTAGATCCTTGCCCGCCGCGGGAACCGGCAGCAGCGTGCCGTCCTCGCGCCAGAAGCGGGCGCCAAGCGCCTGGGCAAAACCGATACCGCCATCGTTGGTCGCGCTGCCGCCCAGCCCGATAATCAAACGCCGACACCCGGCATCCAGCGCCGCTTTTACCTGCTCACCCAGGCCAAAGCTGCTGGCCTGGCGCACATCCCGCTGCGCTTTCGGCGTGAGCTCCAGCCCACAGCTTTGCGCCATCTCGATAATGGCCCGTTCGCCGGGCAGGATCAGAAACGCGGCCTGTACGGAGAGACCGTAAGGCGAGGCGCAACGCTGCTGCTGCCACCTCGCGCCCTTCAGCTGCGGACTTTCCGCAAGGGCCGAGAGCAGCCCCTCTCCGCCGTCCGACACGGGAATTTCGACCAGCTCCAGCCCCTCGTCAACCCGGCGCAACCCCTGTGCTACCGCTGTGCAAGCGGCCTGCGCGCTACAGCTACCCTTAAACGAATCCAGCGCGATAACAATCTTCATGCGTTCTCCTGCGTTAATGCGCTTTGCGCGGCGTTTTATCGGTGGTCATGAGCTGCAATAACATCCCCAGCAGCGCGCATCCCGCCATGGTAAAGAAGGCGTAGATATAACCCGCCGGATTTTCCCACCCCCCACCGAACTGGATGAGCCAGCCCATAAGCAATGGCGAAATGCCGCCGCCGATAAACATCGCCGTGGTGATAATGCCGTTGGCGGTAGAGGTGGCGCGTTCTTCGGCGGAGTCCGAAGCCATGGCGTAGTAGATAGGCCACACGGCGTTGGCCACCAGGCCAAAAAATAGCTGAATGGCGATAAGGCGCGGCATATTGGTGGCGAAATAGAACAGCGCAATGCCGATACTCATCCACAGACCGCAGACGATCAGAGTACGTTTACGGCCAAAGCTATCGGACAGCCAGGGCCAAATTATCTGGCCCAGGGTACCGGTAAGCGTGAAGATAATACTTAGCCCGGCGGATGCCGCCAGCGACAGGCCGGAGACGTGATAAAGATACGGCGGCAGCACAACGTTAATGCCCATATAGACAATTTGCGTCAGCAGGGTATTGCCCGCCGTTAGCGAAATATTGCGGTTGCGCAGGGTGCGTAAAAAGGTCTTCATCCCTTCGCCTTTGGCAACATGGCTGCTTTCCTGGGTCGCCGGGCGCGTCATCCCCTGGCTATCGATATGCAGATAAAGCGTGTTGATGCGATCGGCGGTGGAATATTTCGCCCAGAAAATCATCAGCGGGATGGCGACGATCAGCGCCAGCAGGAAGCAGTAGCGCCAGCTGCCTTCGCCAAATGCGGAAAGCACCAGACTTGCCACCACGCCGCTCAGCAGCGCGCCAATCGGATAGCCGGTATGATGCACCCCCAGCGCGAAGCCGCGTTTCTCTTTCGGCCACCACTCTGCGGTGTTGCTGACGCCGACGGGCTCGCCCCAGCCGGCCCCGAGGTTGACGCCAACGCGCAGCAGCACAAAAGCCGTCAGCCCGTGGCTGATCGCTTTAATTCCGGAAAGAAAAGAGAGGGCGGTATAGCCCAGCACCAGCGGTACCTGAAAGCGCGCTCGCTTCCAGCCTGAACCGTAGCGATCGCTCCAGATGGAGCCGGGGATATCCAGCACCGCAAGGGCAACCATAATCAGGGCGACGACGTTGCCCCACTGTTCCGGCGAGAGCGAAAACTCTTTAGAGATGACCGGGCCAAGGCGCAGGATCATCTCGCGATCGTAGGCGTTAAGCACCCAGATTAGCCAGCAAACCAGCAGCGAAACCCAGGAGAAACGATGTATCAGCCGCTTTTTTCCACCTTGTTCGCTGGCAGGTGTGTGATTGATTGTTGTCATAGTCGTGTTTACTCCGCGGCGTCGCGACAGCATGATGCGCGCCGCCTGGTGTCAGGGTCAGAGTCAGTTCGCCGGGTATTATTGTTATCGCGGCGAGCCGGAGGTTGGCTTAGCCGGCAAAACGCCGTTCCGCTACGCCGGTCACGCCCAGGTCGTATAGGGCGAACAGGCTGCCGCGCAGCTGATTATCTTCCGGGAAGCGCGGGAGGGGCGGCTGCGCCATTGAGGTGACGTACAGCACGTCGAGGTTTTCGCCGCCGAACATGACGCTGGTCACTTTTTTCACCGGCATCTCAATGATGCGATCGACCTTGCCCTCCGGCGTGTAGCGCACCAGCTTGCCCGCGTAGACCAGCGCGTTCCACAGATAGCCTTCGCTGTCCACGGTGGCGCCATCCGCCGCGCCGCCTTCGCTGCGATCGACACGGCAAAAGACTCGTTCTCCGGAGAGATCGCCGGTCGCGGTGTTGTAGTCCCAGGCGCAGATTTCGCCCGTCCAGGTATCGGCAAAATAGAACGTCTCGCCGGAGGGGCTCCAGCACGGGGCGTTAGAGACGATGATATTTTTCTTCAGCACGTGCAGCGACAGATCGGCGTCCAGGCGATATAGCGCGCCGCTCGGCTCCTCTTCACGCATATCCATCGATCCAAACAGAAAACGTCCCTGACGATCGACTTTGCCGTCGTTGAGCCGGTTAAAGGGTCGGTCCGCTTCCGGATGGTGCAGTAGCGTCAGCTCGCCGCTGGCGAAGTCGAGCAGATGCACGCCATTCTCTAGCGCCACCACCGCGCCTTCGCCGTTCTGGCGCAGGGCGAACGAGCCAATTTTCTGCCGCACGTCCCAGCTCTTAATCGCGCCGCCCTGCGCGTTACAGGCGAACAGGCGCCCGTCGAGGCTGTCCACCCACCAAAGACGCTGCTGTTCGACATCCCAGACCGGGCTTTCGCCGAGTCGAGTTTTTAAATCCAGTAAGACTTCGATGCGCATAAGAACCTCCTGATTAAGCTTTTTCGCCGTCGGCTTGTTTTGCCGATGCACTGCCGGGGGATGACGAACTTTTGATGAACAGAGACACCAGCGCGCCGACGATCAGTAGCGCGACGGCGAACCATAAGCCGGACGTTGCCGCGCCGGTGCGGTCCTCAAACGCGCCGAGAATAAACGGCCCGAGAAAGCCGCCGCACAGCCCGAGGCAGTTAAGCAGGCCGAAGCTGCCCGCCAGCATATGCCCGCTCATGATCGAGGGGAGCCAGTTAAAGATGATGGATTGCATGGCGAAGAACATGAAAGCGGCCAGCGAGAAGCCAAGCAGCGCCACGCCGTGGCCCGCAATCGCGCCAATCGCCATGCCGGTCGCCATGACCAGATATCCGGCCATCAGCATGCTGCGCGAACGCTGCTCCGTCCGGGCGAAGCGCGGCAGCAGGATCCCGCCAGCGGCGGCTGCGATCCACGGGATGGCGGTCAGCAGACCGATCTGCAGCGGGGTAAGCTGGCCCCAGCTACCGATGATCCCCGGCAGGAAATAACTCAGGCCGTAAACCGAAAACTGGTGAGTAAAGTAAATCAGCACCAGTAACAAAAACACCCGGGTGGTGAGCGCGGTTTTCAGGGAAAAACGGCTCGGCGTATGGCGCGTCTCCTCGGCTTCTTTCTCCAGCACCGCGTTGATTGCCTCCACGTCGTTGCTGTCCAGCCAGCGGGCGTCGGCAGGTTTATCCGGCAGCCTGCGCCAGACGACGAACGCCAGCGCTATCGCGGGCAGCCCTTCGATAAAGAACATCCACTGCCAGCCGTGCCAGCCGGACATTCCATCAAGGCTTAATAACAATCCGCCCAGCGGCGCGCCGATAATATTGGCCAGGCAGACTCCCAGCAGGAACAGACCGGTGGCTTTAGCGCGCTCTTCGCGGCCAAACCAGAGGGTCAGGTAGTAAATAATGCCCGGATAGAGCCCTGCTTCGGCGGCGCCGAGCAAAAGGCGCATCACGTAAAAGGACGTAGGCCCGGTGACAAACGCCATGCCGCAGGAGATGATCCCCCAGGTGATCATGATGCGGGCGATCCAGCGCCGTGCGCCAATCCGGGTTAAAAACAGGTTGCTGGGGATCTCCAGCACCGCGTAGGTGAGAAAAAACAACCCGGCCCCGAGGCCGAATGCGGTTGCGGAAAGGCCGATATCCACCGACATGGTCGCTTTCGCCATGCCAATATTGGTACGATCAATAAAGCTGATGATGTACGCCACGATAAGCAGCGGCATCAAATGGCGGTAGATCTTTTTATGGGTGCGCTGTAGCTGCGCCCCGTTTACCGCCTTTTCATTTATTGCGGACATGGTTATTATTTCCCCGTATTCGTGGTCAGAAGCCTTGCCGGGATCGCGTCGATCCCGTTCGTCAGCTCACAGGTTGTCGCCGGGTGCTGACCCGAACGACGCCCGGCCCGAAGCCCCACTTCGGGCCGTCTTTTCCTAAGCGCCTTCGCGCTCGAACAGCATAGAAATCCCCTGGCCGCCGCCGATGCACATGGTGACCAGACCGGTGCGCGCGCCGCTGCGCGCCATTTCATACATCAGTTTGACCGGCAGGATCGCACCGCTGGCGCCCACCGGGTGGCCGAGGGCGATCGCGCCGCCGTTGACGTTAACGCGGGCTGGATCGAGACGCAGATCGTTCATCACCGCCAGCGCCTGGGCGGCGAAGGCCTCATTGAGTTCAATTAAATCGATGGCGTGAACATCCATATTGAGACGGTCCATCAGGCGTCGGGTAGCGGGAGAGGGGCCAAACCCCATAATCTCCGCGCCGCAGCCGGCGACCGCCCAGCCGCGAATCCGCATGCGCGGGGTTAAGCCGCGCTGTTCCGCCTGCTGGCGGGTCATCATCACCAGCGCGGCCGCGCCGTCGTTAATGCCGGAGGAGTTGGCCGCCGTCACCACGCCGTCGGCTTTAAATGCCGGACGCAGCGCGGCGAGCTTTTCGCGCGGGGTGTCGCGCGGGTGTTCATCGGTCGCGAACAGGCGGGTCGCTTTTTTGCCGTCCGGCACCTCAAGGGCCAGAATCTGCTCGCGGAAGCGATCCTCAGCGATCGCCTTCAGCGCCTTCTGCTGGCTCGACCAGGCGAAATCGTCCATCGCTTCGCGGGTAATACCGAAGCGTTGCGCGACGTTTTCCGCCGTGATGCCGTTGTGATAAGGCCCTTCTGGCCAGGTAAGGATGGAGATCAGTCCATCTTCCAGCTCGCCGTGGCCCATGCGATAGCCATCGCGCGCTTTGCGCAGGTAGTAGGGCAACTGGGTCATATTTTCCGTTCCGCAGGCGACGACCACCTCGGCCTGGCCGCTTTGCAGCTGCATCATGCCGTCCGCCAGGGCCTGAAGCCCGGAGCCGCACTGGCGGTTAACCGAATACGCGGTGCTCTCCTGCGGGATCCCCGCCCGCAGCTGGCAGATGCGGGCGATAAAACCGCTTTCGGCGATTTGCCCGACGTTGCCGACGATCGTTTCATCGATATCCTGCGGCGCAAGCCCGGCGCGGGCGATCGCTTCGCGAATAACCGCTGCCCCGAGATCGTGCTGGTGGGTATGCTTAAGACTGCCGTTAAACGTGCCAATAGCGGTACGAACGCCGCTGACAACCACAATATCATTAGCCTGTGTCATCGTTTTTCTCCTTACAGCACCATGCCGCCGCCGACGTTAATCACTTCCCCGTTGATATAGCGCGCGCCGTCGGACGCCAGAAACGCCACGCACTCGCCAACGTCTTTCGCCTCCCCGGCGTAGCCCGCAGGGATCTTGTTAATCATGATTTGCCAGACGTTTTCCGGGACGCCGCGCGTCATATCGGTATCGATAAAGCCCGGGCAGATGGCGTTAACCGTGACGCCTTTCTTCGCCAGTTCGCGGCAGGCGGTTTTGGTCATCCCCACCACGCCGGCTTTTGACGCCGAATAGTTGGTTTGCCCGACGTTGCCAAGCCAGCTGGCGGAAGCGATATTGATAATGCGGCCCGCGCCGCGCTCGCGCATGCGGATGGCGGCCTGCTGCATACAGAGAAAAGTGCCCTTCAGATTGACATCGATCACCGTGTCCCAGTCCGCTTCGGAGAGTTTGTGCAGCATGGCGTCGCGGTTGATTCCGGCGTTATTCACCACAATATCCACCGGGCCAAACGCCTCTTCGGCCTGGGAAAACAGCGCTTCGACCTGCGCTTTTTCACCGATATTGCAGCTGATAAACAGCGCCTGTGCGCCCGATTCGCGCAGGGACGCGGCGGCGGCTTCGCCGTGCGTGTCGCGATCGGCGATGATCACGCGCGCGCCTTCCCGCGCAAGCACCTGGGCAATGCCAAAGCCGATACCGCGCGCGGCGCCGGTAACAATGGCGGTTTTACTGGCAAGTTTCATAGCTAATTTCCTTATGAGTCAGAGGATGAATTCCGGGACAGATGTTCCGCGAGGCCGCAAGGCTGCGGGGTGAACAAGCGGCTGTCCATAACCTGAAGATCCGCGGCGATCGCCGGACGAAAATCCATATGCGCCAGGATGTCGCGCTCAAGATCGATACCGGGGGCGATTTCCGTCAGCACCGGCCCCTCCGGGCGCAGTTCGAAAACCGCCCGTTCGGTGACGTAATGCATGGTTTGTCCTTTGGCGCGGGCCAGCTCGCCGTTGTAGGAAACCTGATTCACCCCGGCGACGAATTTGCGTACCTCGCCTTCGCGGCGGATATGCAGGGCCCCTTGTTCACAGGCGATCTCCAGCCCTTTGGCGGTAAAAGAGGAGCAGAACACGACGTGGCGGGCATTCTGGGTGATATCGATAAAACCGCCCGCGCCGGGGCAGGATGCGCCGAGCCGCGTGGCGTTGACGTGGCCGTGCGGGTCCATCTCGCCGGCGCCCATAAAGGTGATATCGACCCCCGCGCCGTTGTAATAGAGCATTTGATCCTGGTGGCTTATCATCGCGCTCAGGTTACGACCGATGCCGAAATCAACGCCGCCCGCCTGCTGCCCGCCGTAGATCCCCGATTCCACGGTGATGGTGACCTGCTCGCCAATCCGTTCTTCGTGAATGATGGCGCCAATAACGTCGTTAGGAATGCCGGTGCCGAGATTGATGACGCAGCCGGGCGTCAGATAGCGGCAGGCAATCCGCCCGATAAGCTTGCGTAGGTCGAGCGGCAGCGGCGCGTTCTGCGCGGCGGGCAGCTGGATATCGCCGCACAGCGCCGGATCGAAGTCCCAGCTGGAGGTCTGGCGGTGATCCATCTGCGGCTCTTCGCATACCACAATGGCGTCGATCAGGTTGCCGGGAACGATGATGCTTTTCGGATGCAGCGAGCCTTTCGCCACGCGATATTTCACCTGCGCCAGCACCTGCGCCCCATAGCGTCTGGCGGCGAGAACCGCGTGCAGAACTTCCAGCTTCATCACCTCTTCATCGGTCGTGAGGTTGCCCTCTTCATCAGCATGGGTGCCGCGCACAATGACCACGTCCAGAGGAATGGCCGGGTAGAACAGATATTCGTCGCCGCGAAACGTCACGTGCTCGATCAGATCGGGCCGTTCGCGGGTGCGGGCGTTCATCCGCCCGCCTTCCATGCGCGGATCGACAAAGGTACCGAGCCCGACGGGGGAAAGCCGCCCGGTAAGCCCGGCGGCCATCGCGCTATAGAGATGGACGATCTGCCCCTGCGGCAGGCACCAGGCTTCCACTTCGTTGTTGTTGATCATCGCCATCCAGCGCGGCGCCAGGCCCCAGTGCGAGCCGATAAGCCGCGTTACCATACCCGGGTGAGCGAAGTGCTGGATGCCGCGCTGGCGATCGCTTTGCCCGGCGGCATGCAGCAGCGTCAGGTCGCGCGGTTCGCCCGCGGTCAGAAAGCGCGCTTCGATAGCGCTTAAAATGGACTCCGCCGCGCCGATAAGCGTCATCCCGACGGTGCAGACGGTGTCGCCGCTGGCGACCCGCTGGGCCGCTTGATGGGCGTCGATAAATTTGCTGCTCACTTTTTATCCTCCGTTGATAGCGTGATGATGGATTCCGCGAGGCGCGTTTTGAGCTGTTGTTTGCTCACTTTTCCGTTATGGGTGCGCGGTAAAACGCGGGTGAAAATAATGCGCGCCGGCAGCTTAAAGCGGGCGATTTTGACCTTCAGCCAGCCGAGGATCTCTTCGCTGGTCAGGTGGTGCTGGCCGTCCGGCACGATAAACGCCACCGGCTCTTCGCCATAGATCGGGCTGGGGGTCGGGATGACGGCAACTTCCCGCACTCCCCGATAGGTAGAGAGAATGTTTTCCAGCTCCAGCGAGTAAATCTTCTCTCCGCCGCGATTGATCATGTCCTTGCTGCGGTCTTTTATGTACAACCAGCCTTCATCGTCGAGATAGCCCAGGTCGCCGGTACAAAACCAGCCCTGCGCATCGCAGCTCGGGCGTCGTTCGCTGTGCTGCCAGTACTCGCGGATCACCACGTCGCCTTTTAGCCAGATATGCCCGATTTGCCCGGCGGGGAGGAGCTGCTGGCGATCGTTGCGGATCGTAATGGCGAGGCCGGGGATCGCCTGGCCCGAACTGCCGCATTTATCGCTGCCCCAGACGTCGCCCGGAAAAATCGTCGCGGGTGAGGTCGTTTCGGTGAGCCCGTAGATCGGCTGAATCGCCGTATGCGGGAACAGCGTTTTTAACTCGTTGATCAGTCCATCGCTCAGGTGGCCCGCGCCGCAGGCAATCGTGCGTAACGCGGGGAAATCGCCAGGATGACTGGCGCTCTGCTCGCGTGCCGCCTGGCAGAGAAGGATAAAGATGGTTGGCGAGCCGTGCAGAAAGGTAATGTTCTGTTCGCGCAGGGTGCCGATCACCTGCGGGGCGTTGAATCGGTGCTGCAGCCAGATGCTCGCGCCGAGGCTAATAAACAGTGCCAGCAGCGCCGACAGGCCGGTGATGTGATAGATAGGTACCGCCAGAATGGTGCTATCCGCGGCGGTGAGATTCAGTTTTTGCGTATAGGCGTCAATCGCGCAGAGCAGGTTATTGTGCGTGATAATCGCCCCTTTCGGCTCTCCGGTGGTACCGGAGGTGAACATCATCACCGCCGTATCGTCGCGGTTAACCGGGACCGGCTGGCGGGTCAGCGGTTCGGGAAGGGGGAGCGCCTGCCATTCGCTGAGCGAAACCGCGCGCGCGTCGGGGGTGTTTTTCAGCCAGTCCTGCACGGTCGCATCGAACAGTACGACCCGCGGGGCGATATGGCCCACCAGCTCCTCGCTTTCGGCCTGCTTAAGCTTCGTGCTGAAAGGCACCACTTCGATGCCCAGACCAAGCGCGGCAAAAAGGACTTCGCAAAATGCGGGATGATTCCCCCAGGCCAGCAGGATTCGATCGCCTTTGCGCAGCGACCAGACCTGGTCAAGCTGCGCCATCGCTCGCTGTACCCGCAGGTGAAAATCGCGGTACAGATAGCGCCGATCCTCAAACGCCAGCGCCAGGGCATCCGGGCTGCGGGCGGCGCTGTGTCTCAGGGCCTGGTACAGATTCTGGAAGTCGGCGGAGGTGCTGCTCATTTGTCTCTCCTGATATTGCGTATTGACTGGAAGTAGTCTGGGGAAATTCAGAAGAGGAAATTGCCGAATGGCTCACAATAGAAAATCAACAAAACAGAAGCAATTTTGTAACATTGCACAATAGGCAGGAGAGGTCGGGTGGGGGGGGCGAAAATCTGGAAGCAGGCAGGCTTTTGTAAAGCCTGAGGAAGCCCGCTTTTAGACCCGTGTTAACCGGGCCTAAAAGGGAGAAGGGGATCAGGCCGGCCGCTTAGCGCTTAAAGGAATCGAACTCGAGCCGTTCGCCATCGGGGCCGCGAATAAGCAGGAAGCGCACATTTTCTTCTTCAATCGGCCCTTCATCGAGCGGATAACCGAGCGCCGCCAGCCGCTGCTGCACCGCATCCAGGTCGCTGACTTCCAGCGCCAGATGATCGATACCGCAGCGAGGGGCGTCAAAAGGCGTTCCTTCGGGAAGCTGGTACAGCTCGAGGACGGCGCCCGCCATTTCAAGAAACGCGACTTCAATAGCGCCCTGCGGCGACGGTTTGCTAAACCGCTGCTGGCGCTGAAAGCCCAGCGGTTCATAGAAGGCTAGCGAACGCGTTAAGTCGCTGACCTGATAGCCAATATGAGCAATCGTGTTGATCAGTTCGCGCATGTTATACCCCCTTACGCACGCACCAGAAACCGTAGAAAGCGACATACACAAAGCACACAAGTGGGGCGATAAAGGCGATTTGCATATTGCCGCCGTTCATATCCGAGATAATGCCCATCACCAGCGGAATAACGGCCCCGCCGATAATCGACATCACCACGATCGAGCCTGCGGTCTGGGTATCTTTCCCCATCCCTTTGATGACCAGACCAAAGTTTGTCGGCCAGCATGGCGCCATACAGAAGCTGACCAGAATGAGCGCATAGACCGCCAGCATTGAACTGCTGAATACGGCAACCAGTAAAAGGGCGGTGGCGGCCAGGGCAAAGGTACCGAGCAGCAGCGCCGGATTCAGGCGGTTCATCAACCAGGTGGCCACGGTTTTACCCACGGCGTAAATCACCAGAGAAGCCAGCAGCCAGTAGGTTGCGGAGTGCTCGCTGGTGCCCTGCTGCACGAGCTGCACAAAGCGAATCGTGAAGCTCCATACGCCAACCTGGGCGCCGACGTACAAAAACTGCGACAGGATCCCGAGGCGAAAGCGCGGGATGGCAAACAGGCGTTTCAGCGTAGGCCCCATGCTTTCCGTCGGGAGCTGCTGCTGCTGAGAGGGCGTGCCCTTGCACGACGGGAATTTAATAAACACGAACACCAGCGCCAGCACCACCAGCACGGAGCCGATAATCAGATAGGGCCCGACCACCTGGCCGACCATCTGATGGCGCGCGGCGTCCGCGGCGGCGGCGGGCATCGCCAGCAGCTGTTCATGGCTCGGATCGTTTTCGCCGAAGACCATCACCTGGCCAATCAGCACGCCGGAAATCACGCCCAGCGAGTTGAAGATCTGCGAAAAGTTAATGCGCTGGGTGGAGGAGTGGATCGGGCCCAGCAGGCTGGAGTAGGTGTTTGCCGAGGTTTCCAGAAAAGAGAGTCCGCAGGCGATCACCCCCAGGCAGGCGAGGAACGCGCCGTAGGTCATGATCTGCGCGGCCGGGACGAACAGGAAACAGCCGAGGGCGTACAGGCACAGCCCAATAATAATCGCCGCTTTATAGGAATAACGCTTAATCAGCGCCGCCGCAGGCAGGGCGACAAAGAAGTAGCCGAGGAAAAAAATCGACTGCACCAGCGCCGTCTGGGTATCCGTTAAATCGAAGCCCTTTTTAAACTGGGCGATCAAAATATCATTCAGGTTGCCCGCCATCCCCCAGAGCGCAAACAGGCAACAGACCAGTAAAAATTGCAGCCAGGGGGTGTGCGGTAAATACGCGCTGGCGTCCAGTTTTTCATTGTGGACCGCCGCTTTATCGACCTTATCCGTGATTAGCGTACTCATTGAGCTATCCTCTTAATGGTTTTTATACAGTAGGGTTTAAGCCATTTCATAATCAGAGGCGGCACGTAAAAGCCGTTCTCGTGCCTCCTGGTAATCCGGTAAAGATGATGCTCCCTGCTTTTCGACGCTGACGGCGGCGTAGGCCGCCGCAAATCGGGCCGCGCTATGCAGCGGCTCGCCGCAGGCCAGACGCGCCGCCAGCGCGCCGTTAAAGGCATCGCCCGCGCCGGTGGTATCGCGGGGATGAGAAGGAAAGCACGGAACAGGGGATTTCACGCCCTGCTCGCTCAGCAGGGCGCCCTTTGCGCCGAGGGTGATAATGACGTTGCGCGCGCCCTGAGCATGCAGCGCATCGGCGGCCTCGGCCGCGGCCGCCAGAGAGTCAACCCGGCGCCCGGTCATTAACCCGGCCTCCGTGGCGTTCGGCGTAAGCAGATCCACTTTGCTTAGAAAGGCGTGCTCAACGGGCTGCCAGGGGGCGGGATTGAGCACCACGAAGGCCCCGGCTGCTTTCGCGGCGTCAACGACCTGTTCAATGGCGGAAAGATTATTCTCCAGCTGAACCAGCACCACATCCGCGCAGCCGATAGCGGGAATGCAGCCGGCGATTTCATCATCGGTCACCGTCATATTCGCGCCGGGGTCGACGGCAATCATGTTTTCGGCATCGTTGCCGGCCACATAAATCAGCGCATTGCCGGTGGGGACGTCTTCGGCGACCAGCAGCGTCACGGCGTTAAACCCCACGCCCTTCAGATGACGGCGGGCAAAATGGCCGAAGGTATCATTGCCAATCTTGCCGATATAGTGAACATTCGCCCCCGCTTTTAGCGCGGCGGTGGCCTGGTTCGCCCCTTTTCCGCCGGCGCTGGTCATGCTCCCGCAGGCCACTAACGACTCGCCCGGCACCGGGAAGCGTTCCACTCTGGCCACCATGTCGAAATTGAATGAACCAAAAACACAGACTTTTCCTGACATCATTCGCTCCTTTATACGTGCTCGGGGGAGTGCAGCGCGGCGGACAGATCGCGGGACATTTTTTCCCAGGCCTGCTCGAGCGGCATATCCGGGCGGAATAAACCGCTGCTGCCCATCACTAATACCTGCGCCCCGGCTCCCAGCAGCTCACGGTAGGTGTTGCGGTTGCATGAGCCGTCGACTTCCAGCAAGAAGTTGAGGCTGCGGCTCTCTTTTAGCTGATGAAGCTGCGCGATTTTGGCGGTCATTTCGGGAATAAACGGCTGACCGGCATAGCCCGGATCGACGGTCATCACCGTGACCTTATCGAGCAGATGCAGATAGTGCTGGATGCTCTCAACCGGCGTGGCGGGATTAAGCACCATCCCCACCTCTTTCCCCGCCTGGCGAAGCATATTGATGACCCGAAAAGCTTCGCGGCAGATGGTTTCCGGATGCAGTGAAATGGCGTCTGCTCCGGCTTCTATCAGCGCCGGGATAAACGGAGCGGGCTCTTCGACCATCAGGTGGACATCGATGGGAAGCGACGTATAGGGCCGAATCTGCGCCACAAAGCTGGCCGATAGCGCCAGGTTTTTCACATAGTGCCCGTCCATCACGTCGACGTGCAGCCTGTCGGCTTTGCCGTTTAAAAAGTGCAGCTGTTCCGCCAGCTTCATCATGTCCATACACATGAGCGAAGGAGAAAGGTAATAACGCATAAGGCCTCTTTTATTCCGGTAGTGGCTGATTTCAGGCAAAGTCTGGCCCTGCCGCGGGAAGCAGCGTTTCGACAATGCGCGTAGTCACCGTCACGTCATGACGGCGTACTCAGGCGATCTGTAGCCCGACGTTATGCCAGGTCATCTCTTTTTCCAGCAGCGGATCGACAAACTTTTCGGTGATTAAACAGTCCAGCTCGCCCAATCCGCCGATCCGCGCGACGCCTGTTCGCCCCAGCTTGCTGCCGTCGACCAATGCCACGGTCTGACGGGCGGCCAGCATCATCTGTTTCAACAGGGCGGCGTGGGCTTCCGTACCCGCATATAAACCGCTATCGCGCTCCAGCCCCTGGCAGGAGAAAAAGAGCGTATCGACGGCGTACTCGCGCAGCGTTCGTGAGGCGGTTTCACCGAAGAATGCCTCCTCGGTCGGGGAAAAATCGCCCCCCAGTCCCACGAGATGCAACGAGCGTCTGCTCATCAGCGTTTGCAAGATGCGGATAGAGGGCGTGATAACCGTTAGCGCCATCTCCGGCATCTGCCGGGCCAAAAACCAGCTGGTGCTGCTGCCGTCCAGGACGATGGTCTGTCCCGGCTGGAGACACTGCAGCGCTTTGCGGGCAACGCGCATTTTTCCTTCGCTGTGCAGCAGCGTTCTCTGCTGAAAGCTTCCCTGGCTATCTTCGACCGGCAGGGCGGGCGACGCCGCTCGGATCGCCGGCAGCGGGTTCTCTGCCGCCAGCGCTCCGCCATGGCTCCGATTTAAAATCCCTTTCCGTTCCAGCTCGCTCAGATCGCGGCGAATCGTTTCCCTGGAGACCTGAGTCGCTTGCGCAATCTCATTCACCCGCATCACGCCGCGTTGGCCCAGCAGTTCAACAATCAAACGATGACGTTCCAGCGGCAACATAGCTTTCTCCTGAAGTACATAATCAGATTACCTTTCCCTTGCGTAGGGCGTTGAGACCTCCGGAATATCCGGCGAAGGCGACCTTTTTGTCGCCGGCCAATGTGACAGCGTACGCATTTTGGCGTCATATCCGGCAGCGGTTTCGCTCTCTCGCCCGTTATTCAGGCATAAACAAAAACAAACAAAAATAAATGCAATATTGCCTTTGCGCCCGTTTATGCCCGTTTACGCCCGTTCATCAAGGGCATCGCTCATTTCTCGTCTGCTAATTAAAAGCAAATGAAAATAAAAAAATGCTAATTTGATCACGTTATTTTCATTTGATGCGTTTTTAAATGGATTTAAGCCGTTTAAGAGCATTAAATGAAAGCAACTAAAAACAAAGAGCAGGATAAAACCATGAATGAAACAACCCGTCGTTTTGCACGTTTAGTCGACCTGAGCGCAGTCCAGGCCACCAGTACCGAAGTGGACGTTCGCGCCTGCGCCGAGCTGGCAGCCCGATACAACATTATTTCCGTCCACGTTCTGCCCTGCTGGACGCGTTTTCTCAGTACGTTGCTGCCGCAGCAGGGGACGGGAGAGGTGATGATTGGCGGGCCGGTCGGCTTTCCCGGCGGCGGGCATGCGACTGACACCAAGGTTCAGGAAGTGCGGCAGCTGATTGCCGATGGCGCCCGCGAAGTGGATATGGTGGTGAATATCGGCAAAGTGTTATCCGGCGATTATGACTATGTGCGCGAAGATTTGCGCCGTGTGGTGGACGCCGCCGCGCCGGTACCGGCGAAGGTGATCCTCGAAACGCACTATCTCAATGAGGAGCAGATCCGCCGCGTGTGCGATATCGCCGTAGAGGTGGGGATGAAGTGGGTCAAAACCTCCACCGGCTGGGCGCCGACCGGCGCGACGGTGGAAAAAGTCAGCATTATTGCCGACCAGCTTAAAGGACGAATCGATATCAAAGGCGCCGGGGGGATTCGCGATCTGGCAACGGTGCGCGCCCTGTACCAGCTTGGCGTCCGCCGCTTTGGCATGAGCCATGGCGCGGTCACAAAGGTGCTGGCTGAACTGGAGCAGCACCCGGAACGCTTTCCCGAGCTGAACGCCGATTAAACTGAGAGACCGCGGGCCTGATGGCCCGCCTTAAGACGTCACCGGAGTCAGTGATGAAAGATAAAATACTCACGATTGATGTTGGCACTGGCAGTACCCGCGCCGCTCTTTTGCGCGTTGACGGCACGATGGTCGGCTTTGCGCAAAGAGAGTATGAACAGACCACGCCGCGTGCGGGTTGGTCAGAACAGGCCCCGTCTTTATGGTGGCAGGCCGCCTGCGACTGCATACGCGAGGTGCTTTACCGCTATCCTGAAACGGCTGCGCAGATTGCGGTTATTGGCGCCTGCGGGCAGATGCACGGCACCGTCCTGCTGGACGATCGCGGCGAGCTGGTGGAGGACAGGGCGCTGCTGTGGAATGACAAGCGCAGCCAGCCGCAGGTGGAAGCTTTTACCGCGCGCGAAGGGCGGGAAACGTGGCTGGCGCATTTAAATAATCCGCCCGCGGCGGCCTGGCCCGCTTTCAAATTAGCCTGGTGGCGTGAACATTATCCGGAGCGCTGGCCAAAGCTCGCCAAGGTATTGATGCCGAAGGACTATATTAATTTCATGCTGACCGGCGCTCTGGCGACCGACTATAGCGAGGCGTCCTGCTATTTCCTGATGGACAGCGAAACCCGCGCCTGGTCTTCGCAAGCCTGCGAAACGTTTGGCCTGCGGGTCGATCAGCTACCGGACCTCAAACTTTCCAGCGATATTATCGGCCAGGTAACCCCGCGCGCCGCCGGCCTGACGGGCCTGCCGCCAGGGATCCCGGTGGTTGCCGGTACGTCGGACATGGCGGCCTCTCTGCTGGGCTCGGGAGTATATGAGCCGGGGATGGCGTCCGACTCCACCGGCACGTCGACGCTGATCACCGTGGTGTCGCCGCGGCCGTTACGCCACCCGCTGGTCAATAACCTTCATCTGGCTAACGCGGCCTGGGGCGGATTTACGATTCTCGACGCCGGCGGCGATGCCGTCCGCTGGGCGCGGCTGGCGCTTGCCGATAACCAGATTACCCACCCGCAGCTTTTGCAGGAAGCGGCGGCGGTGCCGGCCGGTGCGGAAGGGCTGCTCTTTCTTCCCTATCTGACGGGAGAGCGTCTGGCCGAACACACGAACTCGCGGGCGCAGTTCTTCGGCCTGCAGCGCAAGCATCGCCGCGGTCATTTATTCCGCGCGGTCCTGGAAGGGGTGGCCTTTGCGTCCTGGCGCAATCTGCGCCAGCTGCAGGCGTGCGGGCAATATCCGCAACAAATGATCGCTTCCGGCGGCGGCGCGCGCAGCCCGCTGTGGCTTGAAATCAAAGCCGCGGCGTACAATCTTCCGATATTATCTACGCGCAATCAGGAGAATGGCGTCACCGGATGCGGTATTATCGCCGGGGTTGGCGCGGGGCTGTACGCGGATTTTGCCAGCGGCGTGAGGCAGACGGTGCAGTTCGATAAGCTGATTTCGCCGGATCCCCGTCTGCGGGATTATTACCACGCCTGCAGCGAGCTTTTTGATACGCTCTACCGACAATCCGTCGCCTTATACGACAGGCTGGATGCCCTGAGCGCAGGACCCGACTGATAAGCAACGGTAAGCCAGCGCCGCGTCGCGCGTAACGTGCCGTAAATAAGAGAGAGGCAGAATGTTTGCAGAAGAAAGACAGGAGAAGTTGCTCAGTATTCTCAGGGAAAAACGCAAAGTGGCTGTTTCTGAGATGTGTGACGTCTTTAATGTATCTGGCGCCACCATTCGTGCCGATCTCCGCCAGCTGGAAGAGGAGGGACTGCTGACCCGTACCCACGGCGGCGCCGTTCTTCGCACGCGGGCGAGCTTTGAACAGGCGTCGGACGCGCGTGAAATTGTCAACCTCAGCGCGAAAGAGCGGATCGGCCAGCGCGCAGCGGCGCTGGTTGAGGATGGCGACATTATCGTGCTGGATACCGGCACGACGACCCTGCATATCGCGCGCAATATTCGCGACCGACAAAACGTCACGGTGGTCACCAACGATTACCAAATCGCCCGCGAGCTGGAAGCCAGCCCCTCGATTCAAACCATTCTGCTGGGCGGGATCGTGAAGAAGGGGTACCACTGCGTGGTGGCGATCAACGGACGCTCCATTCTTGATACCCTGAACGTCGATAAAGCGTTTATGGGCGCCAATTCGCTGTCGCTGAAACACGGCGCCTGCGTGGCCGATATCATGCTGGCAGAAACGAAACGCGGCATGGTTGAACACGCCAGCCAGGTGATTATCGTCTGCGACTACAGCAAGCTGAATAATACCTCGCTTGCCCAGTTTACCGCCGCGGATCGTATTGATACCGTGGTGGTCGATCGTCTGCCCGATGACGTTCAGGCGTATCGTAATGCCGGTATTCAGGTGATCTCCCTGGATGAAGAGGCGCACCTCTAGCGTTCTGTTCCGGCAGCGGCGCACCGATCCGGAGTACTACGGTAAAGGGCTCGGTATTGCGCCGCGTATCAACCCGGCGCTGGAGAAAGTGACGGCTTCTCCCGAATATAGCGCAATTAAAGCGCGCTGGATTAAAGCGTCGTTGATAGTGGCGTACAGGAAAGATACCCCCGAAGGGTATAACCCCTCAAACGTTCCTCTATGCCATTAGGGATCATCGGCTTATCCGTCAACGAACAAACGGGTCGCTGGTTTCCCTCATTTTTAAAAGTTTTCAATACATTATGCGCGTAGCTAATATAATTCTTAGTACCCGCACATTTAAAATGTAACGCGAAACTTCTGAAAAACATGTCCAATGAAATAAAAAGTGGATTTTATTTCAATCTTTATGTCAGAATCGCGTTATGACAGTAAAAACCATATTTTATATATTGTCATTATGCAAGCCATAATGAGCGGATACTACCGAACGCTACAGAAATAACATTCTGAGGCGTTGTCTGATTATTCGCATGGAGAATTATCGTGATGCTATCCTGTCTTAAAAACCTCGCTGGTGATTATATAGGATATAAATCATATGGCAGGAAGAATAAATGAGTTCGATGACAAATAGCCTGGAAAGATTAAGGAAGGAAAAGGAGAAAATAAAGCGACAGCGGCGTGAGTTTAAAATAAAATTCGTGTGCTTATATGTCTCAATATTGTCACATCTAAAAGCAAATCCTGATAATAAAGTTACCAAGGGTTCTTTTGGCGATGCCAAAAAAATCACCGTGGCAAACGATGGTTTCTTTTTTGATATTAGTTTCAAATATGACTACGCAAGAAATAAAGTGCGGATTATTGTATCTGAAGAAAGCCTGTCGCTGAAAGTCAGGCTCACCCTGCGGCTGACGGCATCAAAAGCGAAATGGCGCATTGTAAAAATATCGCATAAAAAGTTTAAGTATATTTTTAGAGTCATGAAGCCACAGCTGATTGAGGAGCTTATCGTCTTTTTGATCCGCTATCTGTAGATATCTCCTCTCCGTCAATGGGCCAATGAGCCGGGATGCTCGCTTCGATCGTTCTTCCGGCTGCAGGTTGGAATATTCCCTGCCGCGAGTTCCCCCTGGTTTGAGTCGTTGAGAATGTCATTAAACGGCATTACTCAATAAAGCCCCCATTAATGCTGTTTTTTCCCGCTTTTACCCCTTTTATCGCCCGGGTTTTCTGGCGGGATGAAGTTGCCAGGGTGATTTCTTAACTCATTGTAAACAAATGAAAAAGTATCATTTTTGTCATGAATGCCTCTGTCAATCACATTTCCTCTCTCGCCAACTTTAAATCTGTAAAAGTAGACGTTTGTCGACTTTTCATCTAAAAAGTTGGGGGAAGGGACTAGACAGGACCATTATTAGGTTATCAAATGGTTAAATTACGTCACATTAAATGTGAATGATTGGCCTTGTGTATAAAAGGCCAACACGCTTTCCGCTGCGTTAAAGCGCTGCGGACATCTTTGGGAGAAGTTATGCATTCCTCTGTTAATAAAAATGAAACTCGGACCTTTTTTGGTCATCCTTACCCCCTCGGTTCGCTGTTTTTCACCGAAATGTGGGAACGGTTCTCGTTTTACGGTATTCGACCATTACTGATCCTGTTTATGGCGGCCACCGTCTATGACGGCGGGATGGGGCTGGCGCGCGAGAACGCGTCGGCCATTGTCGGGATCTTTGCCGGGACCATGTATCTTGCCGCGCTGCCCGGCGGCTGGCTGGCGGATAACTGGCTCGGGCAACAAAAGGCGGTCTGGTACGGCTCGATTCTGATCGCCCTCGGCCATCTCTCCATCGCGCTGTCGGCGGTGATGGGGGATAGCCTGTTCTTTATCGGCCTGATGTTTATCGTGCTCGGTTCCGGCCTGTTCAAAACCTGTATTTCGGTGATGGTCGGTACGCTGTACAAGAAAGGCGATGCGCGCCGCGACGGCGGCTTCTCGCTGTTCTATATGGGCATCAACATGGGGTCGTTTATCGCCCCGCTGATCTCCGGCTGGCTGATTAAATCTCACGGCTGGCACTGGGGCTTCGGCATCGGCGGTATCGGGATGCTGGTGGCGCTGATTATCTTCCGCGTCTTTGCCGTTCCGGCGATGAAACGCTACGACAGCGAAGTCGGCCTCGACTCCACCTGGAACAGCCCGGTAGTGAAACGAAACGGCGTCGGCGCATGGCTGCTGGCGCTGACGGTCGGCGTGGCGGTTATCATCGCGTTGATTGCCCAGGGCGTTATCGTGATTAACCCGGTGGCGGTCGCCAGCGTGCTGGTCTACGTGATTGCGGCGTCGGTGGTGCTCTATTTTATCTACCTGTTCGTCTTCGCCGGACTGAGCCGCAAAGAGCGCGCCCGCCTGCTGGTATGCTTTATCCTGCTCATCTCCGCCGCTTTTTTCTGGTCGGCGTTTGAGCAGAAACCGACCTCGTTTAACCTGTTCGCTAACGACTATACCAACCGTATGCTCGGCTCCTTCGAGATCCCGGCGGTGTGGTTCCAGTCGATCAACGCCCTGTTTATTATTTTGCTGGCGCCGGTATTCAGCTGGGCATGGCCTGCGCTGGCGCGCAAAAACGTCCGTCCGAGCAGTATCACTAAGTTTGTTATCGGTATTTTATGCGCGGCGGCGGGCTTTGGCCTGATGATGCTGGCGGCGCAAAACGTCCTGAGCAACAACGGCGCGGGCGTTTCGCCGATGTGGCTGGTGGGCAGTATTCTGATGCTGACGCTGGGGGAGCTGTGCCTTAGCCCGATTGGCCTGGCGACCATGACCCTGCTGGCGCCGGAAAGAATGCGCGGCCAGATGATGGGGCTGTGGTTCTGCGCCAGCGCCCTGGGTAACCTGGCGGCGGGCCTGATTGGCGGCCACGTGAAGGCCGATCAGCTGGATATGCTGCCTGACCTGTTCGCACGCTGCTCCATTGCGCTGCTGATCTGCGCCGCGGTGCTGTGCCTGCTGATTGTTCCGGTTCGCCGGATGCTGGAAAACACCCGCAGCGACAAGCCGCAGGAGCCCGCGGCTAACGCGTAATCCCGCAAAAACCCGGCGCGTTCTGCGCCGGGTTTATCCCTTAACGGTAAACAATACCGCCATCGATCAGAATCGACTGACCGGTAACATAATCGGAGTCCGGGCCTGCCAGATAAGAGACAAGGCTTGCCACATCGTCCGGCGTTTCGGCGCGGCCAAGGGCGATGCCTTCCACGTATTTTTTATAGGTTTCGCCCACCGGCGCACCGGTAATGTCGGCGAAGCGCTTATCGATCTCGGTCCACATTCCGGTTCCCACAATCCCCGGACAGTAGGCGTTAACCGTGATGCCGCGGCTGGCGTACTCTTTCGCCGCTGCCTGCGTCAGGGCGCGTACGGCAAATTTGGTGGCGGAATAGACGCCCAGCAGCGCGAAACCATCATGACCGGCGATAGAGCAGGCGTTGATGATTTTCCCTTTCTGCTGACGATCGATGAATTTTTTCGCCGCCGCCTGAATGCCCCACAGGGTTCCCTGAACGTTGATGCGCATGATGCGGTCCACTTCTTCAGGCGTCACATCGGCCAGCGCCTGAACCTGGGCGATCCCGGCGTTGTTCACGATAATATCAAAGCCGCCGAGCTGTTTTTCCGCTTCATCAATGGCGGCGTACACCTGCGCGCGGTCGGCGATGTTAGCGACGAAGGTGGCCGCTTTGCGCCCCAGCGCTTCCACTTCGGCGGCGACGGCGGCAATCCCTTCCGGGTTCACGTCGACCAGCATCAGCGACGCGCCGTCTTTAGCCAGACGCAACGCGATACCGCGACCAATGCCCTGACCGGCGCCGGTCACCAGCGCAACTTTATTTTCGATAGCCATGTCTGTACTCACCTTGTACTGATTAATAAACCAGGGAGGCCCGCGGCCGATGTCGTCGTAGCCGCTGCGGCGAATGGCACTACTCTATCGGGCGCAATAAGCGTGGCCTACCCCCCTGATGGGGGGGATAATGAGCGTACGGACTGGATTTAAGGAGTAATCGCGGTATGGCTTTTTTACCCTCGGCGGATGATTCACTGACAGCGTTTGTTCATCAGGAACCTTTACGTTTCACCGGGACGCTGCCGCTTATCTCCACGCGCTTTACGCCGCCCCGTACGCCGGAAAGCCTGCTGTCGCGGGAGCGCCTGCTGCAGCGCCTCGACGGCGCCGTCTCCCGCCGTTTAACCCTGCTGCGCGCGCCCGCCGGGTTTGGCAAAACCACCCTGCTGGCGCAGTGGTACCGGCACCGCCTTCGACAAGGGGATGCGCTGGCCTGGCTGAGCCTTGAAGAGGAAGACAACGCGCCGCTGCTGTTTATGCGCTATCTACAGGAGGCGCTGCGGCCGCTGTGGCAGGGGTGGAACCCGTCGTTTCTGCATCTGTTACAAGGCGAGCTTCCGGCCGAGCTCCCCCTGTTCTTTGCTGAACTCGTTAATCAGCTTAATCAGTGCCCGCACCCGCTGTACCTGATCCTCGACGACTATCAGTGCATCAGCGACCCGGCGATTCATCAGGGAATGAGCTGGCTGCTGCACCATGCGCCGCCGGCGCTGCATCTGCTTATCGGTAGCCGTAGTCAGCCGCCTTTAGCCCTGAGCCGTCTGCATATGCAGGATCAGCTGCTGGAGGTCGATGACCCGGAACTGCGCTTTAACCCCAGCGAAGCCCGCGCTTATTTCGCTGGCGCGTCGGGGCTGGATCAGCAGGCGATCCCCCGGCTTATCGCGCTCACACAAGGGTGGGTCGCGGGAATGAAAATGGCCGCGCTCTCCCCGGACGCGTCTACGGCGATGGGCTTCGGCGCCGGCTCGCGGTCAATCTCCCGCTATCTGGATGAAGTGATTTTCGCGCCGCTGCCGCCCGAAGTATTCGACTTCCTGCTGCATACCTCCGTGCTTAATCGCCTGCATCCGGATCTGTGCGATGCCGTCTGCGGCCGCCATAACGGCGGCGAGATGCTGAGGTGGATAGCGCAGCACAATCTGTTTCTTTCCGCGCTGGACGACAGCGGCCGCTGGTTTCGCTATCACCCGCTGATGCGCGACGCGCTGCTGCATCGCCTGCGCCACGGCGGGGATATTGATATTCGCCAGCTGCACGATCGCGCCAGCGCCTGGTTCGCCTCGCAGCAGCTGTGGGCCGAGGCGATACGTCATGCGCTGGCCGCCGGAAAATCGGCGGCCAGGGATGCGGAAGCGGGCGCGCAGTCTCTGGCGGAGGAGGGGGATATCGATACCCTGGTGCAGTGGATACGCTACCTGCCAGCCAATCTCGACCCGTCGCGCATCGAGCTTCAGCTTAACCTGGCCTGGGCGTTAGCCCACCGCTTCCGGTTTAGCGACGCTCGCCAGCTGCTCGACGCCATTGAGACGCAATCGGCGGCGCATGGCGGGGCGCTGGCCCACAGCTCGTGGGTGAAGCTGCGGGTCGTTCGCGCGATCTGCGAAGCCTTTGCCGACAATATTGCCCGCAGTATCGCTATTGTCGAACCGCTGCTGCGCGAGGTGCCCTGCGGCGATATCTGGGTTGATGGCCTGGTGTGCAACATCCTCAGCTACTGCCATCTTGCGGACTCCCGGCCGCAGCAGGCGCTGGAGGTACAGCAGCGGGTATCCGGCGTCAGCGTTGCTAACCGCAACCTGTTCGTGACGGTCTACCGGGCCTTTGTCATGGCGCAGAGCTATTTGCGCCAGGGGAATCTCGCCGAAGCGGAACGTCAGGCAGCGGGGGCGCTGCGCTATGCGGAGCAGCATACCGGCGAGAACGCCAGCAGCGGCGCTACCCTGGCGCCCATTCTCGCCGAGATCGCCTGGGAGCAGGGGAAGGGCGAGCAGGCGCAAAGCCTGCTGGTTCCGCGTCTGGAGACCATCGACAACTTCTGTCCGCCCGACGGCCTTAGCCGCGGCTATATCATCCTGGCCCGTCAGGCCCGTGAAATGGGGAGACTGGCGGAAGCCGAATCACTATTACTGCATGCCGAAGGGCTGGCGGCCCAGCGCGGCTGGCTGCGGGCGCAGGCTCCGCTGCTGGCGGAGCGGATTGCCGTTGCCCTTCACGCGGGCGACAAACTGGCCGCCGACGCGCTGCTGCTTCGCCTGCAGACCCTTAACCAGACGGAGGCTGCCGGCGGATATATCGCGCTCAGCCAGAGCCGTCTCCTTATCGCCGCCGGCGAACCGCAGGCCGCCGCCCGGCTGTTGGATACGCTGGCCGGCGTGCGGGAAACCAGCGGCGAGTGGCTGTTCGCCGTGCGTTTGCGGCTCAAACAGGCGCTTGCCCTCTGGCGTGCCGGCGAGCGGGAGCAGGCGATGGCTGTCTGCCGACCGGCGCTTGCGCGCGCGCTGCGTCAGGGGCTGTGGCGCAGCCTGCTGGAGGGGAGGGAAGAGATGGCTGCGCTGCTGGCGGAGATGCACAAGCGCGGCGCGGCGGATGATGCGCTGACCGCCGATATCGTCGCTTTGCTGTCCCGCTTCGCCGCCGCCGGTATCGTGATTGATACGGCGCGTCCGCAGCCGCCCGCGCTGCGGCTGACTGAACGGGAGCAGCAGACCCTGCGTTTGATTGCCAACGGCCATTCCAACAAGGGCGTCGCGCGCGAGCTGGGCATTTCGGCGGAAACCGTCAAATGGCACCTTAAGCAGCTGTATGAAAAGCTGCAGGTGAAGGGGCGCATCCAGGCGGTAAACCAGGCGCGCGAATGGCGCCTGTTAAGCTAGCGCGATGGGGCGTTCTCGCTCAGCGCCGGGCCGCGATAATCGCCGCCCAGCGCTTTAATCAAGGTGATATCGGTACTGAGCCGCTGGGCCTGGATATCCAGCAGCAAAAGCTGCTGCGCGATGGCCGGGCGACGCGCCTCCTGCGCCGCATAGTAGCTGACCAGCCCGCGCTGATGGTGCGCGCTGGCGCTGCGGGTGGTCACCATCGCCGCCGTCACTTTCTGCTGCTGCAGGGCGGCCTGCTGGTTCAAATCGTTCAGCTGGCTCGAGCTAATCGCCACGTCGCGCACCGCGTCCAGCACCGCCTGGTTGTACTGCTTAATCAAAATATTGCTCGCCGTACGCGTCGATTTCAGGTTGGCGTTTAAGCGCCCGCCGTCAAACAGCGGTAAATAGAGCCCCGGCAGTATATTGATCTGCTGGAATGAGGACTTAAACAGATCGCCGACGCTCAGCGCGTTGTAGCCCCAGAAGGCCTTGATATCAAAGTGCGGGTAAAAGGCCGCTTTTGCCGCGTCCACCTGGCTCATGGAAGCGCTAACGTAGCCGCGCAGCGCCTGCAGGTCCGGGCGGCGGGCCAGCAGCTCAAACGAGAGCGAGTCCGGGAGCGTTTCCTGCAGCGTCGGCAGCGCCACGGGGTGAATCTCCGGCATGCTATGCGCATCGGCGCCGATCAGCGCCCGCAGGGTTTCCCGGTACTGCGTCAGCGTCCCCTGCGCCGTAATCACCTGCTGCTGCGCCGCCAGCAGCTCCGCCTGGGCATTGGCGACATCGACGCTATCCTCGACGCCGCGCGCGGTACGATGCTCGTGCGCCTGCACCGAGAGGCGGGCGATAGCCTCCAGCTGGTTGAGTAATTCGATTTTCTGAAAAGTTGCCTGCATCGCGAAATAGAGCTGAGCCACGCTGCTGGCGAGATCCAGCTCGATACCGGCGGTCTCCGCCTGGCGGGCATTCTTTTCGCCAATCGCGGCGGCGACGCGGGCGCGGTCGGCGCCCCATAAATCGATATTCAGCGTCGCTCCGACGCCGACTGTATTCAGCGTGTACCAGGGGCCGTTTTTATCCACCGGCAGGGAGAAGGAGTAGGGCCAGGTAAACTGTTTATTGGTCACCCGCAGGCGGTTTTGCGCCGCCACGGCGGTGGCCTGAATGCCCATTGCCGACTGCGCCAGCTCAACCGTGGACTGCGATTGCGAAATACGCAGCCGCGCCGCCTGCATAGTAGGAGAGTTCTGCAGCGCGCGATTAACCAGCATATTGAGCTGGGGATCCTGATAGCCTTCCCACCACCGCGCCGTCGGCCAGCCGCTGTTCGCCAGGTGGATCACCTTCGCCAGCTCGGCCTGCTGCGGGTTGACCAGCGGTACCTGGCCAGGATCGTCCTGAATTAACGCGCAGCCGGCTAATTGCGTGAGGGCGAAGGCAAGCGCCAGGGAGCGCCAGACGCGCGGAAGAGGAGTGGTTTTCGTCATGATCGGGTTGCCTGTCGCGGAATAACGGAAGACGCAAGCGGCCACGTGGGCAGCGCGGCCAGCGCATTGACCAGCGGCGCGCCGAACGGATTCGCCGGATCCGGCTGCGGCGCCTGAACGCGCTCAACGGTATTTTGCTGCGCATCGATATCGCTGGCGTAGGCTTCAAGCCGCCGGGCGCAGCGGGCTAAAAAAGTATCTTCCGGCGCGGCGTAGAGGCGATAGCCTTCGCTGAGGCGCAGGATCTCCTCTGCCTGACGAAAGGTTGCCCGCGCCGGCCAGCTTTTGGCTTCCGGCCACGGGTGCGCATAGGTTCCCAGCGGCTCGGCGGCCACCCGGTTGATTAAGGTTTCGCTCTCGGTCAGCGCGGCAAACAGCGGTACCTGCTGAACTTCATCGTCGCGGGCGGCGAGGGTTTGCGCCAGCTGGCGATACAGCTGGGCCAGACGCGCTTTCAGCTGCGGCGCTTCGCTATCGGGCCATAAATAGAGATGAACAATGGAGGAAACCAGCACGCCGAGCAGGATGCCGATAACCCGGTCGCGCAGCTCGGTAAGGTTGCTGAGCGGACCAAACCAGCTCAGGAACGCCAGCGCGAAGGTAAAGCCTATCTGAATGCCGGCGTAGGCGATGCGCTCCGATCCCGCCGCAATCCACGCCGCCAGCGCGAAGACCGGCAGGGTCATCGCCAGCAGGCCGCTCAGCGAATCGGTCCAGGGCTGCACAAAGACGATCAGAAGCAGCGCAATCAGCGTGGCCAGCAGCGCGCCGCCGATGCGTAGCCACGTTTTCTGCATGGTGGCGCCCAGGCCCGGCTGGGCGACGATCACGCAGCTCAGCATGATGGTGTGGATGCCCTGCCAGTCGGCGGCGGTGTAAAAAACGTAGCACAGCAGCGTCGCCAGCAGCGTTTTCAGGGCAAAGTGCAGATAGGCCGGATTGGACCACGCGTCCGGCAAAAGCAGCGGCGCTTTTTCCACTTCGCCCTGCGGCAGCGGGATGGTTTCGCCGCGCGCCAGCCGCGCCAGAATCTCGGCGATCTCCTGCAAAATGGTGCTGTTGGCTCCGTCGCGCGGGACAATCAGCGGCTGGACCTCCGCCGCCGCGGGCAGATTATCCGCCAGCGCGTTAAGCTGGCTGGCTATCCGCCGACGCGCATCGGGATGGTCGTCGCCCGGCAGGAGCAGCGCCGTCAAATGAGAGCAGCTCAGCGCGGCGGCCATCAGCGACTGCCAGGCCTGCGGGCTGGCGGCAATCTCCGGCGTGGCGCGTGCGGCCTGCTGATACAGGGACCGCAGTTGGTTAAACTGCCCGGCAATCTCGGTAACGGTGGGCGGCGGCGTGCCATCGTCCGGCTGGCTCAGGCGCCGCGCCGTCTGGCGGAGCATCACCACCAGCCGGGCTTTAAACTGATAGCCGGGAAAGGCCTGCTGGAAACAGGCGTTGACCAGCAGGGTCACCAGAATCGCGGTGTTGATCGCCACCCATAGCCACAGCAGCAGGCGCACCAGAATTTCGCTCTGGCTGGTCATCGACGGGAAGGTCTGGGCGTAGATGACCGCCAGCGCCACCACGAAAAACGCCAGCCCGAGCTTGCCGAGCACCCGCATCAGGTAAATGGCGCAGAAGAACAGGATCACCGAGGCGACCAGGCGGATCAGCGGATAGTCATAGGTCCATTTGATAATCAGCAGCACGCCGCCCAGCGCGACGCTGACGGTCACCACGAAAACCACGCTTACCAGTTTGATCATCAGGACGTTCGGCTGGCTGACGTAAAACACCACGATCAGCGCGACGGCGAGGAAGGGAATATGCAGCGTCATAAACAGCACAATCAGCACCGCGCAGCTGAGCGTCAGGCGCAGGGTGTAGTTCGCCCGCCCCGGCGCATCGCGGAGTTCCCGGGTCAGAAAGGGCCACAAGCTCTGCATGCCGTCTCCTTATTGCGGCTGCAGAACGGCGCTGGCGGAGGCGCCCATACGAAACAGGTTCGGGTCGGGGTCTTTAACGGCGATTTTGACCGGGAAGCGCTGGGAGACGTGGACCCAGTTGATACTCTTCTGGATAACCGGCAGGCCTTCAATCACGCTGCCGCCGTCGGGCAGAACGCCGGTGCCGACCGAGTCGACTACGCCCTCGAAGGCGCGACTGTGGTTGGTCATCACGGTGATTCTGGCCGGAACGCCGGGCCGCACGTTTTTTAAATCGGTTTCGCGGAAGTTCGCCACCACGTACCAGTGGTCGTCATCAAGCAGGGTAAAGACCGGCTTCAGGGCCGAGGCGTACTGGCCGATCGTGGTTTTTAGCGCCACCACCACGCCGTTAAACGGCGCGCGGACTTCGGTAAATTCGAGGTGCAGCTCGGCCAGCGCAATTTGCGCGAGGATGCCCGCCCGCTGCGCCACCATGGCATCGACGCCGGTCACGGCGGCGGAAGCCTGTTTGGCCTGCAGCAGGGTGGCTTCCAGCTCGGCGCGCGCCGCTTTTTCTGCCGTTCGCGCCTGATCAAGATCCTCCTGGGAGGCAAACCCTTGCGGTACCAGCGGCTCAAGGCGAATGCGTGAAGAGGTGGTCTGCTTAACCAGCGCCTTAGCCCGTTCAACGGCGGCGCTGACCGACTGCGCGTTATATTCCTGCGCTTTAATCGTGCGCTGGGTCAGCATAATCTGCGCATCAAGCGTGGTCAGCCGCGCTTTGGCATCATCAAGCATCGCCTGGTAGGGGCGCGGGTCGATGCGGAACAGCAGGTCGCCTTTTTTTACCCGCTGATTGTCGCGAATCGGCATCTCGACTATCCGCCCGCTCACTTCCGGCACCACGTCGATGGTGTCGGCATACACATAGGCATCGTTGGTTTCCGGCGAGGTTTGCAGCTGCCAGATAACCAGAATCAGCGCCACGATAGCGGCGAGAACGAGCGCCAGCAGGGGCCATTTTTTGCGGATAACGCTTGAGCGGGATGAGGTCATAGGTATCTAGTTTACGAAGAGCAGGAACCACAGAATCGTGGCGAACAGGAACATCAGCGCCAGATAGCTGAAGACCAGCGGAGAAAATCGCGACTGCCATCCTTTACGCACAATCAGGATATGGCAGGGAATAAGTAACAGCGCAGCGCCTGTTAAGCAGAAAAACCAGCCCGGGAATGCGGCGCCTAATACCGGAATCGCCGGGGATAATGAGCAGCCGGAGAGCGTAAATAGCAAGAATAAGAGCGTAGGGCGCGGCAGCTTTACAATGCGATTCAAGACTGAATACCTGAGTGCTCGGGTTAAGGTGAAATGAGTGTAATCTCCCTACCGGGGAAATAAAAGATAGATATAACCGAAGCGTCTGTATTTCATCGATAAACAGAACATTTTCTTTGGATAACGAGTGCATAGAAAATCATTCATTCTGCATTAATGGCGTGAGGCCGCTGGAATATAAATTTCGCCCGTCGCCGATAGTCAGCGGTTGTTGGCAGGGCTATGCTTAGAGCCAAAGCTAAAAAAATAGTCAGAACTGAGGCAATGTCATGGATAAAGAACTACTGGAAGCGGGCTATCGCGCCTATACCGGCGAGAAAATCGATGTCTATTTTAACACCGATATCTGTCAGCACTCGGGTAACTGCGTGCGCGGTAGCGCGAAGCTTTTCAACCTGAAACGCAAACCGTGGATCGTCCCGGATGAAGTGGACGTGGCCACGGTGGTTAAGGTTATTGATACCTGCCCGAGCGGCGCACTAAAGTATCGCCAAAAATAAGCGAGGAAATGATGGAAATACTGGAAGGTCATAACAAGTTTTACGTCAATGACGCCGACGGGAAGCAGGTGGCGGAAATTGTTTTTGTGCCCACGGGCGAGCACCTCAGCATTATTGAACACACCGACGTCGACCCCAGCCTGAAAGGCCAGGGGGTGGGAAAAAAGCTGGTGGCGAAAGTGGTGGAAAAAATGCGCGGTGAGCAGCGTAAAATTATTCCGCTGTGCTCGTTTGCCAAACATGAATTTGATAATACTCGCGAGTACGACGATATTCGCGCCTGAATAAATGCGCCAGCATGCTGGCGCAACCACGTTTAATAAGGCAACGGTGAATTTAATGCCACTGAGTCGCTGCCTGAACAGATAGCCGTTAAATTGCGAACGTTCCCCGCCCCCTACCTCAGCTGCTCCAGAAACAGCAGGGCGGCTATGGCGACCATTATCACCCCGGAAGCGATGCTGACCTTTTGCGCGATTTGGGGCCGGGTCGCTAACAGCGCTTTGGCGCCGTAGCCGACAAGTAAATAGACCAGCGTGCAGGTTACCAGATGAATACCGCCTAGCGCCGACATCTGCTGGGCTAGCGACCAGCTTCCCCGTGGGTCGGTAAACTGCGGCAGCAGGGCCAGAAACAGAAGAAAGACTTTTGGATTCAGGCCGCTAATGCATAACCCCTTAATCGCCCAGCGATTCCAGCTGCCCGCGCTGTGCTGCTGTGCACCTGGCGTTGGCGGATGGCGCAAAATAGCGATCCCCAGCCACATCAGATAGCCTGCGCCCAGCAGCGTGAGCGTCGACAGCGCCAGCGGATGATTGGCGATTAACACGCCGATTCCGGCGACGACGATCAGCGTGGCCAGCAGGTGGCCAGACATGAGCCCGGCGACGGCGGGTATCACGCGCCGTCCGTTGATCCCCGCGCTGATGGTATAGGCCCAGTCAGCGCCCGGCGTGATGATCAGCAGAAAGGAGACCAGCCAAAAGCTGGCGATAAAGCTCATTTCCATGGACGGCCCGCCTCTGCGTGCTGACAACAATTTTCCATCATTTTCCCTCGTTAAGCGGCGGTTGTTTGAGGGAAAGAATATCGAGTTTATTGCGCAATGAGCTTTCAATGTTATGCTTTAAGGCGTTCTTCTGAGGGAAAATCTTCTAAATGGATAGCATCGATCGAAAAATTCTTGCTGAGCTACAGGCTGACGGGCGGCTGTCGATAACCGAGCTGGCCGAGCGGGTGAATCTTAGCCTTTCGCCCTGTCATCGACGGCTGCGGACGCTGGAGCAGGAAGGCGTGATTACCGGCTATCGGGCGAATCTGGATCCGGCCAAAATGGGCTTTAACTTTTTGGCGATCGTCTTCGCGACGCTAAAAGAGGGCGATAAGAAAGCGGTAAGCGCGTTTGAGGAGGCGGTGGAAGAGATACCGCAAATCGTGCTGGCGCAGCGCCTGTTTGGCGATCCGGACTACCTGATGCACGTGGTAACCCGCGATCTCCCGGCGTTCCAGAAGCTGTATGATGACAAACTCTCGGCAATGCCCGGCGTGCAGCACCTGCGGTCGACGCTGGTGATGAAAACGGTTGTGCAGGATCGCCCGTTTCCGCTCGGTAAGGGGTGATTATGCCACTCTGCGCTCAGCTCCCCGGTCGCGGCTAACGCCTTACCGGGGCTACGGGTTCACCGCCGTCTGCGGGCCGGTAGCACGGACAGATGCGCGGCATCGCCTCCGGGAAATTATGCCACTTTGCGCGCTGCTCCCGGGGGCGGCGTAAAGCGCCTGCCCGGGCTACAGGTTAACAGCCGTCCGCGGGCCGGTAGCCCGGACAGATGCGCAGCATCGCCTCCGGGAAATTCAGCTACTCTGCGCTCTGCTCCCCGGTCGCGGCTAACGCCTTACCGGGGCTACGGGTTCACCGCCGTCTGCGGGCCGGTAGCCCGGACAGATGCGCAAGCATCGCCTCCGGGAAATAACGGTGGTGCTTCGTCAACCGCCATCCGGCAACAAGGTAAGCGCCTTATTCAAAGCGGGTGGGTATTACTCTTTTTCCAGCAGGCGCATAAAAACCGTCAGCGCTTCATCGAGCTGCTGGCGCTGCGCCGCGGAGAGCCCACTTAGCAGCTCCCGCTCATTCGCCACGTGACTTTCCACCGCCCTGTCGATTAACTCTCGCCCCTCTGGCGTCAGCGCGACCAGCATGCTGCGCGCATCGTCCGGGTTTGGCAGACGGCGAATAAACCCCCGTTTTTCCAGAGCCTTCAGACGATGGGTCATGGTGCCGGAGGTGATCATTAACGTTGAAAAGAGCTGGGTGGGCGACAGCACGAACGGCTCGCCCGCCCGCCGCAAAGTCGCCAGCATATCAAACTCCCAGCGCACTAAATCATGACGAAGAAAAGCCGCTTCAATGCGCGGCTCCAGCAGCAGCGCGCAGCGTTTCAGGCGGCCAAATGGCCCCATCGGACTGCAATCGAGATCGGGGCGTTCCCGTTTCCACTGTTCAAGAATGCGATCCACGGCGTCGGTCTGCGGTGATTTGTCCATTAATGCTCACTTGTCTTGATATCAAGATAAATATCGATACATACTTAGGCCACAATTTACCTTGATGTGAAGATAAAATCATGGCCTTTGTTTCGCGCAATTTGATGGTTGATCTGTTTTTAACCGCGCTGGCCCCCGCCATCTGGGGTAGCACCTATATTGTGACCTCGCAGTTTCTGCCGCCGGATCGTCCGTTTATCGCCGCGCTGCTGCGGGTGCTGCCGGCCGGGATCGCTCTGTTGATCTGGAGTCGCCGTTTCCCGCTGCGCGCCGAGTGGTGGAAGCTGATCGTTACCGGGATCCTGAATATCGGCGCGTTTCAGGCGCTGCTGTTTATTGCCGCCTATCGGCTGCCGGGCGGCCTGGCGGCGGTGATTGGCGCTATCCAGCCGCTGCTGGTGATGCTGTTGGCCTGGTGCGTCGAGCGTCAGCGATCGCCCTGGCTGGCGGTGCTCTCGGCATTTATGGGGATCGCGGGAATGGCGATGCTGCTGCTGTCGCCGCAAACCACGCTCGAACCGCTGGGGATCGCCGCGGCGTTTCTGGGGGCGATGAGCATGGCGCTGGGAACCCGGCTGTCGCGTCGCTGGGCGAGCGCTTTGCCGGTTATCGCGCTGACCGGCTGGCAGCTGCTGATTGGCGGTATCGTACTGGCACCGATTGCGTTACTGGTCGATCCGCCTCTGCATCAGGTGACGCTGACTCAGGCGGCGGGCTATCTGTGGCTGTGCGTTGCCGGGGCGATGCTGGCATACGGCCTGTGGTTTCGCGGTATCAGCCGCCTTTCCCCGGTAGCGGTGTCGGCGATGAGCCTGCTGAGTCCGGTGACGGCGGTGCTATTAGGCTGGGTTTTCCTCGGGCAAAAGATCGAGGGGCTGGCACTGGTGGGGCTGGTGATTGTGCTGTTCAGCGTGCTGTCGATTCAGCGTGCGTTATCGAATAAGAGCGCCGTAGCGGGCCGATAACATCCCGGAGGCGATGCTGCGCATCTGTCCGGGCTACCGGATTGCAGACGGTAGTGAACCTGTAGCCCGGGCAAGGCGCATTAAGCGCCGCCCCCGGGAGCAGCGCGCAGAGTGGCTGAGTTTCCCGGAGGCGATGCTGACGCATCTGTCGGTGCTACCGCACCGCAGACGGCTGTTAACCTGTAGCCCGGGCAAGGCGCATTAAGCGCCGCCCCCGGGAGCAGCGCGCAGAGAGGCTGAATTTCCCGGAGGCGATGCTGCGCATCTGTCCGGGCTACGGCACCGCAGACGGCAGTGAACCCGTAGCCCGGGCAGTGGGTTCACGGTTCGCCAGAAACAAAAAAAGCCCCATCAAGGGGCTCGACATTGCTGTGTGCTTATTATGTGGCGGGAGCCAGACCAGCCGCCGTCAGGCGACCTGTCCGGCAGCTCCCTCTGCAACCATTCGGTTATTTAGACAGCTCGGCGGTCATATGAACCTGGTTACCGGTATACGCTTCGGTAATGTGATAAGACTGGCCCTGGTCTTTAGCAATGGCGGCGATTTTGGCTTCGGCGTTGTCCAGCGTATCAGCGGTTACGCTAACAGGCTGAGCGAAGCTAGCGAAAGAGACCAGAGACAGCATACCGGCAGCGGCAAGTAATTTTACGTTTTTCATGGTGTTTATCCTTTTAACTTTTATGGTGGAAAGCGTTGTTGCTTTCGATGGACTTATAATAAGCCTGCTAACTATAACGCGAGTTGCAAAAAGTGCGATTTAGATCACACTTTTGTGACGGTATGATGACGAATGCCTAAATTTTAATTTTTTATTTCTAATAAAAACAAACAGATGATTTATTCTGCAGCGTCTCTTTCGCCGTGGAAAACGATCTCAACAGCCGCGCAGTTTTCTCGCCTCGCGTGATTAATTATTTTTAATGTGAATGCATTGGCTGTTTTTTGAGCAAGTAAAGCGGCGATATTTCGCCCGTCAACGAAGCATTGAGCCAGGGTGAAAAGATACAGTGACCCTCACACAGATTGCGTGAGGACAATGGGATGATTGCCGTACTCTTTGAAGCCGAGGTCACTCCGGCGAGTCAGGAACGTTACTTAGCGCTGGCGGCGGAGCTGAAGCCGCTGCTGAACAATATTGACGGTTTTATTGCCATTGAGCGTTTCCAAAGCCTGACCACACCGGGGAAAATTTTGTCGCTCTCCTGGTGGCGGGATGAGGAAGCGGTGCAGGCGTGGAAACGCAACCTTTGCCATCAGGCTGCGCAGAAAGAGGGGCGGGAGAGCATTTTCGCCTGTTATCACATTCGGGTGGCTCAGGTGCTGCGCGAATATCGTGCTTAACCTGCCCATCCCCGGTACTCTGGCTGCTGTTTGTGGTTAGGGAAAATAAGCGAGGCACTATGTTAAAACCTGTTGAGCTAATTGAAGACGATGAGTCCCTGGCCGAAGCGATGGCGGCAGTGGCGTCGGCGATGGCGGATGCCTCGCGCCTGAAGATACTGTGCGCCTTAATGGACGGCCGGGCGTGGACGGCGACCGAGCTTTCTGCCGTCGCCGATATTTCCCCTTCGACCGCCAGCGCGCATCTTAGCCGCCTGGTCAACAGCGGTTTATTAATCTGCCTTGCTCAGGGCCGGCATCGCTACTACCGCCTCGCCGGTAGCGATGTCGCCGGTTTGCTGGAGAATATGATGACCATGGCCGGCAAGCGCGCGGTGGCGCTCGCAACCAGCACGCCGGTCAATTTGCGCCTGGCGCGCACCTGTTACGATCATCTGGCCGGAGAAGTGGCGGTATCGCTGTATGATTTTCTGCAGCGTGAAGCGTGGATAACGCCTGACGGAACGGCGCTGACGCTCGCCGGGGAAGCGCACTTTGCCCGGCTGGGAGTGGTGGTGAAGCGCGGCTCCCGGCGCAAAGCCTGCTGCGGCTGTCTGGACTGGAGCGAACGACGCTTTCATCTTGGGGGTGCGGCGGGCGCGGCGCTGCTGCAGCACGGTCTGGAGAACGGCTGGTTTAGCACTACCGCGGGATTTCGCGAAGTGACGATTACGCCGGCAGGGTGGCGCGCGTTGTATCTGCATTTTCAACTGACGAAAAAGGGGGATTGCTGACGGATTAGGATTGTTCTCTCTGTAGAGAAATAACCTTTTATGCAACTATAGGTTGCTATCTTGTTAATTCCATATCGTCTTTTCCCCTTCAGTGTAAATAACAATAGCTTTGTTTCTTGCTATCAATCCCCAGTAATTAATAGTTGTGAGCTATCTGTTACATTGATTAACAGCTCGTGAACATATGTATATTTGTCAGCGAAAAATAGCATTCTTTGACGCCGACAGCCTTGACGAATTCTTTTATCGGGTTCGTTCCTGACGCCTTAAATATTGCGGCTTCCGGTCAGTCGAAGTTTCTATTAACAGTTGCAAAAGTGAGCATCGCAAATCGCTTCTGACTTTTGTGCGTATTAACTGTTTGCTCATTGATACTTAATTCACTCTGACAAGGAAATGGCAATGAAAAAGGTTCTTCTCTCTGCTGCAATGGCAACTGCGTTTTTTGGTATGGCTGCGGCAAATGCTGCTGATACCAATGTAGGCGGCGGTCAGGTTAATTTCTTCGGTAAAGTTACCGACGTATCTTGTACTGTTTCCGTAAACGGCCAGGGCAGCGATGCGAACGTTTATCTGTCACCAGTGACTTTAACGGAAGTTAAAGCTGCCGCGGCGGATACCTATCTGAAACCGAAATCTTTCACCATCGATGTTTCTGACTGCCAGGCGGCTGATGGCACCAAACAGGATGATGTGAGCAAACTGGGCGTGAACTGGACCGGCGGTAACCTGCTGGCGGGCGCAACCGCTAAACAGCAGGGCTACCTGGCTAACACCGAAGCCGCCGGCGCGCAGAATATCCAGCTGGTTCTCTCCACCGATAACGCCACCGCGCTGACCAACAAAATCATCCCGGGCGACAGCACCCAGCCTAAAGCGACCGGTGATGCCTCTGCCGTTCAGGATGGCGCGCGCTTCACTTACTACGTCGGCTACGCGACCAGCACCCCGACCACGGTTACCACCGGTGTGGTTAACAGCTACGCGACTTACGAAATTACTTATCAGTAATATCGACTGAGAGATAAAGCCGCCTCGCGTCGGGGCGGTCTATACCCGTCATACTTCGAATGGCACAGGCGTTGGCGACGTTTGCTCACCCCAGTCACTCTCTGGCCGCCTTTCTGCAATTCGAATTATTCAGGGTATACAACAATAATAAAGCGGCCACTGCTGCCGCTTATTTTTTTATTCTGAGGTCAGCATGAAGCGTATTGCCCTTTTTTTCTGTTTCATTTTTAGTTTTGCGGCCCATGCCAATAATATTATTGTTAACGGTACCCGCTTTATTTATCCAGGAAATGAAAAAGAAATAACGGTGCAGCTCTCTAACACCGCCGACCGTCCGGCGCTGGCGCAAGCCTGGCTGGATAACGGTAATGCCGACGCGACGCCGGATACCATTACGACCCCCTTTATTATCACGCCGCCTATTTCCCGCGTTGATGCGAAAAGCGGTCAAACCCTGCGTATTAAGCTCGGCAGTAATGCAGGGCTGGCTAAAGATAAAGAGACGCTGTGGTGGCTGAACCTTCTGGAAATACCGCCGGTTGAGGCCAGCCAGAAAAACGAAGGGCAAAATATTCTGCAGCTGGCGATTCGTTCGCGCTTTAAGTTTATTTATCGCCCTGCCGGGCTAGGCAATCGCGACGCTGCGGCAGAAAAACTGGCGCTCTCCGCTAACGGCAGCAGCCTGTCCGTCAGTAACCCAACGCCCTTTTATATCACCGTAAGCCGTATCTCCCGTAACGGCGGCAAAGCGCTCAACAGCAAAACGGTCATGTTTGCTCCGCAGTCCAGCCAGACCATCGCCCTCTCCTCAGCGGTGAGCAAAGGCGAAACCCTGACCGTTAACAACATTAATGATTATGGTGCAGATGTCGCAGTGAAAGTTACCGTCAAATAAGGGAAACGATCATGAAGCAGAGGTCAATCTGCCCGGGAAGATTAAGCACGGCTATCGCGGTTGCGCTGTGCTGCTTTCCGCCATTTTCCAGCGGACAGGAAAACCCGGGAACGATCTATCAATTTAACGATGGTTTTATCGTCGGCAGTCGCGAAAAGGTCGACCTGTCGCGCTTCTCGACCAGCGCTATCAGCGAGGGCGTCTACTCCCTTGATGTCTATACCAACGGCGAATGGAAAGGGCGCTACGACCTGAAAATCACCGCAGGTAAAGACGGCAAAATGGGCGTCTGCTATACCAAAGCGATGCTGATGCAGTATGGGATTTCGCCGGAAAAATTAAATCCGCAGCTCAGCGAAAAAGAGGGCTTCTGCGGACGCCTGCAGGAGTGGCGTCACGAAGATAACGTCAAAGACACGCTGATTCAGTCCTCCCTGAGACTGGATATTGCCGTACCGCAAATCTACGAAGATCAGCGCCTGAAAAACTTTGTCAGCCCGCAGTTCTGGGATAAAGGCGTTGCGGCGCTGAATTTAGGCTGGATGGCCAACGCCTGGAACAGCCATATCTCCTCGGCCAACGGTTCCGATAACAGCAGCGCGTATCTTGGCGTTAACGCGGGCCTGTCGTGGGACGGCTGGCTGCTCAAGCATATCGGTAACCTGAACTGGCAGCAGCAGCAGGGGAAAGCGCACTGGAACAGCAACCAGACCTATCTGCAGCGGCCGATTCCGCAGATTAACTCGATAGTCAGCGGCGGGCAGATTTTTACCAACGGCGAGTTCTTTGACACCATCGGCCTGCGCGGGGTTAACCTGGCGACCGATGACAATATGTTCCCCGACGGCATGCGCTCCTACGCCCCTGAAATTCGCGGCGTGGCGCAAAGCAACGCCCTGGTGACGGTGCGCCAGGGCAGCAATATTATCTATCAGACCACGGTGCCGCCGGGGCCGTTTACCCTGCAGGATGTCTATCCTTCCGGCTACGGTAGCGACCTTGAAGTGTCGGTTAAAGAGGCCGATGGTTCGGTCGAAGTATTCAGCGTACCTTACGCCTCGGTAGCGCAGCTGCTGCGTCCGGGGATGACCCGCTACGCGCTCTCCGCCGGTAAAGTCGACGATAGTTCGCTGCGTAATAAACCGATGCTCTATCAGGGAACCTGGCAGCATGGTTTAAATAACCTGTTTACCGGCTATACCGGCGTCACCGGATTTGATGACTATCAGGCGTTCCTGCTGGGGACCGGGATGAATACCGGCATCGGCGCGCTCTCATTCGACGTGACTCACTCGCGGCTGAAGAGCGATACCCTTGACGAGCACGGTCAAAGCTATCGCGCCACCTTTAACCGCATGTTTACCGAAACCCAGACCAGCATCGTGCTGGCGGCGTATCGCTACTCCACCAAAGGCTACTACAACCTGAACGACGCCCTCTACGCCGTCGATCAGGAGAAGAACTACAACAGCAACTACACCGTGTGGCGCCAGAAAAACGGGATGACCTTTACCGTCAACCAGAACCTGCCGGACGGCTGGGGCGGTTTTTATCTGAGCGGCCGGGTGGCGGATTACTGGAACCGTTCGGGAACGGAGAAGCAGTACCAGTTTAGTTACAACAACATGTACGGTCGGCTCTCGTGGTCGGTCAGCGCCCAGCGCGTCTATACCCCGGATAGCTCAGGCCACCGTCGCGACGATCGCGTGTCACTCAACTTTAGCTACCCGCTGTGGTTCGGTGAAAACCGTACGGCTAACCTGACGTCGAATACCGCGTTTAATAACTCACGCTTCGCCAGTTCGCAGATTGGCGTCAACGGTTCGCTGGATAGTGAAAACAACCTCAACTACGGCGTGTCGACCACGACCTCGACCGGCGGCCAGCACGATGTGGCGCTGAACGGCAGCTACCGTACCCCGTGGACCACGCTGAACGGCAGCTATAGCCAGGGCGAAGGCTATCGCCAGAGCGGCGTAGGCGCCAGCGGGACGCTGATCGCGCATCAGCACGGCGTCGTATTCTCGCCGGAAAGCGGCACCACCATGGCGCTGATCGAAGCGAAAGACGCCGCGGGCGCGATGTTGCCCGGCTCGCCGGGTACCCGCATCGACAGCAACGGCTACGCCATTCTGCCGTATCTGCGGCCTTACCGGATAAATTCCGTTGAAATTGACCCGAAAGGCAGCAACGACGATGTCGCCTTCGGCAGTACCGTGGCGCAGGTGGTGCCGTGGGAAGGGAGCGTGGTCAAGGTCTCCTTCGATACCACGCTGCAGAACAACGTCACTCTGCAGGCGCGTCAGGCAAACGGTCTGCCGCTACCGTTCGCCGCCACGATTTACAACCCCTCCGGGAAAGAGATCGGCGTGGTGGGCCAGGGCAGCATGATGTTTATCAGCGACGCCAGCGCGCCGAAGGCCACGGTTAAGTGGAGCGGCGGACAGTGCTCGGTGGAATTAAGTCAGGAAAAAACAAAGGAAACGCTATGTCGCTAATGAAAAAACTGACGCTTTTTATTGGCTTAATGGCGATGGGGACCACGTCGGCATGGGCGTACTGTACGCGCCTGTCGCAGCCGACGGTTAGCCTCGACATGGTTGTGGGCCGGGTGGTGGTTCCGCCGGATCTGCCGGTAGGCTCGGTGATCGTGTCCCGGGACTGGACCATGTCGGCGCCGGGCGGGGCCAGCTATAGCTGCAGCAGCGGCACTAACCGCTTTGTGGCCAAAATCGTCGCCCCCGGGGCGACCGATCTGGGAAATAAAATTTATTCCACCAACGTGCCCGGGATCGGCCTGCGGTTCAGCCGCGGCGGGGCGACGGTCAATATTATCTACCCTGACACGTTCTCCAGCTACGTCAGCCGGACCACGAATTACTCGCTGGAAGGCTCCCGCTTTACGCTGGAGGTGATTAAAACCGCGAGCGTGACCGGCAGCGGAACCCTGGCGGCAGGTAAGTACACCTCTTACGACTGGGAGAACGGCAATAACCCGATCCTCGAAACCCGCCTGAGCGCCAACGCCATCACCGTGGTATCGCCCTCATGTACCATCCTGAGCGGCAAAAATATGAACGTCGATGTCGGCACCATCAAGCGCAGCGATCTCAACGGCGTCGGCACCACCGCGGGCGGAAAGGATTTTAATATTGAGCTGCAGTGCAGCGGCGGGTTAAGCGAGTCGGGATACGCCAATATCCAGACCTCTTTCTCCGGCACGCTGGCTACCGGCACCACGGTGAGCCGAGGCGCGCTGCTGAACGAAAAATCCGGCTCCTCGTTGGCGAAAGGAATTGGTATCCAGGTCCTGAAAGAGGGCGTACCGCTGGAATTCAACAAGAAATACAGCGTCGGTACGCTGCGCACGCAAGAAACCCGATACATCACCCTGCCTCTGCATGCGCGTTTCTATCAATATGCGCCGACCACCAGTACCGGTGAGGTGGAGTCGCACATGATCTTTAACCTGACGTACGATTAATTCGGGAGGCGGGTATGCGTGATTCAGCACAATATAAAAATAGCAAACGACTCATTCAGCTGGCGCTGATCGGCGGGATGCTGATGGCCTCCCCGGCGTCGGGTTTTGAGACCAACTACGATCGAGGGCGGGTGGATTTTGCCGGACGGGTGACGGATATCTCCTGTAGCGTGGCGCTGAACGGCGGCAACAACGCGGGGAGCGGCAGCGTCTGGCTGGCGCCGGTCAGCCTGGCCGAAGTACACGATCGCGGCGCCGGGGCATTTATGAAGCCGCAGCCTTTTACGCTGGAACTCTCGAACTGCCAGCTGCGTCACGACGGCGGCGCGGCGGATAAAGACGAGATCCGCCTGGTTAACGTCCGCTGGGTTGACGGCTTTACGGTCAATGCGGTGGGCAATGAAAATGCTGGCTATCTGAGGAATACGCGGGCGGACGGCGCCAGCCATATTTTCCTCGCGCTGTCGACCAATGATAATAATACCCTCGATAAAAGTAATAAAATCGTCCCGGCCGACCCCTTGCAAAACCGGGTGCCGCTGGTCGAAAAAGCGGTCGATGGCGGCGTATTTACCTATTACATCGGCTACGTGACCCCCGCGCCGGAAAAAGCAACCAGCGGCCCGTTGACCAGTTGGGCAACATGGGAGCTCGTTTATAATTGAAGGGGAGAGGGTATTGCGCGAGTATGACATTTGATGCCGGAGTTATCCGGCATTTATTTATGCGGTGATATCTTCCTGGACCAATTGTTCAATGCTCACTTCCTTCCAGTAGTGTCCCTGAATAGCAAACCATTCCATGCCCTGCAACCAGGCCTTATGCGCTTCGCTTTCTACACCTTCAATAATCACATTATGGTGGTTGCGGGAAAGGAAAGTGACGAGGGCATCCATTAACGGACGACCGGAATCTTTTTGCATTAAAAGCCAGAAGAAGTCTTTATCGATTTTGACATAATCGAAGTGATAGTCGCGAATAGCGTGAATACCGGCGTTGCCAGAGCCAAAATCATCGAGCCAGAGCGTAGTGCTTTGCGGGTTATTCCAGGTTGCGAGAGCATTATTCAAAAGATTATGGGAATTCTCGGTCACTTCAAAATGGACGCAGCCGATTTGGTCGACGAGCGCTTTAATCTCCGGGCGTTGCAATACGTTAAGTATATGGTCATCAACATTAATCGTCGCCGAGATAGCATTTTGCTTAAACCACTGTTTATGTTTTTCAATAAGCGCCAGCTGTTCCATAAAAATGCTTTCGCGTAGTCCCGTATTGGCGTAGCGAAAGAAGTTTTCCGGCGATATAGAGAGGTGGTCAAAGCGGCTCAGGCACTCAACGGCGACGAGCGTACCTTTTGGGGAAAACATTTTTTGAAAGACATAACGAACGGATATATCGCTACGTGATAAATTATGCCTGGAAAAAAGAGTTGCGTTCATTATCTCTCGTCAAAAATCAGGTCAGAGGTAAAGAGAGGAGAATATTATAGGTGACCTTTCTACCTATGGGAATGATTATTAATGGCTTATCGCCAATAAATTATCGGGTTTTGATTGGTCACCCACATATTTTTGGTTTTAGCACTGGTACATATTGACTATGCTTTTGTTCATTGTTCGCGAGTTATTCATCCCGAGTTTCTTCATAATATGTACCTTATGGCTGTGGACCGTTTTATGATCAATGTCGAGAAGCACCGCAATCCTTTTACTGTTATTGCAGGCAATAATTAACTCCAGCACCTGAAGTTCCCTGGCGGTCAGCTTGCGGCGGGTGCATAGCCCCTGGCAGCCCTCGGCGGTTAAGGGCCTGCTGATGATGGCTGAGTAATCTGCCAGCGAGGATTTTTCGGTCAGAATCAACAGGTTTTCCAGATCAAGCAGCTCCCGGAACAGGCTGGACAGCTCGCTTTTGACGATCAGCACCAGCAGCGCGCAATGCGTCAGGCGCTTGCGCAAAGTGTTCAGTAATGCGACCGTTGTGGCCGCAGAGATATCTTTGTGGATGATATTGATAATAACGGTGGCTGCCGGGGAGGCGCTGACCCCTTTCACAATATCCTGAAATTTCAGGGTGGTGATATCCCTGGCGCGATCAATCATATAATCATGGATTGATTGCCCGATGATATTGTCATCTGTGTAAAGTAATATACTGTCCAATGGTTCAGACTCTCTTTTTTCTCTTGGCTTCCATAATCAAGTCGAGCAGCACTTTTTCTATTCGCTTCTTGTTATCAAGATGGCGAAATTTAAACTGACAGGAGATCTGGTAGTAGCTATCTGACTTCTCGTTATCATCTAAAGTCACCATAACAACATTTTTTATAACTAAATCTACGGTGATTTCGCCATATTCAGCGAGGGCGAGGATAGCGTTCTTGAGGATGGCGTTATGGCTGAGGAATTTCAGATTGGGGCTCCTGGTCATCAGCGCGCAACCGCCGTCCGAAATGTCTTTGATTTCGAATAGATAGTTTTCTCCGTTTTTGTGTCGGCCGTGACAGAAGAATTCGTGCTCGTGGCGCAGACGGAATCGGGGATCGCGCCGGCGTTGTACCACCTGGATACACTCCGGTAAGGTAAATGCGACCTTCCTGCATTTCCCTTCACCGCCGGCATAGCTTTTCTTTAGCGTAGAGCAAAACTCGATTTTCCCTGAATCGCTATGCAGAATAAATTTAACTTTATGCCCCGCGGGGATTTTGCTGGTGGTGGAGATATGAAACTCGGCAAAATCTACCCGCGTTAGCTGGGTAATAGTGCTTTTGTTATTAACAAAAACTTCTATCTCCGCCTGCTTTCGGAGCTCTTCCCTGAAAATAGCAATAATTTCATACTTACTCGTCTTTATCGTTCCCTCTGTCATGTGAAATCCTTGTAAATTGTTATTGTGTGTGGTCGATTTTTTATATAGCAATACAAACATTCTGATTGTGTTAACCAGATGTTTTTATGAGCATTTGATGTTGTTAGCTATCTTTGCAGCTAAATTGATTTGTATAAACTTTGAATGAGATATTGTTTTTCCTGTAATCAAGAGTTCGAAAATTTTGGCGAGACAAAAACGACAGAAGCCTCCATTTAGGAGGCCAGTCGAAAAAGTTTAAATCTATGCTTTGCATAGGGTTATCCGTAAGAGAATAAAGCGGATAACGCCTAATTTGTAGGATGTATAGTGCCAGTGGCGTTAAGGTAATTCCAGGCAAATATTGAGGAGAAGGCTTCTGCGAATATCGATCCGCAGAAGCCTGAAATCAGGAGTGGGGCTGGAGATTATCCAGAATGGCTAACGCTTCTGGTGGAAGCGTTAATTGCGCGGCGGCCAGATTCTCGTGCAGATGCTGTAGCGAGGAGGTGCCCGGAATGAGCAGGATATTCGGCGAGCGCTGGAGCAGCCAGGCCAGCGCCACCTGCATCGGCGTGGCGTCAAGCGAAGCGGCGACGTCGTTAAGCTCCCGGGCCTGAAGCGGGGTAAAACCGCCGAGGGGGAAAAAGGGCACCCAGGCGATATTTTGCGCCGCCAGCTCGTCGATCAGCGGATCATCCTGACGGTTCGCCACGTTATATTGGTTCTGAACGCAGACGATTGGCGTCAGTTTTTGCGCATCGCTCACCTGTCTGGCGGTGACGTTACTCAGCCCGATATGGCGAATCAACCCGCGTTCTTTCAGCTCCAGAAGGGTGGTTAAGGGCCCCTCCAGCGAACCTTCAACCGGGCCATGCGTGCCGAGCATACTGCGCAGGTTCACCACCTCAAGCACGTCGAGGCCCAGATTGCGCAGATTGTCCTCCACCGCCGCAGTGAGCTCCGCGGGCGACATCGCGGGCAGCCAGTTGCCTTTATCGTCGCGGCGAGCGCTGACTTTGGTGACGATGCACAGATCGGCGGAATAGGGATGCAGCGCCTGGCGAATGAGCTGATTAGTCACGTGTGGACCGTAAAAATCGGAGGTATCAATATGATTGACGCCCGACTCGACCGCTTCCTGCAGTACGCGGATAGCGGTTTGCGGATCTTTTGGCGGGCCGAAAACGCCGGGCCCCGCAAGCTGCATCGCCCCGTATCCCAGACGATAAACCTGACGATCGCCTAACGTCGCAGTACCGGATAATTTTACGCTGGACATATAAACCCCCGCTTTCTTGGTGTGCAAGGGATAAGTGTATGTCCGTCAGGGAGATTGGTGGGGGGAGAATGTTGGCAGAACGTGCGGCGAGGAAAAGACTCGCCGCACGAAGAGGATTAGCTAAAAAACATCACCGACACGCAGAGCAAACCGACAACCAGGGTAATAAAGCTACCTACCGAGCGGTAGGGCTTCAGCGCCGGAATAAGATACGTCGAGAGGGTTGGCATGATGAACAGGATCATCGCGATAAGCGGGCCGCTGACGGCGTAAATCATTGAGATAGCGTTGGGATTGATAAAGCACACCACGAAGGTCAGCGTCGAAACCAGCAGGATCGACATCGCCCGGTTAAACGCGCGGCTTTTACGAATCCCCGCCTGGGCGAGGGACGTTTTGACGATTTCACTGGCCCCTTCAATCACGCCAAAATAGGTGCCAAGGAACGATTTCGACATCGCCACCACCGCCACAATAATCCCGGTGATCGCCAGCCACGCCGGCGACCCCGGCATCATCGACAGGGCGGAAAGAATAGTGACCCCTTGATGGCGGGCGGTTTCAATATAGCCCGCCGGTATCGACAGCAGGCAGCTGAAGACGAAAAACAGCACGCTGGCGCAGATGAGGGTGTAGGCCACCTTCATGATTTTTTTGCATTTACCCATGGCCTGCTCGCCGTATTTCTCCTGCTGATCGATAGCAAAAGTCGATATGATCGGCGTATGGCTAAAAGCGAAAACCATCACGGGAATCGAGATCCAGATTTGGTGGAACGTGTGCGGGGTCAGCTGCATCTGGCTGGTCAGATAAGCCGGCTGCCAGCTCCCCATTAAATAGATGGAGAGGAACAGGAAACAGGCGATCAGCGGGAAGACTAAAAAGCCCATGACTTTAATCGTGACGTGGCGGCCCATTAAAAAGATCAGATTCAGCACCAGCACCACGCCCAGGCTGAGCAGCGCCCTGACCTGAGAAGTGATGGGCACATGTCTGGAGAGCTGCTCCGCGAGCGAGTTCGTAATGGCGACGGCGTAGATCAGCACCACCACGAAAAAGGCGAGGAAATAGAGGCCGGTAATCAGGCTACCGATCTTTTTACCGTAATAGTGATTAACGGCGCCGGTGATCCCTGCGCCCGGGGCGATGTTGGCGGAGAGAATAAACTGGCTCAGCGCTTTATGCGGCCAGTAGGTTAACGGCCAGGCGACCAGCGCGGTGATGAACAGAACGATAGCGCCCGCGGATCCCAGTTGGATCGGCAAGAATAACGTGCCAGCGCCTACAGCAGTGCCATATAAGGCGAAACTCCAGAGAGTTTCTTCTTTAGACCAAATTTTAGACATTATGCGACTTTATCAACCAGAAAACGAACAAAAAGGAGTGCAATTTAGCACATTTATGCGTGGGCTGTGGCGATAGTTTCTGGCGAAGAAATGAAGCGGCGGAGCGCCCGTTACCGGCCGGGCGCTTTGCTAAAGATTACTGGCGGGCGGCGATCCGCTGCTGGCGAACCTTGATGACCCGCTCGCGCAGCATATCCCAGACCCAGTTAAAGGCCATGGTGTAGGGCAGGAAGAACAACATAAAGCCGATTTCCAGCATAAACGCCTGCATCAGCGAAACGCCCAGCACCAGCGCGACCATCGTGACGCCGATAATAATAAAGCCTGACTCGAAGCCGATCGCGTGCAGCGCGCGGACCCGCAGGGTACGGACGACCCGGGTTACCGGCCACAGCCGGTCGAAGAGGGCGTTATAGATAATGTTCCAGACCATCGCCAGCGTCGCGAGCAGGATACTGAGCCCGCCCATTTCAACGACCGAACGCTGCATGAGCCATGCGGCGGTTGGGGCGAGGATCAGCGTCGCCAGACCTTCAAAGCTTATCGCGTGGATTACCCGTTCCGTCAGCGTTTTGCGCTGGGCGTTGACTTGTTGCATGGCTTGTTGCCTCCGGTCTTTATATGAAATTACCCGGCATTTTATGGATAAATGTGATAAACGAAAGATAGTATCCATCGATAAAGTAGATAGTTCATGCGCTATTCTCCCGAAGCTTTAACCGCGTTTGTCGAATCCGTGGCCTGCGGTTCATTCTCAGCCGCGGCGCGGCGGCTGCGCAAAAGCCAGTCCACCATCAGCACCGCAATCGCCAACCTGGAAGCCGATCTTGGCGTGACGTTGTTCGATCGCACCTCCAGACAGCCGACGCTCACGCCGCAGGGCGAACAGGTGTTGAGCTACGTGAAGGCGATTCTGGCGGCCAGCGACAGGCTGGATGAGCTGGCCATTTCGCTGTCTGGCAACACCGAAGCGCGTCTGACCTTTGTGCTCTCCGATACGCTGCATCCCGATGTGCTGGAAGATCTGCTGGCGCAGTTCGATCGTCGTTTTCCGCACACCGAATTTGAGTGCCTGATTGGTGAAGACGACGACGTTATCGATCTGCTGCAAAAGGAGCGGGCGCAGGTGGGGCTGATTGAGGCCAGGGACAGCTACCCGACAGAGATAGGCAGTATCCGGCTGCCGATGCAAACCGAAATGGCTATCTTCGTGGCGCCCCGGCACCCGCTGGCGGCCCAGGGCAGCGTCACCCGCGATGAGCTGTTCAGCTGGCGCGAGCTGCGCCTGAGCACCTATCTGGAAAATACGGCGGAACCGGCGCGCGGTCTGGTATGGTCGGCGCCTAACTATCTGCTGCTGTTCAGCATGGCGGCGCAGGGGTTGGGATGGTGTATTTTGCCCAGCGCGCTGGTGGAGGAGTTCGCCGGGAGCGGAAGCCTGGTGGCGCTGGATATTGCCGGCTGGCCGCGGATGATCTCCACCGATTTGCTGTGGAATAAAAAGGCGCCGCCGGGAGAAGCGGGAAGCTGGCTGCGTCAGCATCTGCAGGGGCACGGGCGCGAATAGGGGCCATTTTTGCCATCCCGACGATCTTTGTGATTCCCCTCACTTTTTTTAAACAATTGCGAAAATTTTTGATAACAATTCACTACTATGATGCTGTTTCTTTGCGCAGAGGCGGAGCAGAGGTAGAGGATGAAAGATGTCGTAATCGTCGGCGCGTTGCGAACGCCAATCGGCTGTTTTCAGGGCGCGCTGTCGCGTCATTCGGCGGTGGAGCTGGGCAGCGTGGTGGTGAAGGCGCTTGTTGAGCGCAGCGGCGTCGATCCGCAAAGTATTGATGAGGTGATCCTCGGCCAGGTGCTGACGGCAGGAACCGGACAGAATCCGGCGCGTCAGTCGGCGATCCGCGGCGGGCTGCCAAACACCGTTTCTGCTATTACCATCAACGACGTCTGCGGTTCCGGACTGAAGGCGCTGCACCTGGCGACCCAGGCGATTCAGTGCGGCGAAGCGGACGTAGTGATCGCCGGCGGGCAGGAGAATATGAGCCGCGCCCCTCACGTGCTGACCGACAGCCGTACCGGCGCCCAGTTGGGCAATAGCCAGCTTATCGACAGCCTTGTCCACGATGGCCTGTGGGATGCGTTTAACGACTACCATATGGGCGTGACGGCGGAGAACCTGGCGCGCGAGTATGGCATCAGCCGTGAACTGCAGGATGCGTGGGCGCTTAGCTCGCAGCACAAAGCGCGGCGGGCGATTGATTCCGGACGCTTTCGCGATGAAATCGTGCCGGTGACCAGCGAACTCAACGGTACTCCGCGCCTGGTGGATACCGATGAGCAGCCGCGCGTCGACCCCAGCGCAGAAGCGCTGGCCAGCCTGCTGCCGACCTTTGACCAGCAGGGCTCGGTCACCGCCGGCAATGCCTCAAGCATTAACGATGGCGCGGCGGCGGTGATGATGATGAGCGAAGCTAAAGCCGAGGAGCTGGGGCTGCCGATTCTGGCGCGGATCCGCGCTTTTGCCAGCGTGGGCGTCGATCCGGCGCTGATGGGGATCGCGCCGGTCCATGCCACCCGTCGCTGCCTTGAACGCGCGGGCTGGAAGCTGGATGAAGTCGATCTTATCGAAGCCAACGAAGCCTTTGCCGCTCAGGCCATTTCGGTGGGCAGGGTACTGGAATGGGACGAGCGGCGGGTGAACGTGAACGGCGGCGCCATTGCGCTGGGCCACCCGATTGGCGCTTCCGGCTGCCGCATTCTGGTTTCCCTGGTGCACGAGATGATTAAACGCGATGCCCGCAAAGGGCTGGCCACGCTATGCATCGGCGGCGGCCAGGGCGTGGCGCTGGCGGTGGAACGCGAATAAGCCCTTTCTGATATATGCGTTAACTGAGCCTCCCTGTGGAGGCTTTTTTTTGCTTCCCGCCAGGCGTTACCCTGCCAAAAATTCCTTTCTGACGCGCTATTTTGTTGAGCGTTGTCACGTCTTTCTGTGCCACCTTTTTTGAAACAAATATTTACGATCGCGATCACTAAAACATTATTGCCTAAAAAATAAAATACGGTTTTATAAAAACGAAACGATATTTTAATTATGAGGGGTAATTTATGTTCGCAAGATCTCTGGCCCTTGCTGCACTCTGTGGCATGTCTTTCGCGGCTTCAGCCATCACGGTAGATTTACGTCACGAATTCATTGACGGCGGCAAATCGGATAAGAGCAACGCCGACCGCGTCTCCGTCTCCCATCGTTTCGCTAACGGCTTTGGCTTCTCCGTTGAGGCGAAGTGGAAGTCGGGCGGCGATAACACCAGCCAGCCTTATTCAGATTTCGTCGGTAATGGTCATGAAGAGAGCATTACCTGGCAGTGGAAGGCGAATAAAAACTTCTCGGTCACGCCGGGGTTCAATATTGAAAGTAACGATAGCCGCTCGATCTATAAGCCAAACCTGCGCGTGCAGTACAGCTTCGATAATGGCTTCTACGTCGCCGCCCGCTATCGTTACGACTATACCCGCTACCCGGCGAATGCAGGGAAAGATGATGACAAAGTTAACCGCGGCGATGCGTGGGCCGGTTACGTCTTCGGCGACTGGCGTACGGAGCTGAACTACGTTTATGCGCGCAGTACCGAAGGGGTTAAGCGCAACGACAACAAACCGTACTCGCAGGAGTACAACCTCAAGGTTGCCTACAAGCTGGATAAAAACTGGGCGCCGTACGGCGAGCTCGGCAACGTTGGCGTCAACGATCGCAGCGACCGCCAGACCCGTTTCCGCGTAGGTGTTGCCTACTCGTTCTAACTTAAAAAATGTCCTCATCGTTTACCCCGGAGCGGTCAGCCGGGGTTTTCCGTTGGTATTAATCCCTCTTCCCGGAACGGCGCAGTGCGCCCCATCGGCACGGAATGTAGCCCGGATAAGCGCAGCGCGATCCGGGGAAAACGCCGGGCATAAAAAAGCCCTCCGAAAGGAGGGCAAGGCCAGTTACAGAAACACTAACTCAAACAGTGGCTAACGCTATGCCTTCAGCATCTCAGGCTGGGGCGGCAGCTTCGCGATATACACGGCAGGTTTGCCGTCTTTATCGGAGCTGAACAAAATGGCGCTATCGTCCGGCGTAAAGGACGGGTGCGGGTGGGTAACCTGGCGACTATTGGCCACGGTTGCCCAGGAGGTATCGTGACGCGCAACGCGGAAATAGGCCTGCTTCGCGACATCGAAAGCGTACAGATACGGGTCGTTATCAATGGTGTAGCCGCTGGTGTCTTTGACGTCCACCGGGGTACCGGAACCATCGCCAACCAGCATCGTGCCGTCAAAGTTACTCATCAGATGCGAACAGGCCGGCATCTGCATCACCGCTTCATTAACGCCGGTATCCGGGTTGAAGCTGTAGATCGTCCGGCCCTGCTGGCCCTTCAGATAAGAGACGTACACCAGCGCGGAGCCGTTCGGTACCCAGAATTCGTGGGTGCAGCTTTCGCCTTCCGCATGCGCTTTGACTTTACGCACGTTGCTACCGTCTTCATTTACCATCCACATCCGCGCATCGACCAGGTCATGCGGCCCTTCATGGCAGAAGGCGACGGTATGGTCATCAAACGGACGATAAATCGGATGGCCCAGCCATTTCCTCTCTTCGTGGATCACGCTGCTTTCGCCGGTTTGCAGGTCGACGCGCAGCAGGCGGCAGTGGGGGCCTTTGTGGAAGAAATCGTGGAAAATCTGCCAGTCGTTGAGCGGCGTCCAGTCGTTTTTGGCAATCTCGATGCCAACCAGTTTGGTGCAATCGCTGTTGGCCACCCAGGTACCGTAGCCCACCCACTCATCGGCGACGCGATACACTTCACGCTCTTGCAGCGTGGTGAGGTTAACCTCCAGCAGCGTACGGTCGTTCTTCACGTAATAAAGGGATTTATCATCCGGAGAAAGGAAACCACCAAACGTGTTATCACCGGCGCCTTCCGTTAGCTGCACCGCCTCGGCCTTTGCGAGGTCCAGCAGATAGTAGTTCCAGTTGCCGTCGAATTCGCCGGCAAACAGCAGGTGGCTGCCATCGTTAAAAAAACACTTCTGATAGAAATAGTTACGATGACAGGTCACTTCCGGTGGGGTTAAGCGGGTGATCTCCGCGCCGGTGTCCGGATCGCGGCTGACGTCATAATTCAGTTTAACCCGCATGCCTTTAGCCATGATGTACTCCTTTTCCTTCCTGAGATGTCGCCCGCCTGCGTTGACCGGCCAGTGGAAGTAGATTTAAAAGATGAGTGTTAATTTATCAAAACATCGTTTCATTATTTGTGATGACGGACGCAATTCGCAACAACTTCTTGCTATAGATCGCGCTTTTTTGCTGACAGTACGGCCGGCATCCCCGCGCTCTTTGTTTTCCTGCCGTTTTTTTTCGATCCGCCGTCTTTTTTTAAAGTTTGAATAACTCATTGTATTTTATTGAATTAAATAGGAATTTCACGGTTTATCAATCACCGCTTCGTGATCTGTTTTGCATTTTTAACATTTAACAGCCTTAAAATTGAAACGATGTTTTAATAATAATTGAAAATGAATTTAGCCAGGGCTAAGATGTCCTCACTGTAAAACGGAACTCTGTTTTATTTTTAGAAGGGGCAATCCCTGCGAGTTCTTCAAACCATAAGGGTCTGCACAAGCCGCAGGCTGGACTATCAGAACCTTGCCTGTACCTACACAGGCTCTGAAAGATTAAGGAACCAAGTATGATTCTCGACGCATTCTCCCTGCAGGGCAAAGTAGCCGTGGTGAGCGGTTGTGATACGGGTCTGGGCCAGGGCATGGCGGTGGGCCTGGCGGAAGCCGGTTGCGATATCGTGGGTATCAATATTGTTGAACCGACGGAAACTATTGAGCGCGTTACGGCGCTGGGCCGTCGTTTTCTCAGCCTGACCGCCGATCTGCGCCAGATTGACGGTATCCCGCAGCTGCTGGAGCGCGCGGTGGCGGAGTTCGGCCATATCGACATCCTGGTTAACAACGCCGGCCTGATCCGTCGCGAAGACGCGATCGAATTCAGCGAGAAAAACTGGGACGACGTGATGAACCTGAACATTAAGAGCGTGTTCTTTATGTCTCAGGCGGCGGCGAAGCACTTTATTGCCCAGGGTACCGGCGGCAAGATTATCAATATTGCCTCAATGCTCTCTTTCCAGGGCGGGATCCGCGTACCTTCCTACACGGCGTCAAAAAGCGCGGTGATGGGCGTGACTCGTCTGCTGGCGAACGAGTGGGCGAAGCACGGCATCAACGTCAACGCGCTGGCGCCGGGCTATATGGCGACCAACAATACCCAGCAGCTGCGCGCCGACGAACAGCGCAGCAGCGAGATCCTCGACCGTATCCCGGCGGGACGCTGGGGTCTGCCGAGCGACCTGATGGGGCCGGTGGTCTTCCTGGCCTCCAGCGCTTCTGACTACATCAATGGCTACACCGTCGCGGTGGATGGCGGCTGGCTGGCGCGCTAATATTTGCCGCGTTATCAGCGCAAAATAGAACCCTGCTTCGGCAGGGTTTTTTTATGTCTGAATAACAATTGTCCATATGATGAAACTGAAATAGTCCATATGGTTTATTTGTTTTTGAGGTAAGTATCTATATGTAACAGGGGTTGTTGAAGATGAAATGCTTATTTTCTGCTCTTCTGAAAGTTGAATGTCCATCACAAAACCATTGCCTGTAGCAACTTAATCCATATCTTTGGCGTGTCCTGCCTGACACCTTACGCCGCCGATCCCGTAGTTTCATCGTATGTCTTACTTCGTCTGGCAGGAAAAAAATGACCACTCTCAGTCACGACTCTACAACCATGCCGCGTACGCAGCGCGATACCCGGCGCATGAATCAGTTTGTCTCCATTGCCGCCGCGGTGGCAGGGTTGCTGTTTGGCCTCGATATCGGGGTGATTGCCGGGGCGCTGCCCTTTATTACCGACCATTTTGTTTTATCCAGCCGCCTGCAGGAGTGGGTGGTGAGCAGCATGATGCTGGGAGCCGCCATCGGCGCGTTATTTAACGGCTGGCTCTCTTTCCGCCTCGGGCGCAAATACAGCCTGATGGTGGGCGCGGTGCTGTTCGTTGCCGGCTCCGTGGGCTCCGCGTTTGCGACCAGCGTCGAAATGCTGCTGGTGGCAAGGATCGTTCTCGGGGTCGCCGTGGGGATCGCCTCTTATACCGCGCCGCTGTACCTGTCGGAAATGGCGAGCGAAAACGTGCGCGGCAAGATGATCAGCATGTATCAGCTGATGGTGACGCTGGGTATCGTGATGGCGTTTCTCTCCGACACCGCGTTCAGCTATAGCGGCAACTGGCGGGCGATGCTTGGCGTACTGGCGCTGCCGGCGGTGGTGCTGATTGTTCTGGTGATCTTCCTGCCGAACAGCCCGCGCTGGCTGGCGGAAAAAGGGCGTCACGTGGAAGCGGAAGAGGTGCTGCGGATGCTGCGCGACACGTCAGAAAAAGCCCGTGACGAGCTCAACGAGATCCGCGAAAGCCTGAAGCTGAAGCAGGGCGGCTGGGCGCTGTTTAAGGTCAACCGCAACGTGCGGCGGGCGGTATTCCTCGGCATGCTGTTGCAGGCGATGCAGCAGTTTACCGGTATGAATATCATCATGTACTACGCGCCGCGCATCTTTAAAATGGCGGGCTTCACCACCACCGAACAGCAGATGGTCGCGACCCTGGTGGTTGGCCTGACCTTTATGTTCGCTACCTTTATCGCCGTCTTTACCGTCGATAAGGCCGGACGTAAGCCGGCGCTGAAAATCGGTTTTAGCGTGATGGCCATCGGCACGCTGGTGCTGGGCTACTGTCTGATGCAGTTTGATAACGGCACCGCCTCCAGCGGTCTCTCCTGGCTGTCGGTGGGGATGACCATGATGTGTATCGCCGGCTATGCGATGAGCGCCGCGCCGGTGGTGTGGATCCTGTGTTCGGAAATTCAGCCGCTGAAGTGCCGCGATTTCGGCATCACCTGCTCAACCACCACCAACTGGGTGTCGAACATGATTATCGGCGCGACCTTCCTGACGCTGCTGGACGCGATCGGCGCGGCAGGAACCTTCTGGCTTTACACCGCGCTGAACGTCGCCTTTATCGGCGTGACGTTCTGGCTGATCCCGGAAACCAAAAACGTCACCCTGGAGCATATTGAACGCAGGCTGATGTCCGGCGAGAAGCTGCGCAATATCGGCAATTAATTATAACGACTCGCGCGGCAGCCACGGGCTGGCTACTTTTACCGTCTCCCGATGGCTGTCGCCGTTAATAATGTGCTGGGCGCTCAGGCGCCCGATATCATAGTGCGGTAGCTGCACCGTTGAGAGCGACGGGAAAAACAGATCGCCAATCCCCACCATATTGTCATAACCCACCACCGCCACATCCTGCGGAATACGCAGCCCGCGCGCCAGCAGCGTCTGATAGACCATAAACGCGATGCGGTCGTTGCCGCAAATCACCGAGTCGAACTGCGGCTTGCGCTGTTGAATATGGGCCAGCACGACTGCGGGAATATCGCGATAGTGCTCATCGCCGTAGGCCATATAGCAGTGAGCGAGCGTATCCGGGTCAACACCCGCTTCCCGGCAGGCGCGTTCCAGCCCCTGACGGCGGCGGACGGTGGCCAGATGATTCGCCGGCAGATGCAGGCACAGCGGCCGGCGATAGCCCGCGGCCAGCAGAGCCTGTACCGCCGTATACTGACCCTGTTCGTCGTCCGGGATATAGCTGGCCACCGGGTCGTGCAGGCTTTCGCAGTTGGCCAGCACGCAGGGGAGGGTTAACAGCTTGGCCGGTAGCGGTACCTGACGCAGACCCATCGTGGTGTAGATAATGCCGTCCGGACGATGGGAGAGCAGCAGGTCGACGATAGCGTCCGGGCTATCGTCAGAGAACATGTTGACCACGAAGCTGTTCCAGCCGTGCGCCCGCGCGGTCTCTTCGATGGAGAGCGTAATCTCCACCGAGAACGGCGTGGTGACAGTATCCAGCGCCAGTACTCCGATGGTGTTTGGCGTCGCGTGAGCGCCGCGGATTTTCTTCGCCGACAGGTCGGGGACGTAGTTGGTCTCTTCGATAGCCGCCTGGACCCGAGCCAGGGTCTCCGGCTTGAGCCTTTCCGGGCTATTAAGCGCCCGGGAGACCGTCATTAGCGAGACATTCGCCAGCTTTGCTACATCCTTCAGAGATGCCATATTAAGTGCTCCACCCTTGCCGCCAGCAGCGGGGTCAACTAAGTTACTGATGTAAAAGGATCATACAATATTCTATCGTACACGTAGCGCGAGCGAAGAAGATGAATATTTGATCGAGATCTCATCCCTTTTATGTTAACGTTAACTTTTGTGATTAACATCATGAATCTCAACAAAACGAAGTGAGTTTCGCTTTTTGTTAACGTTACCATAATAGCATTACTCCAACATGAGAATGTCATGATGAAAGCGCATCACTCTCACAGCTATCCGTTACTCAGTGCGTTACTCTTTTTCTTTTTCGTGACCTGGTCCTCTTCAGGTTCGCTGCTCTCTATCTGGCTACATCAGGAAGTGGGACTTAAGCCGGGGGATACGGGAATTATCTTCTCGGTGCTTTCCGTCTCCGCGCTTTTCGCGCAGGTGTGCTACGGCTTTATTCAGGACAAACTCGGCCTGCGTAAAAATTTGCTCTGGTACATCACCGTACTGCTGATCCTCTCCGGCCCGGCCTATATGGCGTTTGGCTACCTCCTCAAAATTAACGTCTTACTCGGCAGCATCTTCGGCGGGATTTATATCGGACTGACCTTCAACGGCGGTATCGGCGTGCTGGAATCCTACACCGAGCGCGTCGCGCGCCAGAGCCAGTTTGAATTCGGCAAGGCGCGGATGTGGGGCTCGCTGGGCTGGGCGGTGGCGACCTTCTTCGCCGGTTTGTTGTTCAACATTAACCCGCACTTAAACTTCGCGGTGGCCAGCTGCTCCGGACTGGTCTTTTTTTTCCTACTGGCGCGACTGCGGGTCTCTTCCGCGCCGCATGCCATGCAGGAGGCGGTATCCGGCGGTAAAGTCACGCTGGAAGACGCCCTGCGTCTGCTGACCCTGCCGCGCTTTTGGGCGCTGGTCTTCTTCGTCATCGGCACCTGCATCTACGGCGTTTATGACCAGCAGTTCCCGGTCTACTTCTCTTCCCAGTTCCCGACCCTGCAGGAAGGCAACGCGATGTACGGCTACCTGAACTCGTTCCAGGTGTTCCTGGAAGCCGCCGGTATGTTCTGCGCGCCGTGGCTGGTTAACCGCGTCGGCGCGAAAAACGGCCTGATCTTCGCCGGAATGGTGATGGCCATGCGTATGGTGGCTTCCGGGCTGGTGGAGGGGCCGCTGCTGATCTCCATCACCAAGCTGCTCCACGCCGTCGAGCTGCCGGTATTGCTGGTATCTATCTTTAAATACAACAGCTTAAACTTCGACAAGCGTCTTTCATCCACGCTGTATCTGGTCGGCTTTGCCTGCACCAGCTCGGTTATCGCGACGGTTCTGTCGCCGCTCGCTGGCTATAGCTATGAGAAATACGGCTTCGCCCAGTCCTATCTGATTATGGGACTGCTGGTGTTCTGCACCACCTTTATCTCCATCTTCTTGTTGCGCTCCAGTAAGTCCTCTTCGGACCCGCTAATGCCGCAAACTTCCGCTATCTGAATCAAAAGAGTAATGAATATGACGTATTCAATTTCCCGGGCTGAGCAAGAACTGCAGGCTAAACATGAACAGCTGAACCTGCGCTGGTATCCGCGCTATCACCTGGCCGCCCGCGCGGGCTGGATCAACGATCCCAATGGCCTGGTCTGGTTTGACGGCTGGTACCACGCGTTTTACCAGCACCATCCGTACTCCACCAAATGGGGGCCGATGCACTGGGGTCACACGCGCAGTAAAGATCTGGTGCACTGGGAACATCTGCCGGTGGCGCTGGCCCCGGAAGGCCCCGAGGATAAAGACGGCTGCTTCTCCGGCTCCGCGGTGGTGGATGGCGATACGCTGGCATTGATTTATACCGGGCATAAATTTCATGGCGATCCCAGCGATGAAGCCAACCTTTATCAGGTGCAATGTCTGGCCACCAGCCGCGACGGGATTCACTTCGAGCGCCAGGGGATCGTGGTCGACACCCCGCCGGGCATGCACCATTTCCGCGACCCGAAAGTGTGGCGAGAAGGGGACAGCTGGTACATGATCGTCGGCGCTCGCGATGGCGACACCGGCCAGGTGCGGCTGTATCGTTCCGCCGATCTGCGCCAGTGGCAGGACGCCGGCGTCCTTGACGAGGCGGAAAAAGAGATGGGCTACATGTGGGAATGCCCGGATTTCTTCGCCCTCAACGGCAAGCATATTCTGATGTTCTCTCCGCAGGGGCTGGCGGCTAAAGGCTATCAAAACCGCAACCTGTTCCAGAGCGGCTATCTGCTCGGTGAATGGCGGCCGGGGCAGGCGTTTGTGCGTGAGGGCGAGTTTGTGGAAATGGATCACGGCCACGACTTTTATGCCCCGCAAAGCTTCCTCACTCCCGACGGCCGCCGCATTGTCATCGGCTGGCTGGATATGTGGGAGTCGCCGCTGCCGGAGCAGCAGGATGGCTGGGCAGGCATGCTGTCGCTGCCGCGTGAACTGAGCCTGAGCGCGGATAATCGACTGCAGATGCGCCCGGCGAAAGAGGTCGAGAGCATGCGCGGCGCCAGCTTCCCGTGGCCGGTGACGACCCTGAAAAACCAGCAGACCACGATGGTGGAGAACTGCGAAGCGATGGAGGTGATCCTGCACTGGGATGGCCTGAACAGCAGCGCCGAGCAGTATGGCCTCAGCTTCGGCGAAGGTCTGCGCGTTTACGTGGATGCGCAGATGCAGCGCCTGGTGCTCGAGCGGCACTATCCGCAGTATGGCCTGTGCGGCACCCGCAGCGTCCCGTTGAACGAAGGCGCCGATCTGAAGCTAAGGATATTCTTCGATAGCTCTTCCGTCGAAGTGTTTGTTAATGATGGCGAGGCCTGTCTTAGCAGCCGTATATATCCGGATGCCGATCGTCGCGAATTGGCTTTATTTGCCTGGAACGGTTCGGCGTATTTAACCGAAGCCGGCGCCTGGCAGCTGGAATAAGTTTTACTGAATAGTTGTTAATAACCCGTCTTCGACGATGGGCGGGTTATTATTGTCACTGTCGTCGAGCTTTACCCATAAATAAAAAATACTATTTAACTAAATAATAAAGGGTTATTCCGATGAATAAAATCTGGGTCGGGTGTGTTCTGACGTCTTTATTTACCCCTCTGGCTAATGCTCAGGCGCCGTTATCCCTTGAGGAGCGACTGGCACAAATGGAACAACGGCTAAAGGCGACAGAGCAGCGGGCGGCCAGCGCGGAGGCGGAAATCCGCGCGCTAAAAAAACAGGAGGCGCCAGCGACGACGGTGGCCAGCGCCGCACCGGCTAAACCCGCTTTACAACTTAATGATTATGGTGAATTAAAATTCTATGGCGATGTTGAGTTTAATATGGACGGCGCCAGCCGCACCGGTAGCCTGACGTCGGTGAAAACCAGCGCCAATAAAAACTGGGCGCCGGGAGATAAAGAGCGCTGGGATATTAACGGTCGTATTCTTCTGGGCTTTGATGGATTACGCAAAGGGGCTAACGGTAAATATGCCGGATTCAGCGTGCAGCCGCTGGCGGATATGAACGGTAAAATGAATCTTGATGATGCGGCCTTTTTCTTTGGTCAGCAGGATGACTGGAAAATTAAAATCGGTCGCTTCGAAGCCTACGATATGTTCCCGCTAAATCAGGATACGTTTGTTGAATATTCCGGCAACACGGCGAACGATCTGTATAGCGACGGCTACGGCTATATTTATATGATGAAAGAGGGGCGCGGACGCAGCAGCAGCGGCGGCAACTTCCTGCTGAGTAAAAATCTCGATAACTGGTATTTTGAGGTGAATACGCTGGTGGAGGACGGCAGCTCGCTGTTCGTGGACCAGAATTATCACGGCAACGCGCTGGATAACCGTAAAAATGTGGTTTACGTGCGTCCGGTCGCGGCCTGGCAATCCGGCGCCTGGTCGGTGGCGGCAGCGATGGAGAGTAACCTCGTTAATAATGCTTACGGTTATGAGAATCAGAATGGACGTTGGGTCGATCAGTCCAGCCGCACCGGCTACGGCATGACGATGAGCTGGAACACGCTGAAAACCGATGCCGAGGACGGGGCGGTGGTGAACTTAAGCACCGCGTATCTGGACGCGGCGGATGAAAAGGATTTCAGCGCCGGTATCAATGCGTTATGGCATCGCGTGGAGCTGGGCTATATCTATGCGCATAACAAAATCGACCAGTTTAATATGTCCGGCGTCAACGCGGAGTGTGATAGCGACTGCGCGATTCTGGCGCCGGGGCGCTACGACATTCACACCATTCATACCTCATGGCATCTGCCGAATATTATGGATATGCCGAACTTTAATATTTATCTCGGGGCCTATGCGTCATGGCTCGATTCATCGGCGATGAAAAGCGGCAACACCGATGAACGCTACGGTGCGCGGGTGCGGTTTAAATATTTCTTCTGACGGTCTTCCCGGGTCGCGGCGTAAATGCCTTACCCGGGCTACCGGAACTCAGACGGCAGTAGCCCGGGCAGGCGCTTTGCGCCGCCCCCGGGAGCTGCGCGCAGAGAGGCATAATCTCCCGGAGGCGATGGTACGCATCTGTCCGGGCTACCGGATCGCAGACGGCAGTGAACATGTAGCCCGGCTAAGCACCGCGCGAGCCGGGACGTTGCCGAATCACTACACCTCTGCCAGATACAGCGCCGGCATACCCTCTTTATCGGAGGTAAACAGCACCCAGCGGTTATCCGGTGAAAATGACGGATGTGGATGCGTCGCCTGGCGCTCGCCTTCAATCACTTTCCAGGTGGAGTCGTGGCGGCACACCGCAGTCTGCTTATCGGCGGCAATATCAAACACCCAGATAAACGGATCGTTAAGCTGTATATCGCCGGTGCTGTGCGGCGCGCCGTCGCCGACCACCAGGGTGCCATCGTGATTGCTCATCAGATGTGAGCAGGGAGGAATGGCCATCAGCTGGCGATTTTCCAGCGTTGCCGGGTCGGCGCGGTACAGATAGCGATGCGGATCGTTTTCCTGATGCGCGACATAGTAAAGCGCGGAACCATCCGGCACCCAGAATTCGTGGGTAAAGCTCTCTCCCGACCGGTGCTGGCGAACCTTGCGCATATGGCTGCCGTCAGCGTTGATAAGCCACATTCGGGCATCGATAGCATCGCGCGGGCCTTCGTGGCAGAAGGCGATGGTGCCGTCATCAAACGGGCGGTAAATCGGGTGGCCGAGCCAGCGTTTTTCCTGCAATACCACGCGCTGCTCGCCGCTGCGCAGGTCGATATTAATCAGCCGGCACTCCGGCTCGGTGAAGTAGAATGCGCGGAACTTGCCCCAGTCGGTCAGCGGCTGCCAGTCGCTTTTTTTGATTTCGATACCCACCATCTGGCTGCAATCGCTATTGGCGACCCAGGTCCCGTAGGCCACCCATTGGTCATCCACCTGATATACCACCTGCTCCTCCAGCGAGGCCAGATCCACACGGCGCAGCTGCTGGTTATTTTTCACGTACCACAGCGACCGGTCGTCGGCGGAAAGGAAACCGCCAAAGGTGTTATCGCCCGGCCCGTCGGTGAGCTGGGTGGCCTGCTGCCTGGCGATATCGAGTAAATAGTAGTTCCAGTGGCCTTCAAACGCGCCGCCGAAAATCAGCTTGCTGCCGTCCCGGGTAAAGCATTTTTGATAGAAGTAGTTGCGGTGGCAGATAACATGCGGTGGCGTCATCCGGATCACCTGGTGACCGGTTTCGCTGTCCTGCGTATGCAGAAAGCTCAGCGGGATGATTTTGCCTTTCATGATTCATTCACTCCTTGCTAAAAAAATACCCCGCAGCCGGAGCTGCGGGGTAGGGACCGATAACGGGTTGTTAGCGCATCGCGCGGCGCAGGATGCGGTCAGACTGACGCTGGAAGTCAATTGCCGTCTCTTCTACGGTTTTCTGCCCGTAGTCGATGTACTGCAGAGAGGTGCCGAACTGGGCGACGATCTGCGGGTCATCAAAGTATGGCGACACCGAGAGTTTGGCCGGCAGGGACTGCGCCAGGCGCAGGCCTGATACCGCCGGATCGTCCTCTTTGATCGCGCCGTTTTCGGTCAGGTATTGCACCGCGACTTTGCTCAGCGGCACGCCGCGCTCAAGGCCCAGCGTCTCAACGCCTTCTTTGCTGTTCAGCAGGAAGTTGATCACCTTCGCCGCCGCTTCCGGATTTTTGGTGGATTTACCAATGGAGAGCATCTGCGCAGGTTTAAAGAACAGACCCGCGTCGGTGGCGCCCGGCAGCATCGGATAGCTGCCCAGCTCCAGCTTCGCCGGCGGCTTCAGGTTGTCGGAGTATTTGTTTATGGTGGAGTTCCACATATAGGTCCCCGCCCACTCGCCCTGAATCCACGGCTTCATTTCATACATGTTGCTCTTACCGAACGAGGCATAGTACTTGGTGTCCGGCATGACGTGGCTGTCGATAAGCTTTTTATACATCTGGAAGAATTCGACCCACTGCTCTTTGCTGTAGGAGAATTTCTTGGTTTTTTCGTCGATAGCCGGCTGGTTGTACTTCTGAATCATATATGAATTGAGCAGCGCCAGGGTGTCCTGGTGCTCCAGCACCACCGGGTAATACTGTTTACCCAGCTTGCTCTCAAAGGTTTTACCCGCCGCCATCAGCTCGTCCCAGGTTTTCGGGTACTCGACGCCGGCTTTTTTCCAGGTCTCGTCGTTGAAGTAGAACACGCGAGCGGTGACGGAAATAGGGATACCGTTAAGCTTGCCGTCCACCGTGGTGGTTTGCAGCTCTTTGGCATCAAACTGGCTCAGGTCGATTACGTCCTTCATCTTATTCAGATCGTAGAAGCCTTCGCCGTTTTTCGAGAAGATCGGCAGCCAGTTCCAGTTAGTTTGCATCACGTCCGGCTCCGTGCCGCCGGCGATTTGCGTGGTCAGGCGCGAAAGATGGCCATCCCAGCCGGTATATTCCGCTTTAACATTAATATCCGGGTTTTGTTTATGAAACTCTTCCAGCGCCTTCAGGGTCACCTGGTGACGGCCGTTGCCGCCCCACCATGACATACGCAGGTCGACATCCTTCGCCATGGAAGGTAACGCGGTAAGGCCCAAAGTTGCGGAGATTGCGGCGCTTAAAAGCACTTTTTTCATTTTAATACTCCAGGGTTCACAGAGAGATGTTCTGTTCAGTTTTGGCATCAAAGATATGACATTTGTTGAGATCGAACTTGAAATGCACCGTGCGATGAAGCCCTTTCTCAATCATTGGCTTCGCTTCATCGGAAGGCACGCGGGCGGTCAGTTCATAATCGGCAACCTTCAGGTAGACGAAGAATTCATGGCCCATGTTTTCCACCCGCACCATTTCACCGGCGCAGGAGCCTTCAGCAAACGGTTCATCGGAGATGGAGACGAACTCCGGGCGGACGCCAAAGAACACCTGCTGGTTCTTATGGGTCTCGACCTTACTCTGCAATCTGTCGTTTAGCGGCAGCAGCCCGTCGCCAACGGTCAGATGCAGGCGACCCGCTTGCTCAACCAGCTTGCTGGGACGAATATTCATCTCCGGCGCGCCGATAAACCCGGCCACAAACATGTTTTTCGGCTTGTGATAGAGGTTGTCCGGGGTATCCACCTGCATGATATGGCCTAGCTTCATCACGCAGATGCGGTCGCCCATGGTCATCGCTTCGGTCTGATCGTGGGTAACGTACACGGTGGTCGCCGGTTTACCGGATTTCTTCAGCTGCTTATGCAGGTCGGAAATACGGATGCGCATCGAGGCGCGCAGCTTGGCGTCAAGGTTAGAGAGCGGTTCATCGAACAGGAACACATCCGGTTTCTTCACAATCGCGCGGCCAACCGCTACGCGCTGGGCCTGGCCGCCGGAGAGCTGACGCGGCAGGCGGTCCAGCAGCTCTTCCAGCTCAAGGATTTTCGCCGCTTCGTTTACCTGGGCCTCAATCTGGTCTTTTGGCAGCTTGCTCAGCTTCAGGCCGAAGGCGAGGTTTTCGCGCACCGTCATATGCGGATAGAGCGCGTAGTTCTGGAAAACCATCGCAATGCCGCGCGCTTTTGGCGCGAGGTTATTCACGATTTTCTCGCCGATCCGCACTTCGCCGCCGCTGATGGTTTCCAGACCGGCCAGCATGCGCAGGGTAGTGGATTTGGCGCAGCCGGACGGCCCAACGATAACCATAAACTCGCCGTCCGCGATTTTCAGATCGATACCATGTACCGCCTTGAAGCCGTTGGAGTAGACTTTTTCCAGTTTGTTGAAAATAACTTCAGCCATGATATTTCCCTCTTAACCTTTAATTCCGCTGCTGGTAACGCCCTGTACGAAGTAGCGTTGTGCCAGGAAGAACACGATGATGGACGGCAGAATGGAGATGCTCGCCATTGCCAGAATTTCGTTCCACGGAGCGCCTTCCGTGACGTCGATGGACATTTTCAGCGCCAGCGCGATGGGGTATTTATCCACGCTGTAGACGTAAATCAGCGGACCGATAAAGTCGTTCATGGACCACATGAACTGGAACAGCGCCACCGAGATAATCGCCGGTTTCAGAATTGGCACCACCACGTACCACAGCACCTGAATGGAGTTGCAGCCGTCAATCTGCGCCGCTTCTTCCATGTCGCGCGGAACGCCGCGCAGGAACTGAATCAGCATGAAGACGAAGAACCCCTGAGTGGCGAAGGCCAGCGGCAGGTACAGCGGCAGATAGCTGTTCAGCATGCCCATTTCACGGAACATCAGGTACTGCGGGATCAGCAGTACGGTGCTCGGCAGGAGCATGGTGGTGATCAGCGTGGCGAACCAGAATTTCTTCCACGGGATCTCGAAGCGGGCAAAGCCGTAGGCCACGATGGTGGAGGAGATAATGGTCAGTAGCACTTTCGGGATCACATACTTGAAGGTGTTCAGCATGTAGTGGCCGAAGTTGTACTCGGTGCCGGTTTTCCAGCCGTTGATAAAGCCATCCCAGGTCGCGTGGGCAGGCCACAGGCTCAGGGTGGTGAAGATCTCGTGGTTCGGTTTGAACGACGCCGAGAACATCCATACCAGCGGGTAGAGCATCAGCAGGCCGACGAACAGCAGGATCACGTAGCGAATCGAGCGGCTGACTTTTTCACGACGCAGCGTCCGCGCGACTTCACGTTCGGCGATGTCCCTTGCTTCAGAGATTTGTTGGATATCAGCCATTTTTGCCTCCCTTATCGGCGGAGTAGAACACCCAATATTTTGAAGACTTAAACGCAATGGCGGCAAAGACCGCGACCACCAGGAACAGCACCCATGCCAGCGCCGCGCCGTAGCCCATATCGAAGTACTTAAAGGCGGTGTCGTAGATATAGAGCGAGAACAGATAGGTGGAGTAGGTAGGGCCGCCGCCGGTGATGACGTACGGGCCGGTAAACTCCTGGAACGCCTGAGTGGTCTGCATGATGAAGTTGAAGAAAATCACCGGCGTGATTAGCGGCACCGTGACCTTCATAAACATCTGCCATTTTGACGCGCCATCGATCATCGCCGCTTCATATTGTGATTGCGGAACGTTCTGTAGCGCCGCAAGGAAGATGACCATCGCCGAACCGAACTGCCAGACGCGCAGCAGGGTGACGGACATCAGCGCCAGCGAGGGCTCGCCGAGCCAGTTGACCGGGTCGAAGCCAAGTACGCCGATAAAGCTGTTCAGCAGGCCGTCGATAGCAAACAGCGCGCGCCACAGAACGGCGATCGCCACCGAGCTACCGAGAATGGACGGGATATAGTAGGCGGTACGGAAAAAACCGATGCCGCGCAGCTTAAAGTTGAGGACAAAAGCGATCCCCAGCGCGAAAGCCAGTTTTAACGGGATGGTTAAAAAGACATACGCAAACGTCACGCCCATCGATTTCCAGAAGAGGCCATCTTCGGTCAGCATGTAGCGATAGTTTTCGATGCCGTTAAACACCGGTGGACTCATCAAATCGTACTCAGTGAAACTGAGGAAGAAAGATGAAACAAAGGGAAAGGCGGTAAAGACTATCAACCCTATGATATAGGGGGATATCCATGCCAATCCCAGCATTCTGTTTTCATTCATACATACCTACCTGGCTTACGAGTTTGTAATACGGATTCGGGGTTACTGCCTTTCCCGCGGCCCATGCCGCCGGAAAGTTAATGCGTTCCTGGTATGTCAGCGGTGAATCATTCCTTGTTAACGGTGCGTGTGTTGAGCGTTTTTGCGCGCTTGTCGTCCCTGGAGAACATCTGTTTTTTGATTTTGTCTTACCCAGCGTCCTGATTTTGTAAAACGCCGTTTTAATTTTATTTTATTGCTATTTATTACGGAGTCATTCGGTTGATCGCGGAAATGTGATCAAAGTCGAAACGATGTTTCAAAAAGGTGCTGGCGCGCGCATTTTGCAGGAGGCCAGGTCATAGAAAAGGATGAGCGGCAGGCGCAGTGAGGCTATTCAGGCGGGATTAATTGCTCTGCTAATCATTATGCTACGACATACTTTATGACAATTATTATTAGCGGAAAAGTTCAGAAAATGGTGGGCATGCCTGGCATGCCCTGGGGCAGGAGAGATTACTTTTGCAGAAAATCCTGACGAACGGGGGTAAAGGTATCAAGAAGCGTGCCCGGCTTAAGGCAGACGCAGCCGTGCATAATTTCCGGCTTCTTATAGAGCGTATCGCCGGCGCTGACTACGTGCTTTTCATCACCGATGGTGAACTCAAACTCGCCGGAGAGCACATAGGTGAGCTGCTCGTGCGGGTGATTATGCATCGGCCCGATAGCGCCCGCTTCGAAGTTCACTTCAACCGCCATCATCTTGCCATCGTGCGCAAGGATGCGGCGGGTGACGCCATTGCCCAGATCTTCAAGGGTGGTCTCTTTATGAAAAATAAACATCCGCTGGTCCTGTAATTAAATGAAACAATGTTTCATTTAATCTATCGCATAATCTTCTAAAAGGAAACGATCGTCGGGAGAAGTGGAAAGTCGATCACAACTTTGTTTTACTGAAAACCTCACACAAGGAGGGATGATGAAAACGATTGGTCTGTTAGGCGGCATGAGCTGGGAATCGACGATTCCTTACTACCGGCTGATTAACGAAGGTATTAAAGCGCGCCTCGGCGGCCTGCACTCCGCCAGCCTGCTGCTGCACAGCGTGGATTTCCACGAAATTGAAGCCTGCCAGTCAAGCGGCGACTGGCAGCGCGCGGGCGAGATCCTCGCCCAGGCGGCGGCCGGCCTGCAGCAGGCGGGCGCCGAGGGGATCGTCCTGTGTACCAACACCATGCATAAAGTCGCGCAGGCGATAGAAACGCGCTGCGACGTGCCGTTTTTGCATATTGCCGACGCTACCGGACGAGCGATTATCGCAAAGGGCCAGCGCCGCGTTGCGCTATTAGGCACGCGCTATACCATGGAACAGGATTTTTATCGCGGCCGCCTGCAGCAGCAGTTTGCTATTGATACGCTGATTCCGGAAGCTGACGATCGCACGCGGATTAACCAGATCATTTTTGATGAACTGTGCCTCGGCGTCTTTAGCGAGCATTCACGCGACTACTATCTTCAGGTCATCGAGGCCCTGGCGGAGCAGGGGGCGGAAGGGGTGATTTTCGGCTGTACCGAAATCGGCCTGCTGGTGCCGGAAGAGAGCAGCCCGCTGCCGGTGTTTGATACGGCCGCGATCCACGCGGCGGACGCGGTGGAGTTTATGCTTTCCTGATGCTGAGGGCTGGAAAGCGCATGGTTAGCCCAATTTTAGATGCTTTTTAGACCTGGCCAAACCAGCTCAAGGAAGCGGCAGTAAAGACGTCAGGGGTTTATGAAAAGCCGGGAGAATTCCTCCCGGCTTAAACACTGTTACCGATTACAGGTAATCAAGATTGAAGGTCACGCTGCCGTCAATCTGTTCCTGGTCGGTGATTGATTGTAATTCACTGGAAAGATAGAATCTGGACAGCAGAGCAAATGTAGCCGATGTGGAAGCTCCAGGCACAGCATCACCTGTACTTGAAAAAGCGATATAACCGACATTACCAATGCCACCTGCGGCGTTGTTTAGTGGACTCATTGCGTAATGATAAGTATTAGTACCAGCAGCGTCTGGTAGTACTTTCCAATCGGAGTCTGATGCAGTTGTTCTACCAATGCGGGTAACTGATAAGCTGGTGCTACCATTTACTGCGCTGTTACTACCGTCTTCGATGAATGACAAAAAATAACCGCCAATGTTTTTACTGCCATCTGCGGTTTTTCCCAATCCCATAATCGTTGTAGCAGCTCCACTCGACATAATCCCAAGATCCGATGCTGAAACCGCGCTGTCACTGCGATTATCGGTCATTGATATTTGGTATTTTAACGGGCTGGTGCAGTCGACAACAAGTTTGGTAGTGGTATCTTTTACAAAATATGACCCAGTCGCTGGTAGTTTATCGGTACTGATCGTTCCCAGGTCAATATTTGGCGTGGACAATGTCGCGGTGCAGGTACCGGTAGAAACCTGGCCTTTTACCAGCAGTGTTGCGGATGGACTCACCGCCATTGTCAGCCCGGAAAAAGCCATTGTGGCCGCCAGCAGAGAGTATTTAAACATTCCTGTTTTCATTGTTTCTTCCCTTACATGTAATCGATATTGATGGTGGTGTTACCGTCAAACTCGGCGGTGCTGGTGATGGCCTTCATATCGCTGCTGATAGACGGTGTAACCTGCAGGGTGAAGGTGTAGTTCTTCTTCGCAACCGGGGCGTTACCGCCCGCGTCGGTGTAGGTGATGTACTGTGGGCTGGTACCGTTATTGACAAAGGTATCGGAAGAGAGTGCGCTCCAGGTATCGGTCATGGCTTTGCCGGTGCTGGAAAGCAGGCTACCTTCAGTGGACTCCGCGGTCACCTTGCTGATTTTAATGCCGTAAGAGCCGATATTGATGCTATCCGCTGTGCCGAGGCCGAAAGCGGTGTTGGCATCGGTGCCTTCATCAGAGTGGATGGCGACAGAATCTTTGCGGTTATCGACAAAGCTTATCGCCACGGCCTGCTCGGTATCCTTGCAGTCAACGACGGTATCAATGGTCTTTGGGGTCATTGTATAGGTGCCGCTGGATGGCAGGGCATCAACATGAACCGGGCCAAAATCCAGCGTGCCACCACCGGTCAGGGCAATCGAGCAGGCTGATGGGGTGACGATACCGCTGATGGTCATGGTGGCGCTGGTACCAGCATGTGCGGTAAATGCCGTTGCCAGAAAAGAGCCAAAAACTCCTGCGGCAAGTGACAGTTTTTTAAATTGCATAATAAACTCCATTTTAAGTGATCACTTTTGTTGATTAACGGTTCATATTATTCACCGTAATAATATTTCGATTATTGGAAATAGTTATTACGGTTGTTCAATACGAACAGTTAAATTCCCTTCCAGTGTTTTATCGTTCGCTAAATCGCTGTAAGTGCTTTTGGCTACCCACGGTTCGATATTGAGTGTTGCTGTGAAATTTTGCATCGATACGGTATTTCCGCTTGCATCGGCAGGTTTTACTTTATCTCCCATGTATATTTGCAGTGAGGATACGGATTCGGTGCTAATATCTTTTCCTGAAATCCTTTTTATAAATAATGCTCCTTCGTCAGAAGATATATTACTTATCGTTAACATGACTTTGCCGGTATCCGAGAACGTCAGATCGCCGTTGCTGGTCATACTACCAAGGAATGAAATGTCGAACGCTTCTTTCTGTGGACAGATAACTGATAACTGGGCCTGTCGTTTATTTAACGCAGCAGCCTGTCCTTTATCTGTTGCAGTAAAATTCAATTCATCTTTATGAATTCTTCCGTAATTTTGGCTGGCAGGCGCAATTTGCACGTTACAGTCGGTATAGTCCGCCAGTACACAACCACTGGTGCTTAATCCGAATACCAGCAGTGCGGAAGGTAGTTTATTCATCATTAACCCCATTTTTACGGTTGGCACGTTGCATCAGCTTTTTGATAAAAACTCTGTTCACTGTTCTGCTCATCCAGCGTGAATTGCACACGGCATTGATGGCCTTGCTGATCGACATTGGCGTAAATTTCCGGCGTGGCATCTACATCGTTGATAAAGACCACTCCGTCTTCCACTGCGGTGGTGACATACTGATTTTTAGCGTCAACCAGCGTTTCGCCTTTCGGGATCGGTTTACCGTCTGGCATATGCAGAGTTAGCATGGCGCGTCGTACTTTAATCACCCCAAAATTAACCTGGGTAACTGAACCATGTCCCGGCGTTAGTTTCTTTATCCCATTATTGATGTCGATATTTTTCGGCAGAGTCTCGGTGTTTATTTGTAGGGTATTTACTCTGTAAACCGGGGCGGAGGCAGATACTGCCTGGCCCCAGAAATCGGTCCATACCGGTCCCTGTGGTGTTGAAACCTCTACGCCGGAGACGTTGTCATTCAATGAAATGATACTAAAGGTGTCATCAACGGCATACGGTGAGAACGTCACGCCCTGACTATGCGCGACAATGCCGCCGGATATATTGGCTGAGTAATTTTTAAAATCATCGCCAGTTTTCGACGCGTTCAGGTTCAACGAGGTGTAGTGCATGTTGGAACTGAATCCTGCCGCAACGTATTTATCATTGTCGTCGTCGCCTTTTTCTGCTGTGACGTTGTAGTATGAGTTCTGACTTAACGGGCCGTTGGCCTGCAGGCCGTAACGGGTTTTCTCGCCATCGTCACGCATATAGCTCTGTACATTGTGGCGACCAAACGGGATGTTGATGCTGACGTAGAAGGTGTCGTTGTCATGGTAGCTATCGTTATTGTCAGTATCGGGTGTACTTAACGCATGCTGCCAACTGGTGTTTACAGTGGCATATCTGAAAGTTTTTCCCCAGTTCAGCATGAACTGGCGGGAATCACTGTTGTTATCAAATCCCTGAGATTGTGACAGGGAAAATGACAACGAGCCGACATAAGCATGTGACCAGCTTAATGATGCGCTATAGCTATTTTTTATGCCTGTGACGTCATCTTCATCCTGAAGAGTGTCGAGCAACGTGCGGAATCCGGCCGTATTGTGGGTGCCTGACAGGTTGACGGAAAAGTCCCAGGGGAGTCGGTAGTTCATCCCCAATTGAAACTGATTTCCGGAATGATCGTTGCGCTGATCCCACGCGCCAAGCGTCGTGCCATAAAATGACAGCGATTTTGATGGCACAAAGTTAGTACTGGCGGCGAGAGACTGGTATTTTTCCGCTGTCATAACCCCTGCGCTGAGATTGATTTCCTGTGCAATCTGCCAGCCGTTGGATACCGTTAATATCCACGGTTTGTCATGCTTTGTGTCGATATCACGCAGCGTACCGCCAGCGAATGCCCATCCCTGCGGCGCACGCAGACGGGCACCGACTAAATTGGCCGCAGGCACGGTGAACTGGCTGGATGAACCGTTGGTCTCTTTAACCTCGACCAATAAATCTGTATTGTTGTTGGCAATGGGGACATCGTTAAGCGTAAAGGGCCCGGCCGGAACCAGCGTGGACATAATCAATACGCCGTTCTGACGAATTTCTACACGAGCCTGATCGCTGCGGGCAATGCCGGATACTGTGATACCACTACCCAATTCTCCGTTTAACGCGGTTTCTGGCGTAAGCTGCACACCGTTTATCCCGGATAAGCTAAACGGTGTGCTCTGGATGTTAATCGCCCCGGCCTGGAGCGTCTTTTCAATACCGCTAAAGGTTCGCTGAACGTAGCCATACAGTACGCTGCTGTCTTGTTCGCCATTGGAATCAGTGACAATCACCTGGCTACGGGCTAGCCAGTCGGCGACGTTGAACCCAGCCTCAAACGTCCCCTGGTTATAGTTAGAGTTACCACCACTGTACCGGCTCTGGCTGGTGAATACGTTGTAGTTCAGCAGTGCAGCACTACCACCAGTTTGATAGTTTTTCGGTTTATTACGATTATCCAATGCATTACCGGGCACGATGAGAGCGACTCTTTCCTGACCGGGGTCCAGCTTAATGACCGAATCCGGCCAGGTTGCAGTATAGTCATAGCAGACGCGTGCATCCGATTTATCGTCATTGTCTGTCACTTTATCTGGCTCTTTTAATCCGACGAAATCGTTAAATTCTTTGTCAAAGCAAGGCTCACCTGATTTATTGAAGAACAGCGAGATATCGCCCTTTTCATCACCATTCAGCGTCAGGCTGACTTTTTGCATCCCCGGCGAAAAACGTGCTCCGTGGGCGAAATACTCAGCGACTTCAGGGGATATACCACGATTTTTCAACGTGGTAATATCGAAGCTGGCAAGAACCATATTTGATGAGCTGACCCTGCCTGATAATGATTCAGGAAATTTTCCAGCAAACGTGCAAGAAGAGAAGACAATAAGTGGATACAGGTATGCACCCGAATAAAATCTGTTTTTCATAAAGCACAATTCCATTTGAGCCAGAGCAGAAACGGCAATGCATGCTCTGAAATAACAGCGAATTAGTTATTTTTAATAGTGGCAATGTAATCCTGTACCATAATACCGAAACGGGATGCTGGAGATATTTTTATTTGGCTGTCAGTAACACCTTTATCCATTTTTATAGTTTCGGTTTCACCCGGCAGTAACCAGGTGTTGCGTAACATACCTTTACTACCGGAAGGAACGGTGGAGATTTTTTGCGACAGGCGAACGACATAAGGGCTCGGGTTATTTACAGTGAGTGTATTTCCTGTCTTTTTCCAGACTAATTTATCCCATGGGGTGGTGTAGTCAGGTACGTTCTTTGGGCGAATGATCACTGGAATCGTCTGGCGAATTGTAGCTGTAATTAACTTAGCACCCGCCGGTTTTGCCTGCTGGATGCCCTCAAACGAAACACGTTTATATTGTTCAACGGTAAAGGGAGTCTGAATATCCAGCACAAAACGTACACGCTGAGTTTCTCCAGCCTCAACACGAACAATTGGCTGTGTTGCAATGAGTTTTGTGTTTTTATTCTGAGGCCCTGCAATATCGGTTATCGTGGTGTAAAGGAGCGCGGCCTTATCATCCGTATTTTTAACGTTCATACTGGCACCATTATCATCGGTATTAATGAGTAATACAGAAAATTCTGGGGTCATTCCGGTTGCATGCGCCGCTGGAGAGATGACTGTGCTCAGAGTCATAAGTAAAGGAAGTGCAAATGTGTATTTCATCTTCATGGGATCCATCATCCATAATGGGGGGGGTCGATAAATATTATATTCAAGTTTTTCTTAAATAAAATTAGTTGTAGTTAATTCTACATGCAGTTTATCTTTAATTATCGATTTTATGTATGCATTTGGGTTGAATTATATCATTATAATAATATTATGACGCATATCTATATTTCGCCATTGGTTGAATATTATGTGCTCGTTTTGAAATTTACTTATGGTCATGAACTGATGGGGGGGATCGTGAATGGCCGGTGCTGCTGACACGCTTTAAATATATTGTTAATTATTTTTTAACATGTGAGAAATTAACAAAATATTTTGAGCCAGCTATGCGATATGTTTTTTAAGAATTTATAAATTTATCCAGCAGTTATAAGATTCAATGATATCAGGTAGTTGGTGTATTAGATGGCTGCTAAATGCATCAACCAGCGCAGATGAAGGGCGATGTAAAGGGTGCACCAGATTGACTGAAAACGGAACCGAAACGCTAAATCGGCGGATAACGACTCCGCTACTGGCGTAGTCCATTGCGGTGAGTGGATTCACGACTGAGATCCCCACGCCAGCGCGAACCATGGCACAGACAGAAGCGGCGCTGTGGGTTTCAATCACCATGCGACGTTTTACTTGATATTCATTAAAGAGCGAGTCCAGTAGCTGACGATAGCTGTCGGTACGGGAAAGACTAATGTAGTTTTCGCCTTCAAAATCCTGCGGCGTGAGTGCCGATTTTTGGGCCAGTGGGTGGCCAGGAGGCAGAACACAAACTTCATCAAGACAGAGAAGTTCGGTTCGCTGTGTACCGGCTGGGGTATGCAGTGTTTCGGTGATGCCAAGGTCGTGACGTTGGGCTGACAGCCACTCTTCCAGCAGCGGTGATTCTTGCGGCACTATCTGAATATTGACCTGCGGATAACGACTTAAAAAGGATTGCAGCAGCGGGGGCAGAAAAGATTGCGAAAAGACCGGCAGACAGGCTATCGACAGCTCGCCCTGGCGGAACTCGCGCAGGCTTTCCGCGGCGCTGACGATTCTGTCCAGACCGTACCAGGAGCGCTGGACCTCTTCAAACAGACGTAACCCCTGGACCGTGGGCTGCAGGCGCCCGCGCGTCCGGGAAAACAGCGTCAACCCCAGCACCTTTTCAAAACGCGCCAGCTCGCGGCTGACGGTGGGCTGCGAGGTATGCAGCATGCGTGCGGCCTCGGTCAGATTGCCGGTGGTCATCACCGCATGAAAGATTTCAATATGACGCAGGTTGACGGCGGGCATGGGGGTTCCTTAAGTGGCGCAAGCCATATCATTTTTGCATAGACTGGCAATAAAACGATATTTTTTATTGCGTACGCGCTGTGGCGTAATCGTAAAAAACAGAAATAACGCACACACAGCACCGGAGTTCCTTATGCCACACTCGCTTTACGCTACCGATACCGACCTGAGCGCAGAAAACCTGCTGCGTCTGCCCGCCGAATTCGGCTGCCCGGTTTGGGTTTACGACGCGCAGATTATCCGCCGCCAGATTGCCCAATTGAGCCAGTTCGACGTGGTGCGTTTTGCGCAGAAGGCCTGCTCCAATATCCACATTCTGCGCCTGATGCGCGAGCAGGGCGTGAAGGTGGATTCGGTGTCGCTGGGCGAGATCGAGCGCGCGCTGGCGGCCGGGTACGATCCGCATCAGCATCCGGAAGATATCGTCTTTACCGCCGATCTGATCGACGATGCAACCCTGGCGCGGGTGAAAGAGCTGCAGATCCCGGTCAACGCCGGCTCAATTGATATGCTGAGCCAGCTGGGCGAAGTCTCTCCGGGCCACCGCGTCTGGCTGCGGGTTAACCCGGGCTTCGGCCACGGCCACAGCCAAAAAACCAATACCGGCGGCGAGAACAGCAAGCACGGGATCTGGCACAGCCATTTAACGGCGGCGCTGGAAGTGATGCGTCGCTATCAGCTCCAGCTGGTGGGGATTCACATGCATATCGGTTCTGGGGTCGACTATGGTCACCTGGAACAGGTCTGCGGCGCGATGGTGCGTCAGGTTGTTGAATTCGGGCAGGATCTGCAGGCGATCTCCGCCGGCGGCGGACTGTCGATCCCGTATCACGACGACGAAGAGGCGATCGATACCGATCACTACTTCGGCCTGTGGAACGCGGCGCGCGAGCAGATCGCTAAACATTTGGGCCATCCGGTCGCGCTTGAGATCGAACCGGGCCGCTTCCTGGTGGCGGAGTCCGGCGTGCTGGTTTCTCAGGTTCGCAGCGTGAAGGAGATGGGCAGCCGCCACTTCGTGCTGATTGACGCCGGTTTTAATGATTTGATGCGCCCGGCGATGTACGGCAGCTATCACCATATTACCGCTCTCGCCGCGGACGGCCGCGATCTGCGCGCCGCGGCGAAGGTGGAAACCGTAGTGGCCGGGCCGCTGTGCGAATCGGGCGATGTCTTTACCCAGCAGGAGGGAGGGAAAGTGGAAACCCGCCTGCTGCCAGCGGTGGCGCCGGGGGATTATCTGGTGCTGCACGATACCGGCGCTTACGGCGCGTCGATGTCTTCTAACTACAACAGCCGTCCGCTGCTGCCGGAAGTGCTGTTCGACAACGGCAAAGCGCGGCTGATCCGTCGTCGCCAGACCATTGAAGAGCTGTTGTCGCTCGAGCAGCTGTAAGGTGGTGCCCGATGGCGCTTCGCTTATCGGGCCCGCTAATTATGCGTAATACGGCCCGGTGGTGACCGACTCGCGCAGCACCAGCTTGCCGGTAAACGGCGGTATGGTCTCGATCGGCTGGCCGTTGGCCAGCTTGATGGCCTGATCGATAGCGGTGGTGATCATGTTATCGATCGGCAGATAGACCGTCGACAGCCCCGGCTCCAGCCATTTCGCGCTCGGCGCGTCATCAAAACCAAACAGCGAAATATCCTGCGGGATCCGCAGCCCTGCCTGATGCAGCGCTTTCGACGCGCCCAGCGCCATATCATCGTTACAGGAAAACAGCGCGCTAAACGGCGTTTTCTCTTCCAGCAGCTCGCAGCAGAGTTCATAGCCGCGGCTCATGGTGGAGTCGCCGTATTTCACCTTCGCCGGATCCCACTTGATGCCGTGCTTTTTCAGCGCGTTACGATAGCCTTCCAGGCGAGCTTTACCCGTCGGCGTGTGCATCGGCACGGTCAAACAGGCAATATCGCGATGGCCCTGGGCAATGAGGTACTCAACCGCCTGAAACGCCGCGTCCTGCTGTTCGAAGAACACGCAGCGCTCCCGGGCCTGGCTAACGTCGCGGTTGATCACCACCAGCGGCATGGCGATAGACTCAATCAGCGACATAATCTTCTTTTCGCTCATATGGCGCGTGTAGAGCACGATGGCATCGCACTGGCGATCGGCCAGCATCTGCACCGCCTCTTCTTCACGCTCCGGCGCATCGTGGCCGTCGGTGACGATCAGCTGTTTGCCCCAGGCTTCCGTCTGGCGCGAAGCCTGCTGCAGCAGGCGGCCAAAATAGAAGCCGTCAAAGGTGGAAACCACCAGACCGATGCTGTTGCTCGTGCGGTTTGCCAGCGAGCGGGCGAGAAAGTTAGGCCGATAGCCCAGCTCTTCCATCGCCTTAAAAACCTGTTGGCGGGTACTCTCTTTCACCTGACCTGTGCCGTTCAACACGCGGGAAACCGTCGCTTTAGAGACGCCTGCGCGAATTGAGACATCCAGCATTGTAGCCATTCATCCGATTCCTGATATCACGTGGTGAACCGCAGTTTATCACAGACATTCAGGGGGATATGGCTTCATGGCGCGGTAAAAAACCATCGCGATCACGCTTTTACAGGAATTGATCGCAGGGAAAAGAAAACCGCAAATGCGGTATGCCAATTATCGCCTTTCTGGAATGCCAATGAACGGGTTGGGAGCTTAATCACAGAACTTATTCTCCTCAGTGGCTATTTTTTGGTATGCCAATAGGTGTTTGGCTGTACACCTGGTGCGCTAAAAGCCCTTAAACCTGAGGTATCCTCTATGGCATTGCAGGACAAACTGATCGACTCACTGGGGAGTTTCGCCACGAAATTCAACAGCTACCGCTACATCATGGCGATAAAATCCGCTTTTATTACCCTGATGCCGGTGATCATCGTCGGCGCCTTTTCGGTGCTGATCTCCAATATGGTGCTGGATCCGAAAAACGGACTCGCCAGCTTTCAGGCGCTCTCTTTTCTGGCGGCGCTGAAACCCATTACCAGCGCGATCAACTACGCCACCCTTAACTTTCTCAATATTGGCGCGGTCTTTCTTATCGGCATCGAGCTGGGGCGGATTAACGGCATCAAGAGCCTGTTCCCCGGTCTGCTGGCGGTGATCTGCTTTATCTGCGTGACGCCGACCACCGTCGAAATGATGGTCGACGGGCAAATGCATGAAGTGAAAGATGTGCTGCTGCGCCAGTTTTCCGATACCCGTAGCCTGTTCCTCGGTATGTTTATCGCCATTCTGTCGGTGGAGATTTACTGCTGGCTGGAGGGCCGCAAGGGGCTGAAGATCAAGATGCCGGATACCGTACCGCCCAACGTATCGGCGTCGTTCTCCGCCCTGATCCCGGCCATTATCACCACCACGGTGATTGCCACCTTTGGCTTTATTTTCCATCAGGCCACCGGCATGTACCTGTATGACGCGGTCTATCAGGTGGTGCAGCAGCCGCTGGAGCGGGTGGTGCAAAGCCTGCCGGGGATCCTGCTGTTGATGTTTGTCGCGCAGCTGTTCTGGGTTATCGGCATCCACGGCAACCAGATGATCAAACCGATCCGCGAACCGCTGCTGCTGGGAGCCATCACCGTCAATATGAGCGCCTTTGAGCAGGGCAAAGAGGTGCCTAATATCATCACCATGCCGTTCTGGGACGTTTATATGAGCATCGGCGGATCGGGACTGACGATTGGCCTGCTGATCGCGGTCATGATCGCCACCAAACGCAAAGAGATGAAAGAGATCGCCAAGCTGTCGATTGGGCCGGGTCTGTTCAATATTAACGAACCGGTGATTTTCGGCATGCCGATCATGCTCAATCCGATCCTTGCGATCCCTTTTATCATCACGCCGCTGGTGACCGGCAGCATTGGCTACTTCGCGACCGCCGCCGGCTTTGCCGGTAAAGCGGTGGTGATGGTGCCGTGGACCACCCCGCCGCTGATCAACGCCTGGCTCTCTACGGCGGGTTCGATGGGGGCGGTGGTGACGCAGCTTATCTGCATCCTGACCGCGGTGCTGATCTATCTGCCGTTCGTCAAAATAGCCTCCCGCCGCGCGGAAAACGCTCAGCGCCAGGCGGAGAACGAGCAGGCCAGCCAACAGATATGAGGACACAATGACGACAGTAAAGATGGCGATCCCCCACGACTTTATCCTCGGTGCCGCCGCTTCCGCGTGGCAAACCGAGGGCTGGAGCGGTAAGAAAGCGGGCCAGGATTCCTGGCCGGATCTCTGGTACAAGAACGACCGCCGCGTCTGGCATAACGGCTACGGCCCGGCGGTGGCGACCGATTTTATCAACCGCTTCCGCGAAGACGTGCAGTTGATGAAGCTGGCGGGGCTGACCCACTACCGCACGTCGATTAACTGGTCGCGCTTTCTCACCGATTATGAAAACGTCACGGTCGATGAAGACTATGCGGCGTACTACGACCAGCTCTTCGATGAACTGCTGGCCAACGGCATCGAGCCGATGATCTGTCTTGAGCACTATGAACTCCCCGGCTATCTGCTGGAGCAGTACGGCGGCTGGGCGTCGAAAAAGGTGGTTGAGCTGTTTGTGCAGTACGCGGAGAAAGTGTTCGCCCGCTATCACCACAAAGTCACGCGCTGGTTCACCTTCAATGAACCGATCGTGGTGCAGACCCGCGTTTATCTGGATGCGCTGCGCTGGCCTTACGAGCAGAACACCGGCACCTGGATGCAGTGGAATCACCACAAGGTGCTGGCGACGGCAAAAGTGGTCCGGCTGTTTCGCGAGAAAGGCTATCGCGGCACGGTAGGCTGCATTCTTAACCCGGAGGTCACCTATCCGCGCTCAAAAGCGTCGCACGATGTACGCGCCGCCGAACGCTACGATCTGTTTTATAACCGGGTTTTCCTCGATCCGCTGGTCCACGGCCTCTACCCGCCCGAGCTACTGGCTCTGCTCGAACAGCACGGGGTCTCCTGGGATTATGACGCGGAGGAGCTGGCGATAATCCGCGACAACACCGTTGATGAGCTGGGGATTAACCTCTACTACCCGCATCGGGTTAAGGCTCCATCGCGCGCCTGGCATCCGCAGACGCCATTCCATCCGGCTTACTACTATGAGCCCTTTGAACTACCGGGACGGCGGATGAATAACTCCCGCGGCTGGGAGATTTATCCGCAAATCGTTTTTGATATGGCGATGCGGATCAAGCAGGACTACCGCAATATTCCGTGGTTTGTGGCGGAAAGCGGCATGGGCGTGGAAAACGAAGGGCAGTTTCGCAATGGCGAAGGCACCATCGCCGACGACTACCGGATCCGTTTTATCAGCGAGCATCTGTGGCAAACGCTGCGCGCGCGGGAAGCGGGGGCCAACTGTCACGGCTACATGCTGTGGGCGTTTACCGACAACGTTTCGCCGATGAATGCCTTTAAAAATCGCTACGGGCTGATTGAAATCGATCTGCAAAATAATCGTGCGCGGCGGCCCAAGGCGTCCGCCAGCTGGTTCCGTAAGCTAGGCGAGAGCCGGGAATTGACGCTGGATATTGACGATGAGTGGCGCTAGCCGGGCTGAAATTTTGCTAAGATAGCGGCCGATATTGACTCGCAGGCTCATAACGCACAGGTGATATTGTGGAGAAGGCTATCATTCCGCCGGAAAAGAAACCCTACCAGGAAATAGGTGATGATTTACGCGCACAGATTGCGCAGGGGCGCTATCCCATCGGGTCGCGCCTGCCGCCGGAACGCAATATCGCCGAGACCTACGGCGTGAGCCGGACCATCGTCCGCGAAGCGCTGCTGATGCTGGAACTGCAGGGGACGGTCGACATTCGCCAGGGCTCCGGGGTGTACGTGATGCGCATCCCGCACGAGGACGATAGCGAGGAAGAACAGATGTTGAGCAGCGACGTCGGGCCGTTCGAGATCCTGCAGGCCCGCCAGCTGCTGGAGAGCAATATCGCCGCTTTTGCCGCCAAAATGGCCACCCGCGCCGATATCGATAACCTGAAGCGGATTATTGAGCAGGAACAGCGGGCGATTGCCGCCAACGATACCAGCCAGGATAACGCCCGGCTGTTTCACCTGGTGCTGGCCGGCGCGACGCAAAATCAGATGCTGCTGGCGACGGTTGAGCGCATCTGGCTGCAGATGGACAGCAGCCCGCTGTGGCAGCAGTTCAACGTGCATATCGCCAGCCGGGCGTACCGGCTGAAGTGGCTCGGGGACCGGCAAACGCTGCTCGCCGCCCTGCGCCGACGCGATGTGATGGGGGCCTGGCAGGCAATGTGGCAGCATCTTGAAAATGTCAAAAACAGCCTGCTGGAGCTCTCCGATGAAGACGCACCGGACTTTGACGGCTATCTCTTTGAATCGGTACCGATTTTTCAGGGAAAGCTGGTATGATTATTCACCCCCTCTACGCTGCGCCGCAGCACGCTTCATGCGTAACGGAGTGGCTCTGGCGAGCGTTTGGCGCTGACGCGCTGCCGCGGGCGTTCTTCGCCAGCATTGTCGAACATAGCCAGACGCCGGGAGCGCTGCCCATTACCTTTGTGGCCGTGGAGGGCGAGAGGCTGCTGGGCACCGTCGGCCTGTGGCGCTGCGATTTAATCAGCCGTCAGGATCTCTATCCGTGGATGGCGGCGCTCTACGTGGCGCCTGAGGCGCGCGGGCAGGGACTGGCGGGAAAACTACAGCAGCACGTCATCGGATATGCCAGAGCGCAGGGCTATACCGAGCTATTTCTCTACTCCGCCTGCCGCGATTTTTATGAGCGTTTTGGCTGGCAGTATATCGGCGAAGGCCTGGATTATCCGGCCAGCGCCGTCAGTTTATACCGCTACGATTTATCGCTGTCGAGGGGCGCAATCACCGAGTGACGGCGGACCAGCGTGGGGCTGAAAAGGTGGGTAATCTCCGGCGGCGGGCGATGCTCCGCCAGCGCTAACGCCAGCTCCGCGGCCTGCGTCGCCATGGTGACAATCGGATAGCGTACGGTGGTCAGACGCGGGCGCACGTAGCGCGAAATCAGCACGTCATCAAAGCCAATCAGCGAAATCTCACGCGGCACATCAATCCCGTTATCGTTTAATACGCCCATCGCGCCGGCGGCCATCGAGTCGTTATAGCAGGCGACGGCGCTGAAGTTCCTGCCGCGGCCCAGCAGCTCGGTTATCGCCTGTTCTCCGCCGCTCTCATCGGGCTCGGCAAAGGTCACCAGGCGATCGTTGCACGGCAGATCGCTCTCTTTTAACGCTGCCCAGTAGCCCTGCAGCCGGTCTTCAGCATCGGAAATAGCGTGATTAGAGCAGAGGTAGCCGATGCGGGTGTGCCCCTGCTGAATCAGGTGGCGGGTCGCGAGCCATGCGCCGTAGCGGTCATCCAGCGCCACGCAGCGCTGCTCGAAGCCGGGCAGGATGCGGTTGATCAGCACCATGCCGGGGATTTGCTGCATCAGCGAGGCCAGTTCGTCATCGGGGATCATTTTGGCGTGGACCACCAGCGCCGCGCAGCGGTGGCGAATCAGCTGTTCAATCGCCTGGCGCTCTTTATGGAGGTTGTGATAGCCGTTACCGATCAGTAAAAAATTGCCGGTATTGTAGGCGACCTGCTCGACGGCTTTCACCATCGCGCCGAAGAAGGGGTCGGAGACATCGCCCACCACCAGGCCGACGGTTTCCGTTGACTGCTGCGCCAGCGCGCGGGCGTTGGCGTTGGGGTGATAATTTAGCGTTTCCATCGCGGCGCCTACCGACTGGCGCGAGGCTTCGCTGGCTTTCGGTGAATTGTTAATAACGCGGGAGACGGTAGCGACGGAGACTCCTGCGAGCCGGGCTACATCCTTAATAGTCGCCATACCAGGCCTTTTTTAGGGTAAGCGTTTACATGGCATTTATGTTACGGGAAAGCGCGGCAGATTCAAGGGTTGGTACTTTTGGGTTAATGCAATTGTGACGCAGATTAGCGTTGCGGGTGAAATAGTTACCCACAGGGGAGCGGAGAATGATTCCGGGAACGGACAATTCACACCTTTGCTTACACTTTGCGATTGGCTGTTGCGAATGTTCGCTGGTTAACCCATTCATTGCATTGATACTCTGGCTATCCCAGAGGTATTGATAGGTGGAGTCAACTTCAGGTTGACCACTTAATTACACCAGCCTGCGCAGATGCGCAGGTTTTTTTTTGCCCGCCGTTAGCCGTTGTTACAGTTCACGAAAAAAGTAATAACTGGTTGCACTTAGGCTCATTCCCTTGCGTTTTATGGCTGGCGCCGGCGGCGGGAAAAACGAGACAATCAGGATCCCAGAGGTATTGATTGGTGAGTTTTTTAAGTACGCTTTTCGTACTGATTATCTTGCACCGACCTGCGCGGATGCGCAGGTTTTTTTTGTCCTGAATTCCGCTCCTCCTGGTGCATTTTCCGTCCCTTCTCATGTAACCTGCTTTGACTGATTAACCGGTCAAACGGAGTTGTTATGCTTTTGGGATTTTTCAGACTACTTTTCAAAGGATTGTACCGGGTCAAGTTAACCGGTGACCCCCAGGCGCTGCACCAGCACAAGGTGCTGATTACGCCAAACCATGTCTCCTTTATTGACGGCGTACTGCTGGCGCTTTTCCTGCCGGTGCGCCCGGTGTTTGCGGTCTATTCCTCAATCAGCGATCGCTGGTTTATGCGCGCGCTAAAGCCGATTATTGATTTTGTGCCGCTGGACCCGACCAAACCGATGTCGATAAAACATCTGGTCCGCCTGATTGAGCAGGGGCGCCCGGTGGTGATTTTCCCGGAAGGGCGGATCTCGGTGAGCGGTTCGCTGATGAAAATTTACGACGGCGCCGCCTTTGTGGCGGCGAAGTCGCAGGCGACCATCGTGCCGCTGAGAATCGAAGGCGCTGAACTAACCCCCTTCAGCCGCCTGAAGGGGCTGGTCAAGCGCCGCCTGTTCCCGCGCATTCAGCTGCATCTGCTGCCGCCTACGCATCTGCCGATGCCCGATGCGCCGCGCGCCCGCGACCGGCGTAAAATTGCCGGTGAAATGCTGCATCAGATCATGATGGAGGCGCGGATGGCGGTGCGTCCGCGCGAAACGCTGTATGAGTCGCTGCTCGCGGCCCAGGACCGCTTCGGCGCGCGCAAACGCTGCGTGGAAGATATCAATTTTCAGCCGGACACCTACCGTAAGCTGCTGACCAAAACCCTCTTCGTGGCGCGCATTCTGGAAAAATACAGCGCCCAGGGCGAAAAAATCGGCCTGATGCTGCCGAACGCCGGAATAAGCGCGGCGGTGATTTTTGGCGCGATTGCCCGCGGACGAATCCCGGCGATGATGAACTATACCGCCGGGGTCAAAGGCCTGAGCAGCGCCTTTACCGCGGCGGAAATCAAAACCATCTTTACCTCCCGCACCTTCCTCGATAAAGGCAAGCTCTGGCACCTGCCGGAGCAGTTGACGCAGGTACGCTGGGTATTTCTCGAAGATTTAAAAGGCGAGGTTACCGCCGTCGATAAGCTGTGGATTTTTGGCCATCTGCTGATGCCGAAGCTGGCTCAGGTTACGCAGCAGCCGGAAGACGCGGCAATGATTCTGTTTACCTCCGGCTCGGAAGGCAATCCGAAAGGGGTCGTGCATAGCCACAAAAGCCTGCTGGCCAACGTCGAGCAGATTAAAACCATTGCCGACTTTACCGCCAACGACCGCTTTATGTCGGCGCTGCCGCTGTTTCACTCCTTTGGCCTGACGGTCGGTCTGCTGACCCCGCTGTTTACCGGCGCGGAGGTCTTCCTCTATCCCAGCCCGCTGCACTACCGCGTGGTGCCGGAGCTGGTATATGACCGCAACTGTACCGTGCTGTTCGGCACCTCCACCTTCCTTGGCAACTACGCCCGCTTTGCGAATCCGTATGATTTTTATCGCCTGCGTTACGTTGTCGCCGGGGCGGAGAAGCTGCAGGAGAGCACAAAGCAGATCTGGCAGGACAAGTTTGGCCTGCGCATTCTTGAAGGCTACGGCGTCACTGAATGCGCGCCGGTGGTATCGATTAACGTGCCGATGGCGGCGAAAGTGGGCACCGTTGGCCGCATTCTGCCGGGGATGGACGCGCGTCTGCTGGCCATGCCCGGTATTGAAGAGGGGGGCCGTTTACAGCTTAAAGGGCCGAACATCATGAACGGCTATCTGCGGGTGGAGAATCCCGGCGTGCTGGAAGCGCCCGCGGCGGAAAATCAGCACGGCGTAGTCGAGGCCGGCTGGTATGACACCGGGGATATCGTCAGCTTTGACGAACAGGGCTATGTGCGGATTCAGGGCCGCGCGAAGCGCTTCGCCAAAATCGCCGGTGAGATGGTGTCGCTGGAGATGGTCGAGCAGGTGGCGCTGGCGGTTTCGCCGGACAAAATGCACGCCACGGCGATTAAACAGGATGCCAGCAAAGGCGAGGCGCTGGTGCTGTTTACCACCGATAATGAACTGAATCGTGAAAAACTGCTGCGCTATGCCCGTGAACACGGCGTACCGGAGCTGGCAGTACCGCGCGACATTCGCTGGCTGAAGCAGCTCCCGGTACTGGGCAGCGGCAAGCCGGACTTTGTCACCCTTAAAGGCATGGTTGAACAGGCGGAAGGTTCGGATGAGTGAGTCAGTACACACTAACACGTCGCTGTATTCGAAAGGGATGATGGCGGTTATCTGCGCCCAGTTTCTTTCGGCGTTTGGCGATAACGCGCTGTTGTTCGCCACCCTGGCGCTGATGAAGCAGCTGTTCTACCCGGAGTGGAGCCAACCGGTATTACAGATGTTGTTTGTGGGCGCTTACATTCTCTTCGCGCCGTTTGTCGGACAGTTTGCCGATAGCTTTGCCAAAGGACGGGTGATGATGGTGGCGAACGGCCTGAAGCTGATCGGCGCGGGGTGCATCTGCTTTGGCGTGAATCCGTTTATTGGCTATACGCTGGTGGGCATCGGCGCTGCCGCCTATTCTCCGGCTAAATACGGCATTCTCGGCGAGCTGACCACCGGCGATAAGTTAGTGAAAGCGAACGGCCTGATGGAGTCCTCGACCATTGCAGCGATCCTGCTCGGCTCGATGGCGGGCGGTATCCTGGCGGACTGGCATATCATGGCGGCGCTCGGCGTCTGCGCGGTGGTGTACGCCGGCGCGGTGGTCGCCAACCTGTGGATCCCGAAGCTGCCGGCGGCGCGTCCCGGGCAATCGTGGCGCTTCAGGCCGATGACCCACAGCTTCTTTAGCGCCTGTACGACGCTATGGCGCAACGGTGAGACCCGCTTTTCGTTAGTCGGCACCAGCCTGTTCTGGGGAGCGGGCGTGACGCTGCGCTTCCTGCTGGTGCTGTGGGTGCCGGTTGCGCTGGGCATTACCAGCAACGCCATGCCGACCTACCTTAACGCGATGGTGGCGGTGGGGATTGTGCTGGGGGCCGGCGCGGCGGCGAAGCTGGTGACGCTGGAAACGGTGTCGCGCTGCATGCCCGCCGGGATATTGATTGGCGTGGCGGTCATCTTTTTCGCCATCCAGCAGGCGCTGCTGCCGGCGTTTGCCCTGCTGCTGCTGCTCGGCGCGTTCGGCGGCTTCTTTATCGTGCCGCTTAACGCCCTGCTGCAGGAGCGAGGGAAACATACGGTCGGCGCGGGCAACGCTATCGCGGTGCAGAACCTCGGCGAAAACGTGGCGATGCTGCTGATGCTGGGCCTCTATTCGCTGGCGGTGAGCATCGGTATTCCTGTCGTCGGCGTAGGGATTGGCTTTGGCGTGGTGTTCGCCCTGGCGATTACAGCCCTGTGGATTTGGGGACGGCGTAAATAATCTCCCGGAGGCGGCGCGTCGCGCCTGTCCGGGCTACAAACCGCACAAACTTGTAGCCCGGACAGATGCGTAGCATCGCCTCCGGGGGCTTTTACGGCCTTACGGTGCCGGGTAGGTATAAACCTGATGCACCGCTTCAATCTCGGCTAAAACCTCTGCGCTCAGCTCCAGATGCAGGCTTTCGACGTTGGTTTTCAGCTGCTCCATGGTCGTCGCGCCCAGCAGGGTGCTGGCGACAAACGGCTGACGACGTACGAAGGCCAGCGCCATCTGCGCCGGGTCAAGGTTGTGCCGCTTCGCGATATCGACATAGGCCGCCACCGCTTTTTGCGTCTGCTCGCCGCTGTAGCGCGTAAAACGGCTGAACAGCGTATTGCGCGCGCCTGCCGGTTTTGCGCCGTTGAGGTATTTCCCGGTCAGCGTGCCGAACGCCAGGCAGGAATAGGCCAGCAGCTCCACGCCTTCATACTGGCTGACTTCCGCCAGGCCCACTTCAAAGCTGCGGTTCACCAGGCTGTACGGGTTCTGGATCGTCACGATGCGCGGCAGGTCGTGCTTGTCCGCCAGATGAAGATAGCGCATCACGCCAAACGCCGTTTCGTTAGAGACCCCGATATAGCGAATCTTGCCGGCGCGCTGGAATTCGGCCAGCGCGTCCAGCGTATCCAGCAGGGTGACGACCGGGGCGGAATCGGCCCAGGTGTAGCCCAGCTTGCCGAAACAGTTGGTCGGGCGCTGCGGCCAGTGTACCTGATAGAGGTCGAGATAATCGGTCTGCAGGCGCTTCAGGCTGTCGTGCAGCGCCTCGCGGATATTTTTACGATCCAGCTTGTGGTCAGGACGAATGCTGCTGTCGTTATTGCGGGCAGGGCCGCTCACTTTAGAGGCGATAATCAGCTTTTCGCGATTGCCGCGCTTCGCCAGCCAGTTACCGACGTAGGTTTCCGTCAGGCCCTGGGTTTCCGGGCGCGGCGGGACGGGATACATTTCCGCGACGTCAATCAGGTTAATGCCCTGACTCACCGCGTAATCGAGCTGCTCGTGCGCGTCTGCCTCGCTATTCTGCTCACCAAACGTCATTGTGCCCAGCCCCAGCGTGCTGATTTCAAGAGAACTGTGTGGGATACGGTGATACTGCATAGCCGGCTTCCTTTTTTATCAACAAGGTCAGGCGTTCCCCGACAAAGGAATATAAAAATGGCAGAGGGGGAGAAAAAGGGGAAGTAAAAAAATCAAAAAAGCCGGGCTGACGGAATCCGGCCTGATGAATCCTCGCGGACAGATCAGGTGTATCCCGACTTTTCTCTGAATGCTGAAGAATAAAGAACGCTGCTCAACGGTGCGATAAAACGCTAAATCGCGACCTGACGGCGGGACTTAACGTTTAATAATCTGCGAAACGTCGTCACGATTGATCTGCATTTTATTACCCTGCTGATCTTCGTAGCTGATAAGGCCGGTGTCGTCGTCTATGGCGGGTTTGCCGTCAGTCAGAATCATGCGACCATCTTTGGTTGCCATGACGTAATCGCTGCTGCAACCGGAAACCGAGAACGCCAGTCCTACGGCGGAAATCAATACTGCCCATTTTTTCATCGCTATCACCCCTATTATAGCCGCACCTCGTACCAGTATATTAATAGCCTGATTTGTGAGACATAAAAAGCAGTTAAGTCTTAAAAAAGAATTGCAGCCCGTTTCAGGGCTGCATTTTAGCGGGCTACAGCGGATTTTTTTTATTGCGCAGCAGGTTGAGACTTTCAACCGCAATCGAAAAGAACATCGCGAAATAGATGTAGCCTTTCGGCACGTGCACGTCGAAACTTTCGAGCATCAGCGTAAAGCCGACGAGGATCAAAAACGACAGCGCCAGCATTTTCACCGAAGGATGGCGGTCAACAAAATCGCCTATCGAACGGGCGGCAACCATCATCACCAGCACCGCGATAACCACTGCCGCCATCATAATAAACAGATGGTCCGACAGCCCGACGGCGGTGATCACCGAATCGAGGCTGAAAATAATATCCAGCAGCATAATCTGCACGATGGCGCCCATAAATGAATGGACGTTGGTTTTCAGCCCTTCTTCTTCGCCTTCAATGGATTCGTGAATTTCTTTACTCGCCTTCCAGATCAGGAACAGCCCGCCCAGCAGGAGGATCAGATCGCGAAACGAGATCTCCTGGCCTAGCACGGTAAAGAGAGGATTAGTGAGCTTGACGACCCACGCGATTGACGCCAGCAGCGCCAGACGCATGATCATCGCCCCCATCAGCCCAATACGGCGGGCGTGGGCCCGTTGCGCTGTGGGCAGTTTTGCCACCACCAGAGAGAGGAAAATAATATTATCGATCCCGAGCACTATCTCCAGCAGCGTCAGCGTACCAAGCGCCAGCCAGGCGTTAGGATCGGTTACCCATGCAAATAACATCGTTCAAAGTCCTGCAAAATAGAAAGATGCGATTATATGCAACCGCCACGGCAGAACAAAAAATTAATCATCTCCAGGCCGTTATTTCGAGGAGAGAAGGAAATGGCGGGCGAGCAGGGCGGCGGTAAAGTTTTTCTTCAGATAGAAACCGCGCGGTAGGGTGAGGATCGGTTCGCCGCGGGCGCCTACCGCCTCGGTCAGCGCTTTGCTGTTTGCCGCTTTCGGGCGCAGCTGCAGCACTTCGCCGTGGCGGGCGGTGATGCGCTCGACCTGGCCGAGGACGATCAAATCCATCAGCTCTTCCCAATCCATACGCAGCTGGCGATCTTCTTCTTCGCTGGGGCTCCACAGCAGCGGTGCGCCGACGCGGCGTTCGGCCAAAGGAATCGCGCGATCGCCCTCTACCGGTACCCACAGTACCCGATTGAGCTTATGACGCACGTGGCTGCTCTCCCAGGTGACGCCGCTGTTGCCGGTCAGCGGCGCGACGCAGACGAAGGTGGTTTCCAGCGGGCGACCTGATGAATCGATGGGGATGGTTTTCAGCTCGACGCCGAGGGCGGCGAAATCCTGCTCCGGCTTGCTGCCTGCGCTGGCGCCAAGCCATATCTCCAGCAGGATGCCGATCCAGCCTTTATCACGCTTTAAATCGCGCGGAATCGGAATCCCGGCAAGCTGGGCCAGCTCCCCCAGCGAATATCCTGCCAGCTGCTGCGCCTGGGCCAGAAGCTGCTCCTGGCTTTGCGGGGGGGATAAGAGCGGCGCGATGGTCGGCATAGCGTAAAACCTCTGACTAAAAAGTGAGCAGTAATTTCATCCGTTGTGGATAGAGTTTACCTTTTCTTGAGTAAGTATGACAATTTGATGATTCATATGGTTTTTTTTGCGATTTTTTGCCGCGGTGAAAATGGTGAAACCGGGTTTTCCAGAACTGGTCACCGACAATGAACAGGATCTTACACCCTGTTATCCACAGAAAAATGGGATAACTGGGGAAAAGCCCCACTACTGTTTCCATTTACAGCCTTGACGTGAGATGAAAATCGAGTTTTTAGACAAAATATGCCCAGAGCACATGCGTAATCTGTGGATAAAACCAACATTGCTCGATCTTTCATCAGTTCCAGGATCTCTTATGTGATGATCGTCACGTTATACTGTGAATTATGAAATTTTAACATGCTAACTTTATGAAAATTAGGTCATTATAACCAGGTGCTATCGCTACTCTGTTCGGATGATTCCGGGTTTTCCCTGGTTAATTCCGTACTTCTTCACAACTCTATCCACAGAAAAAGTGAATAAAATCGTCCGGGTATGGCTTTCGCTGTTTATAACTCCGGGTATTACTGTGAGTTATTCAAATGTTATTCGATCTCATCCCCCTCACAGAGTGGTTTACCGTTTCCAACGAGTGTGAAACAATCATTCACATTGAAGCTTATTTTGAGGTAGTCCGGTGATTGATGACGATGGCTACCGCCCAAATGTCGGTATTGTAATCTGTAATCGCCAGGGCCAGGTTATGTGGGCCAGGCGCTATGGTCAGCACTCGTGGCAGTTCCCGCAAGGGGGCATAAATCCAGGGGAATCAGCAGAGCAGGCGATGTATCGGGAATTGTTCGAAGAAGTTGGGCTAAGCCGTAAAGATGTGCGGATCCTTGCTTCAACCCGTAACTGGTTGCGTTACAAATTGCCTAAACGTTTGGTGCGTTGGGACACAAAGCCGGTATGTATCGGCCAGAAACAGAAGTGGTTTCTCCTGCAATTGATCGGCAGCGATGCGGATGTCAATATGCAAACCAGCAGTACACCTGAGTTTGATGGCTGGCGATGGGTAAGCTACTGGTACCCGGTGCGTCAGGTGGTGTCGTTTAAGCGCGACGTATACCGCAGGGTGATGAAAGAGTTTGCCAGCGTCACCATGGCGCTGGCGGAAAGCACGCCTAAGCCGCAGAGCGCGCCTGCATATCGACGTAAAAGAGGTTAAGCCACGCACATTATGCTCACTCGGTTGCGAGAAATAGTCGAGAAGGTCGCGAGTGCGCCGCGTTTAAACGAGGCGCTGGATATCCTGGTCACCGATATCTGCGCCGCGATGGAGACGGAAGTCTGTTCGGTTTATCTGGCTGACAATGACCGACGCTGTTATTACCTGATGGCGACGCGCGGGTTGAAAAAGCCGCGCGGGCGCATCGTTGCGCTCGCTTTTGACGAAGGTCTGGTGGGCCTGGTTGGCCGCCTGGCCGAACCCATTAACCTCGCCGACGCGCAAAAGCACCCCAGCTTTAAATATATTCCCGCGGTCAAAGAGGGCCGCTTTCGCGCCTTCCTCGGCGTGCCGATTATCCAGCGGCGTCAGCTGCTCGGCGTGCTGGTTGTGCAGCAGCGCGAACTGCGCCAGTTTGACGAAAGCGAAGAGTCCTTCCTGGTCACCCTGGCCACGCAAATCGCCGGCATTCTCTCTCAATCCCAGCTGAACGCGCTGTTTGGTCAATATCGTCAGACCCGCATCCGCGCGCTGCCCGCCTCGTCAGGCGTGGCGATTGCCGAAGGCTGGATGGACGTCAGCCTGCCGCTGATGGAGCAGGTTTATGAAGCCTCGACGCTCGATACCGCTTCCGAGCGCGAGCGGCTGACCGGCGCGCTGGAAGAGGCGGCGAATGAGTTTCGCCGCTACAGCAAACGCTACGCTGCCGGCGCGCAGAAAGAGACGGCGGCCATCTTTGACCTCTATTCGCACCTGCTTTCCGACGCGCGCCTGCGCCGCGAGCTGTTCGCTGAAGTGGATAAAGGCGCGGTGGCCGAATGGGCGGTGAAGAAGATCATCGAGAAATTCGCCGAACAGTTTGCCGCGCTCAGCGACGGCTATCTGAAAGAGCGCGCGGGCGATCTGCGCACGCTGGGCCAGCGGCTGCTTTTCCATCTCGATGACAGTATCCAGGGGCCCAATACCTGGCCGGAGCGCATCGTGCTGGTGGCGGATGAACTGTCGGCCACCACCTTAGCGGAGGTTCCTCAGGATCGTTTAGCCGGCGTGGTGGTGCGCGATGGCGCGGCGAACTCCCACGCCGCGATTATGGTGCGCGCGCTGGGCATTCCGACGGTGATGGGGGCGGATATTCAGCCTTCGCTGCTGCACGGCCATACGCTGATTGTCGACGGCTATCGCGGCGAGCTGCTGGTCGATCCCGAGCCGGTGCTGCTGCAAGAGTATCAGCGCCTGATCAGCGAAGAGAACGAGCTTAGCCGCCTGGCCGAGGACGATCTTGAACGCGCTTCCGAACTGAAAAGCGGCGAGCGGGTAAAAGTCATGCTCAACGCGGGCCTGAGCCCCGAGCATGAAGAAAAACTCGGCAATTTCGTCGACGGTATTGGCCTTTACCGTACCGAAATCCCCTTTATGCTGCAAAGCGGCTTCCCTTCCGAAGAGGAGCAGGTTGCCCAGTATCAGGGCATGCTGCAGATGTTCAACGAGAAATCGGTGACGCTGCGCACGCTGGACATCGGCGCGGATAAACAGCTGCCGTATATGCCGATCAGCGAAGAGAATCCGTGCCTTGGCTGGCGCGGTATTCGGATCACGCTCGATCAGCCGGAGATCTTTCTGGTACAGGTCCGCGCGATGCTGCGGGCCAACGCGGCAACCGGAAACCTCAGCATCCTGCTACCGATGGTCACCAGCCTGGATGAAGTGGATGAGGCTCGTCGCCTGATCGATCGCGCCAGCCGCGAAGTGGAAGAGATGATCGGCTACGCCATTCCCCGCCCGCGTCTTGGCGTGATGCTGGAAGTGCCGTCGATGGTCTTTATGCTGCCGCAGCTGGCGAATCGCGTTGATTTTATCTCCGTTGGCACCAACGATCTGACCCAGTACATTCTGGCGGTGGATCGCAACAACACCCGGGTCGCCAGTATGTATGACAGCCTGCATCCGGGGGTACTGCGGGCGCTGGCGATGATTGCCCGCGACGCCGAGCGTTTTGGTATCGACCTGCGCCTGTGTGGCGAAATGGCGGGCGATCCGATGTGCGTGACGATCCTGATTGGCATGGGCTATCGTCATCTGTCGATGAACGGTCGTTCGGTGGCGAGAGTGAAGTATTTGCTGCGGCGCATCGATATCAATGAAGCCCAGGAGCTTTCCCAGCGTAGCCTGGAAGCGCAGATGACCGCCGAAGTGCGCCATCAGGTCGCGGCTTTTATGGAGCGACGCGGACTCGGCGGCCTGATTCGCGGCGGCCGCTAGCGCGGGCTACGGTTCATGAATTTGTAGCCCGGGTAAGGCGTTAGCCGTGATCCGGGACAACGCTGACGAGGTTCGGGCGGCCTGAGGGTTGGGTAGCCCGGACAGGCGCAGCGCGCCGCCTCCGGGAATGCTCAGCCGCGAATTCGCATTCGTATACATATCTTTTACATGTCCGGCGCGGATCGCCCTTCGCGCTTATGCTATCATTCGCAGCCTTTGGAGCGCCCGTTTCTGACGCGCGCGAACGATCCCCGCTGTCCACTTTCGGCGGAATAACAAGTGTTTATGGTGACAGATGAATAGTGGCTACCTGCATTTTCCGGAGTTTGATCCGGTAATTTTTTCCATTGGACCGGTCTCCCTCCACTGGTACGGTCTGATGTACCTGGTTGGGTTTGTTTTTGCGATGTGGTTGGCCACCCGTCGGGCCAATCGTCCGGGCAGCGGTTGGACAAAAAACGAAGTTGAAAACCTGCTGTACGCCGGCTTCCTCGGGGTTTTCCTCGGCGGGCGTCTTGGCTATGTCTTCTTCTACAACCTGCCGGTGTTCCTCGACGATCCGCTCTATCTGTTCCGCGTCTGGGACGGCGGTATGTCCTTCCACGGCGGCCTGATCGGCGTGATTCTGGTGATGATCATTTTCGCCAAACGCACGAAGCGTACCTTCTTCCAGGTTTCCGACTTCATTGCGCCGCTGATTCCGTTTGGCCTCGGCGCCGGGCGTCTGGGCAACTTTATCAACGGCGAACTGTGGGGCCGCGTCGATCCGAACTTCCACTACACCATGATTTTCCCCGGCTCTCGGGCGGAAGACCTGGCGCTGCTGCCGTCGCATCCTGAGTGGCAATCGCTGTTCGATACCTACGGCGCGCTGCCGCGTCATGCTTCGCAGCTCTATGAGCTGGCGCTGGAAGGCGTCGTGCTGTTCCTGATCCTGAACCTGTTTATCCGCAAGCCGCGTCCGGCCGGTTCGGTTTCCGGCCTGTTCCTCATTGGCTACGGTCTGTTCCGCATCATCGTGGAGTTCTTCCGTCAGCCCGATGCCCAGTTTACCGGCGGCTGGGTACAGTACATCAGCATGGGGCAGATTCTTTCGATTCCGATGGTGCTTGCGGGTATCATCATGATGGTCTGGGCGTACCGTTGTCGTCCGCAGCAACAAAATTCTTGAGGAACCATGAAACAGTATCTTGATTTGATGCAGAAAGTGCTCGATGAGGGCACGCAAAAAAATGACCGCACCGGTACCGGTACCGTCTCCATCTTCGGTCACCAGATGCGTTTTAACCTGCAGGAAGGATTCCCGTTGGTGACGACCAAGCGCTGTCATTTACGCTCCATCATCCATGAACTGCTGTGGTTCCTGCAGGGTGACACCAACGTGGCGTATCTGCACGAAAACAACGTCACTATCTGGGACGAATGGGCGGATGAAAACGGCGATCTGGGGCCGGTTTACGGCAAGCAGTGGCGCTCCTGGCCCGCGCCGGACGGCCGTCATATCGACCAGATCAGCACGGTGATGGAACAGCTGAAAAACGACCCGGATTCTCGCCGGATTATCGTCTCGGCATGGAACGTCGGCGAGCTGAACAAAATGGCGCTGGCCCCGTGCCACGCGTTCTTCCAGTTCTACGTCGCCGACGGCAAGCTCTCCTGCCAGCTCTATCAGCGCTCGTGCGACGTATTCCTCGGCCTGCCGTTCAATATTGCCAGCTACGCGCTGCTGGTGCATATGGTGGCGCAGCAGTGCGACCTCGAAGTGGGCGATTTTGTCTGGACCGGCGGCGATACGCACCTGTACAGCAACCACATGGAGCAGACGCATCTGCAGCTGAGCCGCGAACCGCGGGCGCTGCCGAAGCTGGTGATCAAACGTAAGCCGGCATCGATTTTCGACTACCGTTTTGAAGACTTCGAAATCGAAGGCTACGACCCGCATCCGGGGATTAAAGCGCCGGTGGCGATTTAACCCGGAAGTGACGACGAAAAACCGGCGCCTGCGAGCGCCGGTTTTTTTATGCCTCAGCCGGGCCGACGGCCAGCTTTATTCCCCCGACGGAACGCTTCTTTGCGAGCAGATTTCCTGCACTGTTGAAACCCGCTGCAACGCCTTTAATACTCTCCGGCGCGCGCCGCAAACCCGCATTTTACCGTTCGAATAAAGCCTCAATGCTCCGCATACTCGGCCCATGAACAGAGAACATGGCTATACCCTGATTGAAACCCTGCTCACCATGGTCGTGGTCGTCATTCTCGGCGCCAGCGGGCTGTACGGCTGGCAGAGCTGGCAACGGCAGCAGCGCCTGTGGCAAACCGCCTGCCAGGTCCGCGACTACCTGGTGCTGCTACGCGATGACGCCAACTGGCACAACCGCGACAGGGTATTAAGCGTCGGCCAAAGCGCGGAGGGCTGGTGCCTGAGCGCCAGCGGGGCGATGGCCGACTGTCGCCTCAGGGACGCTTTCACGCTGCAACCGCTATGGCCGGAGGTCTCGCTCAGCGCGATGACGCCGGGGCTGGGGTTTTATGGCCTGCGTAATACTGCCTGGGCAGGGCATATCCGCCTGCAAAGCGCCGCGGGCGGCTGGAACATTATCGTTTCTCATTGGGGGCGTATCCGCCTGTGTCGCGGCGAGGAGACGGCATCGTGTCTGTAAAACAGCGCGGCTTTTCCCTGCCGGAAACGCTGATCGCGATGGCCATCAGCTCCGTGCTGCTGCTCGGCAGCGCGCGTTTTCTTCCGGCGCTGCAGTGGGCCGCGCTTCGCCAGACCCGGCAGCAGTCGCTGGAAAATGAGCTCTGGCAGCGAATCTACACCGTCGCGAAGCATCTGCAGCGCGCCGGATACTGCCGCGGCCGCTGTTATGGGCAGGCGCTGTATATCGCAGAGGGCGGTGATTGCCTGCTGGTGAGCTGGGATAGCAACAGCGATGGCGTCTGGAATAATGCGCCGTCATCGGAATCGGATACCACCGGGTTTCGCCTGCGCGATGGCGCGCTGGAAACCCTGCGCGGCGCAAGCGCCTGCAGCGGCAAAGGCTGGGAGAAAATGACCAACCCGGCGGCGATTCAGATCACCGCGTTTCAGGTTACGCGCCTGGAGAGGGCGGGCTTCGCGCCTGAATTATCGATTACCCTTGCGGCGCACTCGGTCGCCGACCCGCAAATCCGCGCCCGGGCGGAATACGGCGTAACGGGATATAACCTGTGAATCGCCAGCGCGGGCTCTCTTCGCTGCTGATGGTGCTGCTGCTGTTAGCGCTCGGCACGCTATTACTCCAGGGGCTGCACCAGCAGCAGCGTTCGCTGTTAGCGCAGACGGCCAGCGAAACGCGGGCGCTTGGCGATGCCGCTGACGCGCATTCCGCGCTGCAGTGGGGAAAGGGGCTCGTCTGGCCGCTTCAGGAAACGGTTAGCTGCCAGCAGAGCGCGGCGCTCGGCTGGCGCGCCTGCCTGCGAGTCTTTAGCGACGCCTCGGTATTGCTGATTGGCGGCAGCGGTGGCGGCGGCATGCTGCTGTGGCAGTCAGGCGCAATCGAACAAAACCGCGTCCGCTTTTCGCCTCACGGCTGGAGCGATTTTTGCCCGTTAAAGGAGGCAAGCCTATGCCAGATGCCCTGAGGCGGCAGAGAGGGTTTAGCCTGCCCGAAACGCTGCTGGCTTTAGTCTTGCTTATCGCAACCGTGACCGCGCTGGCGGGCTATCAGCGTGGGCTGGCCAACGGCTTTATGCAGCTCAACCAGTACCGTCAGCTGTGGCGCGATGCGTGGCGATTCAGTCAGCTTAGCCCACCGGTGATTCCCGCGAATCGCCAGGTATCCCGCATGCAGACATCGGTGCAAAGATGTGTCAGCATCACGGTAACGATCACGATGCCCGCAGCCAGGCGGGCGCAGATGACCCGGCTGCACTGCCCGGTCAGTCAGTAGCCAGGAGCGAATATGTTAAGGGTGTACCACTCAAACCGTCTGGATGTGCTTGAAGCCTTGATGGAGTTTATCGTCGAGCGCCAGCGGCTGGATGACCCTTTTATGCCGGAAATGGTGCTGGTACAGAGTACCGGGATGGCGCAGTGGCTGCAGATGACGCTGGCGCAGCGCTTCGGGATTGCGGCCAACATTGAGTTCCCGCTACCCGCCAGTTTTATCTGGGACATGTTCGTGCGGGTGTTAAAAGATATTCCCGGAGAAAGCGCGTTCAGCAAGCAAAGTATGAGCTGGAAACTCATGACCCTGCTACCGCAGCGGCTGAACGATGAAGCCTTTACGCTACTGCTCCACTATCTGCACGACGATAGCGACAAGCGCAAGCTGTTTCAGCTGGCCGCCAGAGTGGCGGATCTCTATGACCAGTATCTGGTTTATCGCCCCGAGTGGCTGATGCGCTGGGAGGCCGACCAGCGCGTTGACGGGCTTGGAGACGCGCAGGAGTGGCAGGCGCCGCTGTGGAAAGCGCTGGTGGAATATACCGCTGAACTGGGCCAGCCGCTGTGGCATCGCGCCAATTTATACCAACGCTTTATCAGCGCGCTTGAGGCCGCCGAACAGCCGCCCGTCGGGCTACCGTCGCGGGTGTTTATCTGCGGGATTTCGGCGCTGCCGCCGGTATACCTGCAGGCGCTCCAGGCGCTGGGTAAGCATGTCGATGTATATGTTCTCTTCACTAACCCGTGCCGCTACTACTGGGGCGACATTAAAGATCCGGCATTTCTGGCAAAGCTGCTCTCCCGCCAGCGCCGCCACCACCGCGAAACGACGCGAGAGCTGCCCCTGTTTCGCGATACGCAACAGGCTCCGGGATTATTCAACGATGCCGGGGAACAGGATGTCGGCAATCCGCTGCTGGCCTCCTGGGGCAAGCTGGGGCGCGACTATATTTACCTGCTGGCGGGTCTTGAGCGCTATGAAGAGCTGGACGCCTTTGTCGATATCGCGCCGGATAACCTGCTGCATAATCTTCAGGCGGATATTCTCGAACTGCGTAATGCGGCGGTGGCCGGGCGCAGCGCCGAGGAGTTTGCCAACAGCCGCAGCAAGCGGTTGCTGGCGGCGGACGACCGCAGCCTGACGATTCATGTCTGCCATAGCCCGCAGCGCGAGGTTGAGGTGCTGCACGACCGGCTGCTGGCGATGCTCGAAGAGAATCCCGAGCTCACGCCGCGCGATATTATCGTCATGGTGGCGGATATCGATAGCTACAGCCCCTATATTCAGGCGGTCTTCGGCAGCGCCAGCGGCGAGCGCTGGCTGCCGTGGGCGATATCCGACCGGCGGGCCCGCGAATCGCATCCGGCGCTGCAGGCGTTTATCACCCTGCTTTCGCTGCCCGACAGCCGCTTTGCCAGCGAAGACGTGCTGGCGCTGCTGGATGTGCCGGTGCTGGCCGCGCGCTTTAACATTAACGAAGAGGGGCTACGCTACCTGCGCCAGTGGGTTAACGAATCCGGCGTACGCTGGGGAATGGATGACGACAACGTGCGTGAACTCGATCTCCCGGCTACCGGCCAGCATACCTGGCGCTTTGGCCTGACGCGTATGCTGTTGGGCTACGCCATGGACAGCAGCGAAGGGGAGTGGCGCTCGGTGCTGCCTTATGATGAGTCGAGCGGGCTTATCGCCGAGCTGGTGGGCAACCTGGCATCGCTGCTGATGCAGCTTAATCTCTGGCGCCGCGGGCTGGCCCAGGATCGCCCATTAGCCGAGTGGCTGCCGGTATGCCGCGACCTGCTGAACGACTTCTTCCTTCCGGACAGCGAAACGGAAGCCGCCCTGGCGCTGATAGAACAGCAGTGGCAGGCGGTGATTGACGGCGGCGTCGACGCGCAGTATGGCGAAACGGTACCGCTCTCTTTGCTGCGCGATGAGCTGTCCCAGAGGCTCGATCAGCAGCGCATCAGCCAGCGCTTTCTCGCCGGCCCGGTTAACATTTGTACCCTGATGCCGATGCGTTCGATTCCTTTCAAGGTGGTCTGCCTGCTGGGGATGAACGACGGCGTTTATCCGCGCACCCTGGCGCCGCTGGGCTTCGATTTAATGAGCCAGAAGCCGCAGCGCGGAGACCGTAGCCGTCGCGACGATGACCGCTATCTGTTCCTTGAAGCCCTGATGTCGGCCGAGCAGAAGCTCTATATCAGCTATATCGGCCGTTCCATTCAGGACAATAGCGAGCGCTATCCCTCCGTTCTGGTTCAGGAGCTGGCGGACTACATCGGCCAGAGCCACTGTCTGGAAGGGGACGAAGAGCTGGACTGCGATGCCAGCGAACGGCGGGTCAAAGAGCACATCACGCATCTGCATACCCGCATGCCTTTCGATGCCGCAAATTTTCTGGCTAATGAAGATCAAAGCTATGCCCGGGAATGGCTGGCGGCCGCCAGCCAGCAGGGGGAAGCGCACGGCGCGTTCATCCAGCCGCTACCGGTACCGGACATCGATCACTTACCGTTCGAACAGCTGCTGCGCTTCTGGCAGCATCCTGTTCGCGCGTTCTTTCAGCAGCGGCTGCGGGTGAATTTCCGCTCGGAGGAGAGCGAGATCCCCGACGATGAACCTTTTACCCTCGAAGGGCTGAGTCGCTATCAGCTGAACCAGCAGCTGCTCAATACGCTGATTGAGCAGCAGGACGCCTCGGCAATGTATCGCCGCTTCCGTGCCGCCGGGGAGCTACCCTATGGCGCGTTCGGCGAACTGGCCTGGGAGACCCAGCGTCAGGAGATGCAAAATCTGGCCGAACGGGTGATCGCCTGCCGCCAGCCGGGGCAGAGCATGGAAATCGATCTGCAATGCAGCGGAGTCAACATCACCGGCTGGCTGCAGCAGGTACAATCCGACGGTTTGCTGCGCTGGCGGCCTTCGCTATTAAGCGTGGCGCAGGGGATGCAACTTTGGCTGGAGCATCTTGTCTATTGTGCTAGCGGCGGTACCGGCGAAAGTCGGCTGTTTGTGCGCAAAGAGGGCGAGTGGCGTTTTCCACCGCTGGCGCAGGAGCAGGCCCAGGGCTACCTCAACGATCTGGTTGACGGTTACCTGCAGGGAATGTCCAAACCGCTGCTGCTGCTGCCGGAAAGCGGCGGCGCATGGCTAAAAGTCTGTTATGACGCCGAAAAGGATGTCATGTTAATGGACGAAGAGACGCAGCAAAAAGCGCGCAGTAAATTTCTTCAGGCTTATGAAGGGAACATGGTGGTCAGCGGCGAAGGTGCCGACGTCTGGTATCAGCGCCTGTGGCGCACGCTGGAAGCGGAATACTATGAAGAGATCCTGACGCAAACGCAGCGTTATTTGCTACCGGTGTTTCGTTTCCATCAGTCCGAATAACATTGTAATAGTATAAAAATTGCGCACTGGATGGCAGTTCATTTATGATGCGCAACGAATCACGGACTGATGTTTATAAAGGCTGTCAATTATGCAGCGCCAGGTTTGTTAATGATGAGGTCCGTGAATGCCCCGCAGTTTATGGTTCAAGGTTATTGTTTTACTGGCCGCCCTCTGGGCGCCGTTAAGTCAGGCAGACACCGGATGGCAACCGATCCAGGAAACCATCCGTAAAAGCGAAAAAGATACCCGTCAATATCAGGCAATCCGCCTCGATAACGGCATGGTAGTGCTGCTGGTTTCCGATCCCCAGGCGGTAAAATCGCTGTCGGCGCTGGTCGTTCCCGTGGGATCGCTGCAGGATCCCGCCGAGCATCAGGGGCTGGCCCACTTCCTGGAGCATATGACGCTGATGGGCTCGAAAAAGTATCCCCATCCTGACAGCCTCGCCGAGTATCTCAAAATGCACGGCGGCAGCCACAACGCCAGCACCGCGCCGTATCGCACCGCCTTCTATCTTGAAGTGGAAAACGATGCCCTGGACGGCGCGGTCGATCGCCTGGCCGACGCCATCGCCGCGCCGCTGCTGGATAAAAAATATGCCGACCGCGAGCGTAATGCGGTTAACGCCGAGCTCACGATGGCGCGTACCCGGGACGGGATGCGAATGGCGCAGGTTAGCGCGGAAACCATTAACCCGGCGCACCCCGGCTCGCAGTTTTCCGGCGGTAACCTTGAAACGCTGAGCGACAAGCCCGGCAAACCGGTGCTTGATGCCCTGCACGCCTTTCGCGATAGCTGGTATTCCGCCAACCTGATGAAAGCGGTGATCTACAGCAACAAGCCTCTGCCGGAGCTGGCGAGCATCGCGGCGGCCACCTACGGTCGCGTGCCGAACCACGATATCAGCAAACCGGAGATTACCGTCCCGGTGGTGACCGATGCGCAAAAGGGCATCATCATTCACTACGTCCCGGCGATGCCGCGTAAAGTGCTGCGCGTGGAGTTCCGCATTGATAACAATAGCGACCAGTTCCGCAGCAAAACCGACGAGCTGGTGACCTATATGATCGGTAATCGCAGTCCCGGTACGCTCTCAGACTGGCTGCAAAAGCAGGGGCTGGTTGAAGGGATTCGCGCGGACTCCGACCCGGTGGTGAACGGCAACAGCGGGGTGCTGGCTATATCCGCGACCCTGACGGACAAAGGTCTGGCGCACCGCGATGAAGTGACCGCGGCCATCTTCAGCTACCTCAATCTGCTGCGCAGCCAGGGAATCGATAAGCGCTATTTTGATGAGCTGGCCCACGTGCTGGCGCTCGACTTCCGCTACCCGTCCATCAACCGCAATATGGATTACGTCGAATGGCTGGCGGACACCATGATCCGCGTGCCGGTGGAGCATACGCTGGACGTTGTCAACATTGCCGATCGCTACGATCCGCAGGCGATCGAAGACCGCCTGGCGATGATGACGCCGCAAAACGCCCGCATCTGGTACATCAGCCCGAAAGAGCCGCATAACAAGACCGCCTACTTCGTCAATGCGCCCTATCAGGTGGATAAGATCAGCGAGCAGACCTTTGCCGACTGGCAGCAGAAGTCCAGCGCCATCGACCTCAAGCTGCCGGTGCTGAACCCCTATATTCCGGATGATTTCAGCTTAATCAAAAGCGACAAGGCTTACCCGCATCCGCAGCTGATTGTAGATGAACCGACGCTGCGGGTGATTTACGCGCCGAGCCAGTACTTCGCCAGCGAACCGAAAGCGGATATTTCGCTGGTTCTGCGTAACCCGCAGGCAATGGACAGCGCCCGCCGGCAGGTGATGTTTGCGCTCAATGATTATCTGGCGGGCATTGCGCTCGACCAGCTCAGCAACCAGGCGGCGGTCGGGGGGATTAGCTTCTCTACCGGCGCGAATAACGGCCTGATGGTTAACGCCAACGGCTATACGCAGCATCTGCCTGAGCTGTTTAACGCCCTGCTCGATGGTTACTTCAGCTATACGCCAACCGAAGAGCAGCTGGAGCAGGCTAAATCCTGGTACGCCCAGATGATGGATTCGGCGGATAAAGGCAAAGCCTACGATCAGGCGATCATGCCGATTCAGATGGTTTCTCAGGTGCCGTACTTCCAGCGCGAAGAGCGTCGGGCGCTGCTGCCATCGATCACCCTGAAAGAGGTGCTGGAATACCGCGATAATCTCAAGGCGAAAGGGCGACCGGAGCTGATGGTCATCGGTAATCTTACCGCCGATCAATCCACCGCCATGGCGCGGCAGATTCAAAAACAGCTGGGCGCCGACGGCAACGAGTGGTGCCGCAACAAAGACGTTCTGGTCGATCGTAAACAGCTGGCGATTTTTGAAAAAGCGGGCAACAGTACCGATTCCGCGCTGGCCGCCGTCTTCGCGCCGCCGAACGTGGACGAATACGCCAGCTCTGCCGCCAGCTCGCTCCTCGGGCAAATCGTACAGCCGTGGTTCTATAACCAGCTACGTACGGAAGAGCAGCTGGGCTACGCGGTCTTCGCCTTCTCGATGAACGTTGGCCGCCAGTGGGGAATGGGCTTCCTGCTGCAAAGCAGCGATAAGCAGCCGGCTTACCTCTGGCAGCGTTTCCAGGCCTTCTTCCCCACGGCGGAAGCCAAACTGCGGGCAATGAAGCCGGAAGAGTTTGCGCAGATTCAGCAGGCGGTGATCGGTCAGATGCTGGAAGCGCCGCAAACGCTGGGCGATGAAGCGTCGAAGCTGAGCAAAGATTTCGATCGCGGTAATATGCGCTTCGATTCACGTGATAAAGTAGTGGCTCAGATTAAACTGCTGACGCCGCAAAAGCTTGCCGACTTCTTCCATCAGACGGTGGTGGATCCGCAGGGCATGGCAATTCTCTCCCAGGTTTCCGGTAGCCAGAATGGCAAGGCGGAATACGCGCATCCGCAGGATGGCAAAGTCTGGGAGAACGTCAGCGCATTGCAGAAATCCTTACCCCTGATGCGAGAGAATGAATGACCGACACCGCCGAGTCTCTTGACCCACTGCGCTTGCCCCTGACGGGCGAGCGCCTGATAGAAGCCTCTGCGGGCACAGGAAAAACCTTTACCATTGCCGCCCTCTATCTGCGGCTGCTGCTGGGGCTGGGCGGGGAATCCGCCTTTCCCCGCCAGGTCAGCGTGGAAGAGCTGCTGGTAGTGACCTTTACCGAAGCGGCGACCGAAGAGCTGCGCGGGCGTATTCGCAGCAATATCCACGAGCTGCGTATCGCCTGCCTGCGCGAAAGTACCGACAATCCTCTCTACGCCGGGCTGCTGGCGGAAATCGCCGATAAAACCCAGGCGGCGCAAACGCTGCTGCTGGCCGAACGGCAGATGGACGAAGCGGCGGTATTTACCATTCACGGCTTCTGCCAGCGGATGCTGAGCCTTAACGCCTTTGAATCCGGCATGCTGTTCGAACAGCAGCTGATTGAAGATGAATCCCGCCTGCGCTATCAGGCCTGCGCCGACTTCTGGCGTCGCCACTGTTACCCACTGCCGCGTGACATCGCGGCGGTTATCCACGAAGCGTGGAAAGGGCCGCGCGATCTGCTGAAATCCATCGACCGCTGGCTACAGGGAGAGGCGCCGCAGCTCAAATCGCCGCCGCCGGCTGACGAAACGCTGGCCGAACGCCATCAGCAAATTATCGAACGCATCAACGCGCTGAAGCAGCAGTGGCTGGCACAGGTGGGCGAGGTTGAGGCGGTGCTGGAAAACTCGGCCCTCGACCGGCGCAAGTTTAATCGCGGCAATCAGGGGAAATGGCTGGAGAAAGTGACCGCCTGGGCCCAGGAAGAGACCCTGAGCTACCAGCTTCCGGATGCGCTGGAGAAGTTCTCCCAGGCCTTCTTGCTTGAGCGCACCAAAGCGGACGGCGCGCCGCCGGTACACCCGCTGTTCAGCGCGGTAGAAGCGCTGCTGGCGACACCGTTAACCTTGACCGATCTGGTGATTGCCAGGGCGATGGTTGAAATCCGCGAAGCGGTCGCGCGGGAGAAACGCCGCCGCGGCGAGCTGGGCTTTGACGATATGCTTAGCCGCCTGGATGACGCCCTGCGCGGGGAGAGCGGCGAAGCGCTGGCCAGCGCGATTCGCCAGCGCTTTCCGGTGGCGATGATCGACGAATTTCAGGATACCGACCCCCAGCAGTACCGAATCTTTCGCCGCATCTGGCGGCGCCAGGCTGACACCGCGCTGCTGCTGATTGGTGACCCCAAACAGGCCATTTACGCCTTCCGCGGCGCGGATATCTTTACCTACATGAAAGCGCGTGGGGACGTCACCGCCCACTATACGCTCGATACCAACTGGCGCTCCGCGCCGGGGATGGTTGATAGCGTCAATCGCCTGTTTAGCCTCAGCGATAACCCCTTTATGTTCCGCGAAATCCCGTTTATGCCGGTGAAGTCGGCCGATAAAAACCAGGGGCTGCGCTTTACCGTCGATGATGCTGCGGTACCGGCGATGAATATCTGGCTGATGTCGGGCGAGGCCGTCGGGGCGGGGGATTACCAGGCGTTTATGGCCCAGCTGTGCGCGGCGCAAATTCGCGACTGGCTCAGCGCGGGCCAGCAGGGCAAGGCGCTGCTGTGGCGCGGTGAAAAAGCTGAACCCGTGCGGGCTTCGGACATCACGGTGCTGGTGCGCAATCGTCAGGAGGCGTCGTTAATTCGCGATGCCCTTCAGCTGCTGTCGATTCCCTCCGTTTATCTCTCCAATCGCGATAGCGTGTTTGAAACCCCCGAGGCGCAGGAGCTGCTGTGGGTGCTGCAGGCGGTGCTGGCCCCCGAGCGGGAAAATACCCTGCGCAGCGCGCTGGCGACCGCAATGTTCGGCCTCAACGCGCAGGACATTGAAAACCTCAACCAGAGCGAACGGGCCTGGGATGAGCTGGTAGAAGAGTTTAGCGGCTACCGGCAAGTCTGGCGGCAGCGCGGCGTGATGCCGATGCTGCGCGCGCTGATGACCGCGCGGCGCATTGCCGAAAACCTGCTGGCGACCAGCGGCGGCGAGCGGCGCCTGACCGATATCCTGCATATCAGCGAGCTGCTACAGGAGGCGGCGAACCAGCTGGAGAGCGAACATGCGCTGGTGCGCTGGCTGGCGCAGCATATCGCCGAGCCGGATAGCAACGCCTCCAGCCAGCAGATGCGCCTGGAGAGCGATAAGCACCTGGTGCAGATCGTCACTATCCATAAATCGAAAGGGCTGGAGTATCCGCTGGTCTGGCTGCCGTTTATTGCGCGTTTCCGTAAACAGGATCAGGCGTTTTATCACGACAGAACCTCCTTTGCCGCCGTTCTCGACCTGGGGCAGGCGGAGGGCAGCATGGAGCTGGCGGAGGCCGAACGCCTGGCCGAAGATCTGCGCCTGCTTTACGTCGCGCTTACCCGTGCGGTCTGGCACTGCAGCCTTGGCGTTGCGCCGCTCAGCACCCGGCGCAGCGACAAGCCCGGCGCCAGCGATTTTCACCACAGCGCGCTGGGCCGCCTGCTGCAGGGCGGGGAAGCGATGGATGCCGCAGGGCTGATGGCCCGTCTGCAGGCGTTCTGCAGCGGAGAGATCGCCCTGCAGCTCCCGGATACGGCTGCGCCAACGCCGTGGCAGGCTCCGCAGGCGGCGCTACCGCCGCTTTCAGCCCGTTTGCTCGCGCGTTCGGTGACCGATGACTGGCGGGTCACCAGCTACTCCGGCCTGCAGCAGAATGGACACAGCGCGGCGCAGGATCTTCTGCCGCGTCTGGATGTCGATGCCGCTGGCGTCGGTGAGGTCGCGGAAGAGCCGCAGCTTACGCCGCACCAGTTCCCCCGCGGCGCGTCGCCGGGGACGTTTCTGCACAGTTTGTTCGAAGATCTCGATTTTACCCAGCCGGTTCCCGCCGACTGGATGGCGGCCAGGCTCCAGCTGAGCGGCTTCGAGGAAAAGTGGACCCCGGTACTGACCGCATGGCTCGACGGCGTGCTGCGTACCCCTCTGCCCGGCGCGGGCATCGCCCTTAATCAGCTGAGCGAAGGCGATAAACAGGTGGAGATGGCGTTTTATCTGCCCATCGAACAGCCGCTGGATCCCCTGCGTCTGGATGCGCTGATTCGTCAGTACGATCCGCTCTCCGTGGATACCCCAACGCTCGATTTCCGCCAGGTGCGTGGGATGCTGAAAGGCTTTATCGACCTGGTGTTTCGCCACAACGGCCGCTATTACCTGCTGGATTACAAATCCAACTGGCTGGGGGAAAATCGCGAGGCCTATACCCAGGACGCGATGCGGCAGGCAATGCGTTCGCACCGTTACGATTTGCAGTATCAGCTCTATAGCCTGGCGCTGCACCGATATTTACGCCACCGCATTGCCGATTATGATTACGAACGCCACTTCGGCGGCGTTATTTATCTCTTTTTACGCGGCATGGACGGGCAGGACGGCGGGCAGGGTATCTTCGCCACCCGGCCGGCGCTGCCGCTGATTAACGGCCTCGATGCGCTGTTTGCCGGGGAAACCCAGGAGGTTGTGCTATGACCATGGATGAACTGTTACTGCAGGCGGTTGAACAGCGCCTGCTGCGCCCGCTGGACGTCCAGTTTGCGCTCATGGTGGCGCAGGAGGCGCATCCGGCGGTGAAGCTCACCGCCGCCATTCTCAGCCGCGATGCCGGTGAAGGCCACGTCTGCCTGCCGATTTCCCGTCTCGCCGAGGATGAGCTGCTGAGCGCAAAAGCGGCAGGCCTGAGTGAGCAGATCCTTGAGCTGACCGGCGCCCCGGACGGCTGGCTGCCGCTGCTTAACGATGCTGAGGCGGTCAGCGGCGGTGAGCGCCCGACGCCGATGATCCTCTGCGGCGAACGGCTTTACCTCAACCGCATGTGGCGCAACGAATTAACCGTCGCGCGCTTTTTCAATGAGGCCAATCAGGTGCTGGAGGTGGATGAAGCCCGGCTGGCTTCGACGCTCGATGCGCTGTTTCCGCCCGCCGAGGAAACGGACTGGCAAAAAGTGGCGGCTGCGGTCGCCCTGACCCGACGGATTTCGGTGATTTCCGGCGGTCCGGGTACCGGTAAAACCACGACCGTCGCTAAACTGCTGGCCGCGCTGATCCAGACATTCTCCAGCCCGCGCTGCCGGATTCGCCTGGCGGCGCCGACCGGTAAAGCCGCGGCGCGCCTGACCGAGTCCCTCGGCGCTGCGCTGCGCCGCCTCCCTCTCAGCGACCAACAAAAGGCGCTGGTGCCCACCGAAGCCAGCACCCTCCATCGCCTGCTGGGCGCGCAGCCCGGCAGCCAGCGGATGCGCTATCACGCCGACAACCCGCTGCATCTTGACGTGCTGGTGGTGGATGAAGCCTCTATGATTGACCTGCCGATGATGTCGCGCCTGATCGACGCGCTGCCTGAGCACGGAAGGGTGATTTTCCTTGGCGACCGCGATCAGCTGGCGTCGGTAGAGGCCGGAGCGGTGCTGGGGGATATTTGCGCCTGGGTTAATGCAGGCTATACCCCGGCGCGGGCGGCACAGCTCGCCCGGTTGACCGGCCAGCCGGTGCCGGCGGGCGAGGGCAACGTTGCCGGTGCGCTGCGCGACAGCCTGTGCCTGCTGCAAAAAAGCTACCGTTTTGGTCGCCATTCCGGGATCGGCCATCTGGCGTGGGCGGTGAACAGCGGCGAGCGCAGCGCGGTACGCGCAACGCTGCGTCAGTCGTTCGACGATATCGCCCTGTATCCGCTGAGCGCCACCGAAGAGTATGAAGCGATGCTGAATCAGGCGCAGGCGGGCTACGGCCGCTTCCTGCAGCTGCTGCGCGCGCGGGCTGAGCCCGAAGAGATGATCGCCGCCTTTGGCGAATTCCAGCTGCTGTGCGCGCTGCGCGAGGGGCCATATGGGGTCAGCGGCGTGAACGAACAGCTGGAGCAGATGCTGAACCGCAAGCGGGCGATCGCGTTACCGCGGCATTCGCGCTGGTATGAAGGACGGCCGGTGATGATATCCCGCAACGACAGCGCGCTGGGGCTGTTTAACGGCGATATCGGCATCGCGCTGGAAAGAGGCGATGGCCTGCGCGTCTGGTTCCCGATGCCCGACGGCAGCATCAAGTCGGTACAGCCAAGTCGTCTGCCGGAGCACGATACCGCCTGGGCGATGACGGTGCATAAATCGCAGGGGTCGGAGTTCGATCACGCGGCGCTGATCCTGCCTTCGCGCAGCGTGCCGCTGGTAACCCGCGAGCTGGTTTATACCGCCATTACGCGTGCGAAACGGCAGCTGTCGATCTATGCCGATGAGCAGGTGCTGACTCAGGCGGTGGCTGCGCGTACCGAACGACGCAGCGGCCTGACGGATATCTTTTCCGCCCAGTAAGGTTTTCCCCGGTCGGCCGCGCGCCTTCCGGGGAGAAGGGATCAGGCCAGGTCTGCCATCAGCACCTTGGAGCGGCGCTGATAGTTGTACATCTCTTTTTTGCTCTCCGGCAGCAGGTCGACGTCGACCGGCGTAAATCCGCGCTCCTGGAACCAGTGAATGCTGCGGGTCGTAAGAACAAACAGCTTGCTGAGGCCCATTTGCTTCGCCTGCGCGGCTATGCGTTCGAGCAGCACTTCGCCGCGCGATGAGCTGCGGTAATCCGGATGAACCGCCACGCAGGCCATTTCGCCGATCTTCTCTTCCGGGAAAGGATAGAGCGCGGCGCAGGCGATGGTGGTGTTGTCGCGCTGAATAATGGTGAATTTATCGATTTCCATCTCCAGCTGTTCGCGCGAACGCCTGACCAGAATGCCCTGCTGCTCCAGCGGGCTAATCAGCTCGAGGATGCCGCCGATATCATTAATGGTGGCGCGGCGGATCTGCTCGGCGCTCTCCATCACTATCTGGGTACCGATACCGTCGCGTGAGAACAGCTCCTGCAGCAGGGTGCCGTTTTCCTGATAGCTGATCAGGTGGCAGCGGCGCACGCCGCTGCGGCAGGCTTTTACCGCGCCGCGCAGAAAGCGCACGGTGCCGGAGCTGTAGTCTTCGTCCGCTTCCATCTCTTCCACCCGCGCCTGGGCTTCGTTGGGGAACAGCTCGGGGACGATCTCGCCATCCTGATTGTGAACCCCCTGCGATGAGCAGAAGCCGATCATCTTTTCGGCTTTCAGCTTAATCGCCAGCTGGGTCGCAATCTCTTCGGAGGTCAGGTTAAAACTTTCGCCGGTGACCGACACCGCAACCGGGCCCATCAGCACGATTGCGCCGTTATCCAGCTGGCGGTGAATGGCTTCTTCATCGATGCGCCGGATGCGCCCGCTGTGGCAGTAATCCACGCCGTCATCCACGCCTAACGGCTGCGCGATAATGAAGTTGCCGCTGACCACGTTGATATGGGCGCCCTGCAGCGGCGTGTTGTTGAGGCTCATCGACAGGCGAGCGGTAATTTCCAGCTGCAGCATGCCCGCCGCCTGCTTAACCAGCTCGAGCGTTTTGGCGTCAGTCACTCGGGTTTGTTTATGATAAACCGGCTCGTGACGATGCTCCGCCAGGTTGGCATCGATCTGCGGGCGGGCGCCATAGACCACCACCAGACGAATTCCCAGGCTGTGAAGCAGGCCAATGTCATTGACTATACTAGAGAAATTATCATGCTCGATGGCTTCCCCGCCCAGCATGATGACAAACGTTTTACCCCGATGGGCATTAATATAGGGGACAGAATGGCGGAATCCCTCTACCAGTTCGGTGCGACGTTCCTTCACCATGACACAACCTCAATGCATGATTATTCGTAATTACTGTATTTTTATTCTGTTTTGCCGGCAAACGCAAGCCCCAATTTTTGGCTGAGCCGGGAAAACAGTGTGAGCCAAATCAGGGTGTCAAAGATTGTTTACCCTTTTATAGATGACAGGTTATGCGCCTTTCGTTAAAGTTTCCGGTCAATCTGTTTGTTTTAAATACGAATGATTTCTTACTGCTTGGGAGTGGCATGTCGGGATACAAGTCAGGATTAAGCCGCCGCCGATTTTTACAGGGGGCGGGCGCCATGTGGTTAATGAGTGTGAGTCCGGTTGGGTTGGCTGCCGCGGCGCAGGTGGTTGCCGTACGCGTCTGGCCATCATCGACCTACACGCGCGTCACCGTGGAGTCCAACCATATCCTGAAATATCGGCAGTTTGCGCTCAGCAATCCTGAACGTGTGGTGGTGGATCTGGAAGGGGTTAATCTCAACTCCGTACTGAAAGGTATGGGGAGTCAGATTCGCGGTGACGATCCCTATATTCAATCCGCTCGTGTGGGGCAGTTCGATCCGCAAACCGTGCGCATGGTGTTTGAGCTGAAACAGAACGTGAAACCGCAGCTGTTTGCGCTGGCTCCGGTAGCCGGGTTTAAAGAGCGTCTGGTCATGGACCTCTATCCCGCTAACGCCACCGACGTGCAGGATCCGCTGCTGGCGCTGCTCGAAGATTACAACAAAGGCGATCTTCAGCGGCAGGTTCCGCCTGCGGAGAGCGGGCCTAAACCGGGTAAAGCCGGGCGCGATCGACCCATTGTTATCATGCTCGATCCCGGCCACGGCGGCGAAGACTCCGGCGCGGTGGGAAAATACCGCACCCGCGAGAAAGACGTGGTGCTGCAGATTGCCCGACGGCTGCGCGCGCTGATCGAGAAAGAGGGCAATATGAAGGTCTATATGACCCGCAACGAGGATGTCTTTATCCCGCTGAAGGTCCGCGTCGCCAAAGCGCAGAAGCAGCGCGCCGACCTGTTTGTCTCTATTCATGCCGACGCGTTTACCAGCCGCCAGCCCAGCGGATCGTCGGTGTTTGCCCTGTCAACCAAAGGGGCCACCAGTACCGCGGCTAAATATCTGGCGCAGACCCAGAACGCCTCTGACCTGATCGGCGGCGTCAGCAAAAGCGGCGATCGCTACGTCGACCACACGATGTTCGACATGGTGCAGTCGCTGACCATCGCCGACAGCCTGAAGTTCGGCAAGGCGGTGCTGGAAAAGATGGGCAACATTAATAACCTGCACAAGAACCGGGTTGAGCAGGCGGGCTTCGCGGTGCTGAAGGCGCCGGATATTCCATCGATTCTGGTGGAAACCGCGTTTATCAGTAACGTCGAAGAAGAGCGTAAATTGAAAACGGCGAAATTCCAGCAGGAAGTTGCAGAGTCGATTCTGGCAGGGATTAAAGCCTACTTCGCCGACGGCGCGACGCTGGCAAGGCGAGGGTAACGCAACAGGAAAGTGAAATGGCTCTATTAAAGAGCGCGCACGGCGGCAATATCCGCGAGGCCGCCGCGCTTATGGGCATCTCTGCGGCGCAGCTGCTGGATTTTAGCGCCAACATCAACCCGCTGGGGATGCCGGAAAGTTTAAAGCGCGCCATCCTCGACAATATGGCCTGCGCCGAACGCTACCCTGACGTTGAGTATCAGCAGCTGCACCTTGCGCTGGCGGAACACCATCAGATCCCCGCCTCGTGGATCCTCGCCGGAAACGGCGAAACCGAAGCGATCTTTACGCTGGTTCAGGGGCTGAAGCCGCGCCAGGCGATGATCGTCACCCCGGGCTTTGCCGAATACCGCCGGGCGCTGCAGTCGGTGGACTGCGCGGTGCGGGAATTTCTGCTGCGCGAGGCGGATGGCTGGCAGCTCACCGGGGCGATTCTTGACGCCCTGACGCCGGATCTGGACTGCTTATTTCTCTGCTCGCCGAACAATCCTACCGGCCTGCTGCCCGAGCGCCGTCTGCTGGAGATGATTGCTGAACGCTGTCAGTCGCTGGGCATCGCCCTGATTCTCGATGAAGCGTTTATCGATTTTATCCCCGACGAGCCGGGATTTATTCCGCTGCTGAGCCACAACCCGCACGTGTGGGTGCTGCGTTCGCTGACCAAATTTTATGCCATTCCCGGCCTGCGTCTGGGGTATCTGGTCAATGGCGATGCGCGGGCGGTGGCGAGAATGCGCGAGCGCCAGATGCCGTGGTCGATAAACGCGTTTGCCGCCCTGGCGGGGGAGATCATTCTCCAGGATAGCGCCTACCAGCAGCAAACCTGGCAGTGGCTGGCGGAGGAGGGGCAGCGCTTTTACCATCAGCTGCGCCATATTCCCGGCCTGACGGTCTATCCCGGGCGGGCAAACTATCTGTTTCTGCGCTGCGACGTGGCGGATCTGGATCTGCAATACGCGATGCTGCAGCAGCACATCCTGATCCGCAGCTGCGCCAACTACCCGGGGCTCGACGGGCGCTACTTCCGCGTCGCGATCCGCAGCCAGCAGGAAAATACCCGGCTGCTGGCGGCCTTCAGGCGGATATTTAACGAGTAGATGTCTGCCGCCATTGTTCTTCTGCGGTTCTCCCGGTGGCGCTGCGCTGACCGGGCTACGGGTTTACAGCCGTCTGCGGGCCGGTAGCCCGCCTCCGGGGAAGGTGCACAGCATGAGGTTTTGTTGCGGTCTTCTTCCCGGCTCGCGCTACGCTTAGCCGGGCTACGGGTTCATAGCCGTCTGCGGGCCGGTAGCCCGGACAGGCGCGCAGCGCCGCCTCCGGGGAAGGTGCACAGCATGAGGTTTTGTTGCGGTCTTCTCCCCGGCTCGCGCTGCGCTTAGCCGGGCTACGGGGTTACAGCCGTCTGCGGGTCGGTAGCCCGGGTAAGGCGCGCAGCGCCGCAACCCGGGGAATGCGCCGGAATGAATGCATCGATGCGGCTTCTCCCCGGCTCGCGCTGCGCTTAGCCGGGCTACGGGTTCATAGCCGTCTGCGGGCCGGTAGCCCGGGTAAGGCGCGCAGCGCCGCAACCCGGGGCATGGCTGCGGAAGCGTTAGCGCAGCTCGACGCCGCCCTGCACCATGCGCAGCAGGTGCTGCCGGGGCCAGAGCTCGCTAAGCCGCGTCTCTCCCAGCCGTCGCTGCAAATACTCAATATCGTGACGCTGGCGGTCGAGCATCAGGCCGACCACGCTGCCGCTGTGCGCCACGTTAATACCGTATAAATCGCACTCTTCCACCAGCCCCCGCAGCGTATCAAACCCCGGCTTCGGCAGCAGATGCTGGCTGGCGACGGCGCTGAGCGTCGCGGCCTCTCCCATCCGCCGCGGATTATCCGTCTCGCAGGCCAGCTGAACTTTCTCCCAGGCTAGTTGCAGAGACGCGGAGTGGGCGTGCAGTTTTTCAAGCCGGGGAAGTCGGTGGTAATCGGTGGTCAGCAGAGTGGCGGGGCTTTCCAGCACCAGCAGATCGAGCTGCGGCTGGCTGCCGCAGGCAATCTGCGTGGCGGCGGTGTTGTGGTCGAACAGGGTCAGCTGGCGGAACAGGGTGCTGTCGGTGGGCTCCAGGGAGACGCAGAGCCGGGCGAGGGTGGTTTCATCCAGCGGATGGCCGAGATGATGCGCGGTGGCCACCGCCGTCGCGGCGATATCCGCGGTGCTGCTGGCCATCCCCTTGGCGACCGGAATCGTGGAGCAAATATCGATCCGAATCTCCTTGCTGAGCGCCGGCGGATAACGCCAGTAGCTCAGCAGCCGGTCGACCATCGCCCGCGCCAGCGGACGTTCATCCGCGCGAGGCGAACCGTAGTCCACCTCGACGGTGCTGTACCAGTCAACGGGGCAGGAGACCAGCTTCTCGCTGCCGAGGATCCAGCCCTGGATGAGTTCACCGCAGGAGGCGGGGCATTGTGCTACGGCCACGTATTCACCTTTTTACCCGTTATACTTCAAGCTACAGGGGCGTTGGCTGCTCTCATTCACCCCAGTCACTTACTTATGTAAGCTCCTGGGGACTCACTCGTTTGCCGCGTTACTCGGCCTGCGGCCTCGCCCCTACGGGGCCAGCGCAAGCGCTGTTCAAAGCACAAGTGCTTTGTCCTGTAACTTGAATTATTTAGGGTAAAGTTTCAGAATTTTAAGCGCATAGTGTCATGCCGATCCGGCTATTACCATGATTCACCGCAACTTGCCGGGCGGCGAGCTCAGGCTGAAACGGTTAATGTCTGCGCTTCGGGAAGCGCCAGGCGCATCACATCGCGGGCAATCATCAGCTCTTCATTGGTATTAATGACCGCCACTTTGACCATCGCATTCTCGGCCTGGATAAAGGTGGCGTTGTGCTGGTTTTTCTCTTCATCGACCGACAGCCCGAGGAAATTCAGGTTATGGCAGATGGCGCTCCTGGCGCGGGCGGAGTTTTCGCCGATGCCGCCGGTAAAGATCAGCGCGTCCAGGCCGCCCATCTGCATAATATAGCTGCCGATGGTGGCGCGGATGCGCTCGGCAAACAGCGAGAGCGCCAGGGCCGCCCGACGATTGCCGCTGTCCGCCGCCTGCTCGACATCGCGATAATCGTGCGACACGCCGGAAACGCCCAGCAGGCCGGACTCGTTATTCAGCAGCTGATTAAGCTGCTCCGGCGTTTGCCCCTTATGCAGCGCCAGCCACGGTAGAATCGACGGATCGATATCGCCGCTGCGGGTGCCCATCATCACGCCGGACTGCGGCGTAAAGCCCATTGAGGTGTTAACCGAGCGCCCGCCTTTGATTGCGCATACGCTGCTGCCGTTGCCGAGATGGCAGCTCACCACGCGCAGGGCGCTCAGCGGCACGCCCAGCTTTTCCGCCAGCGTCGCGCTGACGTACTTATGGCTGGTGCCGTGGAAGCCGTAGCGGCGAATGCCCAGCTCGCTGTAGTAGCGCCACGGCAGCGGATAGATAAAGGCGCGCTCGTCCAGCGTCTGGTGAAAAGCGGTATCAAATACCGCCACCGACGGCGTTTCGGGCAGCAGCTGGCGGAAAACGTTAATGCCCAGCGCGTTGACCGGGTTGTGCAGCGGGGCCAGCTCCGCCAGGCGCTCGATTTCCGCTAAGGTATCATCGGTGACCGGCGTCGAATCTTTAAAGCGCTCTCCGCCGTGCGCCACGCGGTGGCCGACGCCGTCAATATCCTGCAAACTCTGGATAATCCGGTGGTCGAGGAGCTTTTCCAGCAGCAGGGTGACCGCTTCACGGTGATCGGCAATCGGCGCCGTCTCCTGCCATTTCTGCGCCGGCGTTTTGAGGGTCACCTGGGCGTTTGCCATGCCGATACGTTCAATCAATCCCTGGCAGAGCATATCGCCCTGAGGCATCTCCAGCAGCTGGAATTTTAACGATGAGCTGCCGGCATTAATGGCCATTATTTTGTAAGACATAGAGGTTCCTTCGAATTCAGAAAATCCAGCACGGCATCAAGACCCAGATTATTCAGCGCGCTGGTGACAAAAATCTGCTGCGCCCCAGCCTGCCTGAGCCACTCCTCGATGAGCGATAACCGCTGCGGGTCGGCCAGGTCGGCTTTGGTGACCAGGCCAATCGTCGGGCGGTTCATCGGGGCGGTAAAACCCGGAGAAAACGGCGACCACTGGGCGTCGGCGTTCAGCACCAGAGCGATAACGTCGGCCTCGCAGGCGCTGGTCAACAGAGCGCTATAAAGGCAGCGGTTCTCCAGATATTCGCCCGGCGTGTCGATGGCCATCGGCGACCATTCAATCGTCTGGGTTTTCTTGTAATGGAGCGCTTCGCCGCGCAGGCCCTGGGTCAGCGAGGTTTTGCCGCACTGGCTGGGGCCGATAAACATCAGACGTTTCATCGCGCTACGTCCGGGTTATTGAGCAGGTAGTAAACTGCATCATCTCGCCCAGGGTGCGCGTCACCTGCTTGAGGGCGTACTCGACGGCGGAAACGTCGCCGGTCAGCACCACGGCGCCGGTAAAGCGGTCAAGAAAACCGATCTCCACCGCGCCGGATTTGGTGGCGATATCGCAGGCGATAATCGACGCCTCGCTGGGCGTAATGGTGAGGATGCCGATGGCGGAAACCGCATCCTGCAGGCCGAGCTTCTTAAAGAGATCTTTCCCGGGGTTGGCAATCAGGTGCGCGAGGGTCACCTGTTTCCCGGGAACGTATTCCTGAATCATGCGATCCGTGGTCGGCTGTCTTTCCATTATCCCTCCACCATCTGTCGCCACATGGCTTCATGCGGGCGCGGGATCACCGAACGGTAGACCAGCAGCCCTTTTTCGCCCGCGCTTTCGCTGGCTACCGTAACCGCGTTGTTGACGTCGGAAACGTCGCCCGCCACCACCATGTAGCATTTACCGCCGATGCCGAAGGCCATATGCACCCGCACCAGCGTGACGTTGGAGGCTTTCACCGCCCGATCGGCGGCGCTGATGCAGGCCGCAACGCTCCAGGTTTCAACGATGCCGACCGCCTGGCGCTTGTCCACGCTGTTCAGGCCGCTGATGGCCGGAAGGACGCTGGGGTGAATATTCGCCAGCACCAGGCTGTCGACGAGCATTTCGCCGGCCTGCGAGGCACCGGTTTCAATAGCCTGCTGGATAGCGCCGATATCCCCGCCGAGCATCAGTAAAAACTTACCCGGGCAGATAGTCTTGCTGACCAGCAGATTGACGTTGGCGCTTTTCAGCATTGCATCGCCGAGTTCCATTCCTTTGGCAATGCTGGTGAGTTCTAAAATTCCTATAGCCTGAGACATGGTTAACCTCTTACCACCGTGATGGCCTGTTCGCTGATGGCCGCAACCACGCCGTCGATGCTGGCGTGAATCGGCGCGCCTAGTGCGCCTGCCGGGATATCGGCAACGCATTGCCCGCGCGTAACGCGCTCTCCCACCGCAACGTTCGCTACCGCGCTGGCGCCGATATGCTGGCGCAGCGGCAACGTCACGGTTTCTACTGCCGGTTCGTCCTCCACCAGCGGCGCCTCCTGATACCAGGGGCTCAGCCCCAGTTTGGCGATCAGCCGCTTCACCGGCACGAGGCGATATTTCGCCATTTCGTCGGCCGGATAGAGCGGCCCTTCATAGCGCTGGTTTTGCGCCCGCAGCTCGCGTTTGAGCATGCGGTTGATGCGCATCGGCGAGATCCCCACCGGGCAGGCCACGCTTTCGCAGACGTTGCACTCCGAGCAGGTGAGGGCGCTCAGCAGCAGCTGCGGCGTGGCGGCCTGATGAAAGTTCACCGCCCGCACCAGCAGGTGCGGAGAGAGTTCGTGGCCGATCAGATGCCGCGGGCAGAGATCGGTACACAGTCGGCACTGTTCGCAGACGGTACGGGCCACGGAAAGCACCGTGCGCTCGTCCTGCATCCGCCGCTGGATAAGCGGATGGCTTTTCGGCAGCACCAGCAGGCCGCCGGTGGTTTTGGTCACCGGGCTATCGAGAGAGGTAATCAGGCCGCCCATCATCGGGCCGCCGTTAATAAAACCGGGGTCGTCGACCGTCGCGCCGCCCGCCAGCGCCAGCACTTCGCGCAGCGACATGCCGATGGGGACGGTGACGGTCAGCGGCCGGGCGACCGCGCCGTTAACGGTCAGCGTGCGGCGGGTCACCGCAAACTGCTGCTCAACCGCGCGGGCCATGTTGAGGACCGTTTGCACGTTATTCACCACGACCCCGACGCTGGCCGGCAGCGCGGCGGGCGCGACCCGGCGACCGGTAGCCAGCCAGATAGTCAGCACCTCATCGCCTGCGGGATAGACATCCGGCAGAATATGCAGGCGAATACCGGCAGGCAGCAGCGGGGTGAGCGCATCGATAGCCCGGCGGTACTTCTCTTTCAGGGCTATCACCCCTTCGCGCGCGCCGGTTGCCGTCATCGCGTACTGCACGCCGCGGACAAGACGTGCAGCCTGCTGCCACATCAGCTGCTGGTCGACCTTGAGCATCGGTTCGCACTCGGCGGCGTTCACCAGAAAAATCTCTACCTGCGCCTGCAGCTTCACGTGGGCGGGAAACCCCGCGCCCCCCGCGCCGACCACGCCCGCCGCGCGCACGCGCTCGCGGATCTCCTCGGCGCTCCAGGCCATTTCAGCAGCGTTGACGGCGGTACTCATAGCAGATCCTCCAGCAGTTCCTGAATCTCCCCGGCGCTGGCCGGGCGAGGATTGGTGCGTAGCGTCACGTCAGCCAGCGCGGCCTGCACCATTGCCGAAATACGCGCTGAGTACTGGGATCGTCCCTCTTTCAGCGCGACCGCCAGTGACGGCAGCGCGCAGCGCTGCTTGAGCCGTTCGATTTGCTGGATCAGCGCATTGATCGCCGTACTATCGCTGGCATCTGCCGGACAAAAGCCGCAGGCTTTGGCCAGCCGGGCGTAGCGTTTTGCGGCGCGCGGATGACCGGCGTTAAAGCGGATAACCGCGGTTAACAGCAGCGCGTTGGCCAGCCCGTGCGGCAGATGAAACTGCCCGCCGAGCTGGTGGGCGATGGCGTGGTTAAGCCCCAGCCCCGCCTGGCTGAACGCCATCCCGGCAAGCGTTGAGGCATTGTGCATTTTCCCGCGCGTCGCCACGCAGTCGCCTTTTTCCACCGCCGTGGACAGATACTGAAACACCAGCCTGGCGGCTTTTTCCGCCAGCGCGTCGGTAAAGTCGCTGGCGTGCGGAGAGACCCACGCCTCCAGCGCGTGGGTCAGCACGTCCATGCCGGTGTTGGCCGTAATCTGCGGCGGCACGCTGACCACCAGATCCGGGTCAAGGATCGCCATATCGGGATAGAGCGCATTGTCGAACAGCGGATACTTGATGCCTTTATCCGGGTCGCTAATCACGCAGGCGCTGGTCACTTCCGAACCGGTACCGCTGGTGGTTGGTATCGCCACGCAGGTTTCGATATTGATGCCGCTCTGCTGGCTGAACCAGACGATGGCTTTCGCCGCGTCCATCGCCGATCCGCCGCCGAAGCCGATGACCACCTGCGGCTGCAGGGCCTGCATTTGCGCAATGCCCTGCACCACGGTATGGATAGTGGGGTCCGGGGTTATCTCGCTAAAGACGCTGATGCGGTTATCTGCGGGCAACGCCTGACGCAGGGTTTCCAGCAGCGGCGAGCGCGCAAGAAAGCCATCGCAGATGATCCAGATATGCTTGTGGGTAAAGCGCCTGAGCACCGCCAGGCTACCCTGACCGCTGTACAACCGCGTTTGTAGTGAGAAAGTCTTCATCGCGACCTCGGTTAGCGAATGGAAAAGCCGTTGGTCAGCACGCAGCGACGGGAGCGGGCAAAGGTGCGCGCCGAGGTTGTCCCTTCACCGGTCGGCGTGGCGATAGTAAAGGTGGTAAAGCCTTCGCCGCCGACGCCAATCCCGGCATAAGAGGGGCCGTTCTTAACGAATATCGAGGTTTGCAGAGTGCGGGCCGCGAGGTTCAGGCGCGAGACATTTTGCGAGTGCATAATGGCGGTATGATGCAGCCCCTCTTCAACCTTCAGCGCCAGCGCCAGCGCGCTATCGAAATCGCTGACTTTCACCACCGGCAGCATCGGCATCAGCTGCTCGCTGGTGACCCACGGATCGTCGGCGTTAACCAGCGCTATCAGCAGACGCGGCGCTTTCGCCGGAACGGCGATCCCGGCCGCTTCCAGCATGGCCGATGGGCTTTTGCCGACCAGTTTCTTATTCGCCTGGCCCTCTGGCAGGCAGGCGGCGCGGAGTTTGTCGGTGTCGGCAGGGCTCAGCAGCAGCGCGCCGAAGGTTTGCATTTGCTGCACCAGACGTTCGGCGACGCTCTCCACCACAATCAGGCTCTTCTCGGCAATGCAGGGCAGGTTGTAATCGAACGAGGCGCCGTTGATGATATCTTCCGCCGCTTTGACCAGATCCGCCGTTTCATCGACGATGCAGGGCGGGTTGCCCGCGCCGGCGCCGATCACTTTTTTACCGCTCTTCATGCCCATCGCCACAATGCCGGGGCCGCCGGTGATAGCGAGGACCGCAATGCGCGGATGGGCCATCATCTGCTGGGTGGCTTCAAACGTCGGTTCCGCCACGGTGACCACCAGATTGCGGATGCCGCAGCAGCGGAAGGCAATCTCTTCAATCATGCTAATCAGCTTCAGAGAGACCTTTTTTGCTCCCGGATGCGGGCTGAAATAGACGCTGTTGCCCGCCGCCAGCATGCTGATGCTGTTGTTGATGATGGTTTCCGTCGGGTTGGTGCTCGGCGCGACCGACCCGATAACGCCAAACGGCGAATACTCAAACAGCACCATGCCGCCGTCGCCGGTCAGCGCGGTGGTGGTGAGATCTTCCACGCCCGGCGTGTTGTCCAGCGCAGCCTTGTTTTTCAGGAGTTTATCTTCTTTGTTGCCCATCCCCGTTTCATTGGCGCTCTCTTCCGCCAGCGCGGCCAGGTGCGGCGTCAGCTCCTGACGGATTGCGCTGATGATGGCGCTGCGGGTTTTCAGCGGGCACTGCTGATAACGTAAGAACGCCTGGTGCGCGGCGTCGATAGCCTCGCTGACGGACTGAAAAATCCCTTTGCCCTGCGGCTGGACCGGCGTTTGCCCCGGGGTTAACTGTTCGCTAAGAATGGTGCGAATAAGGGTTTCGAGTTCGGAAGTATTCATTGATGAGTTCCCACGTTAATGGCCGCGATGGCGGCCAGTGCTATGTCCATGTCCTGCTCAACGCTGCCGCCGCTGATGCCAAGACCCCCGATTAATAAGCCGTCGCGCCACAGGGCGTAACCGCCGCCAAAGGTGACCACTTTTCCCTGTAAATGCGTTTCGAGGCCATAAAGCGCGGCGCCCGGCTGAACGGCGTCGCTCAGCTCATGGGTCGCCGTTTTCATCGCCACCGCGGTCCAGGCCTTTTTCGGCGCCAGCTCGCTGCTGACCAGCAGAGCGTCCGGCATCCGCCAGGTCACGGTTTCGGTGCCGTGCGCGTCAACGATGCTGATCACCACCGGCACCTTTAGCTGCTGCGCGCGCTCAACGGCGGCGCGGGTGAGCTGGTGCAGATCGTGGAATGAGAGGGCCACGGGCGTCGCCTCTTTGCTGCGGCTCGGCTGGCTGGCGGCCAGATAGCGCCGGCTTACTTCGCGGATGATGTTGTTCTGGTGCGCATCGCTATCTTCCGCGCGCGCCAGGGCGTACAGGCAGTCTGACAAGCGATTGATGTAGCGCATCAGCACCTGGCGCACGGTGACTTCCGCCGCCAGCTCAACCAGCCGGCGTTCGGCCCGGCGGGCCAGCGTGCGGGCAAAATGCAGGCGGCTCGCGGCTTCGCAGCGGCCGGGTAAAATAAAGCTGTGCAGCGGTTCGACGCGGGCCATGGCCCGATCGATAGCGGCTTCCAGAGCGGAAATATCTTCGCTGCTGATGTAGCGCTGTTTCGGCGACGGCCGTTCGCTGTCGCTGGCCAGTTCTGCGCTAAACCAGAAAATTTGCTGCTGGATAGCTTCGAGCAGGGCGCGGTGGTGTTTATCCGCGGCGGCGCAGGCGCACAGGCTCAGCGCGGCGTTGAGCTCATCCAGCGTGCCGTAGGCTTCAACCCGCGGGTGGGTTTTGCTCACCCGCTGGCCGGTAAAGAGTGAGGTGGTGCCAGCGTCGCCCGTTCGGGTATAAATCGCCATAGTCGCTCCTTAACGTGAAAGCGTATCGACAATGCCGACAACGGCGAGGTCGATGGCCTCGTTTGGCCCGGAAAAAACGTGCCTGGCGCTGGAGCCGCCGCTGAGCAGCACCAGCTCGCCAACCCCCGCGCCGACGGAATCCACGGCGACTTCATCGCCGGAGGTCGGCGAGGTGGGGAGCTCGCCATCGGCGCTGACCCGCCGCACCAGCAGCAGCTTTTTGCCGACCAGGGAAGGCGATTTTTGCGTGGAGACAACCGCGCCCGTGACTCGTGCCAGATGCATGATTTACTCCTGCTTAATGAGTTCAATATTCCGCACCTGCGCCGCGTCGCGCGCCAGCGCGGTCACGAGGCATTTGCGGTGGATAACCAGGCGCCCCTGGCCCAGCGGCGCGACGTCGCGATAGCTCAGCACCGAACCCGCGTGCAGGATCAGCGGCACTCCGCGCTCGTCGGTGAAGTTCACCGGCAGGCGGGCCAGTTTTTTAACCGGGATAACCGGCAGCAGCTGGCGGTGCAGGGTGAGCTGTACGCGGAGGCCAAAAGCCAGCGCGTCGTGAATGTTGCGGGCCGCGGGATCGTCGGTTTCCGCCTCCGTCAGCTGGCCCAGCAGGGGCAGGTCGACGAGCAGAATGCGCAGCGACGCGTGCTGGCAGAACAGGCTCCGGCAGTCGGCATCGCGCAATTGCGCCACGCTCAGCGTCGCCGTGCTATGGGCGCGACGCTGCAGCCGGGAGACAATCTCCTCCACGATGCGCTGCAGAACTTCGCCGTTCATCGCGGGCCTACCAGCCGGGCAAAGACCTGCGGGTTATCGGCGCCGGCGGCGTTGGCTTCATCGGTATCGATGTGCATTTCGAGGCGCATATCCGGCGAAACGCGAACCGCTACGTTGTTGAAGATCAGCCCGCGCGCGTCGCCTTCAATGGCCACCGAAACTCTGTCGCCGTGGGCGACCCGCAGGATCAGCGCATCGAGCGGCGACATATGAATATGCCGCTGCGCGACGATAACCCCTGACGCCAGCTCCAGCTCGCCAAAAGGGCTGACCAGGCGGATGCCCGGTGTCCCTTTCAGATCGCCGGACATCCTCAGCGGTGCCGCAACCCCCAGGGTTCGGGCATCGGTACGCGAGATTTCCACCTGGCTTACCGAGCGCAGCGGACCGAGCAGGCGCACATTTTTAAGCTGCCCCTTCGGCCCCACCAGGGTGACGGTTTGCTCCGCGGCGTACTGTCCCGGCTGCAGCAGCGCCTTTTTCTCGCTGATGGGATGGCCGGGGAACAGGCGTTCGTAATCCGCCGCCGACAGGTGGATATGACGATTTGAAACCCCCAGCGGGATGGGGCGTAGCCGCATCTCGTCGAGAACTTTGCTGACCGTTGATTCCAGAAGCTGTTTATCCATTACGCTTCACCTCGCTTGCCGGGATGAATGCAAAGCGAGCGCGGCTCACCCTTCTGGCGTGGACATTTTGGATCGAGGCACAGGTTGCAGCTGACCACGCCGTGTTGCTGGGGAAGCTCTTCTGCTGGCGCTGGCGAAACGACATCAGCCGTCCCTGACGCTTCAGGTTCAGGTTGCATGACGGAGGGCGGGGGAGCCTCCGCGCGCAGGATCCCTTCTCCGGGCCTGGCGATGACTTTGTGGGCCACCAGGCCGTTTCGCTGCCCGGCAAACTGTGCGCCGGTGGTGATGGCCGCCTGCACGGAGGCCACATCACCGGTAATTTTAATCACCGTCCAGCCTGAACCATTGGTCTTTTCGAGGGCGACCAGCGTGATAGAAGCGGATTTCGCCATGATATCGGCGCAGCTGATAGCCAGTGCCAGACCACAAACTTCAAGTAATCCCAGTGATTGCTTCACGCGGTGCTCCTTATTCGCCATCAATCAGGCTGATTTCGGTAAAATGGCCTCAACGTCGCTGTGCGGACGCGGGATCACGTGGCAGGATTTCACTTCGCCCACCGCGCTCGCCGCCGCGCTGCCCGCGTCTACCGCCGCTTTGACCGCGCCGACGTCGCCGCGCACCATTACGGTGACGAGGCCCGAGCCAATTTTTTCGTAGCCGACCAGCTGCACGTTGGCGGATTTCACCATCGCATCGGCGGCCTCAATGGCGCCCACTAACCCTTTTGTTTCAACCAGTCCCAGTGCGTTATTCATCCTGCTGTTCTCCTGTTGCTTCGCTATTCAGATCCCGGAAAGGGATCCCTTTGACCAGCCGTGCCGCGTTATTACCGGTGTTGCGATGGGCCTGACTGTCCTGATGATGCATCAGCGTAAAAAGCGGCGCCGATGCGGGTAAATTCTTGTAGTGCACGACCAGCGTATGGCGGTCGCAGGCGATGCCCACCAGCAGCGGCGAGCTGCGCGCCGCCTGCCAGGCGCTGTCCACGACCTCTCCGGCCGGGTGATGCTGGAGCCGGAAAGGGATACCTTCCTCTTCGATACCCAGCAGCACTTCGCGCCACAGGCCGTCGCAGCCGTCGATGACGGCGATCGCGATGGCCGGGGCGCTGTGATTACCGTTCATGCGCAAACTCCTTATGCCAGGAGAGAATCAGGCCGGTGGCCACCGCGTTTCGGGGGCCCTCGCTGCCGCGAATATTTCCCCGTCCGGCAACCAGGCGGTAGTGAGCCAGCGCATCGGTGACCAGCTGCGGGACTTCGAAATCCAGCGACGAACCGCCGACCAGCACCACGAACGGAATATCGCGAATGTTGCCGGTGGGGCTGACCTGACGCAGCGCGCGCAGGGCGTTGGTGACAAAGACCCGCTCTTTGGCGCTGCGGCGAATGGCGCGCACTTTTTCCAGCGCTAAATCGCCGGGCAGCGGCACCAGTTCGTCCGCTTTCACCACGCAGACGCGGGCGAACACGGCGGGCGGCAGCGGCGTGGAGAAGAACTGCACGCTGCCGTCCTCGTGGCGTAAATGGAACAGGCTTTCCACCTTAGCCAGCGGGTACTTCTTGATCTCTTCCGCCAGATAGCGGTCTTCCAGCCCCAGCTCGCGGGCAATAATCATCGTCACCATGTCGCCTGCGCCGGCGAGATGGGTGGCGATGATGTCGCCTTTGGGGTTGATGATGGAGGCATCGGTGGAGCCCGCGCCGAGGTCGAGGATCGCCAGCGGTCGGGTGGTGCCCGGCGTGGTCAGCGCCCCCAGGATGGCGGCTTCGGCCTCTGCGCCGCCGATCTGCACGTCGATATTGAGCTTCTGCTCGATTTCGCGGGCGATCATTGCCATCTGCAGGCGATCCGATTTCACCATCGAGGCGATGCCCACGGCCTGCTCCAGCGAGAACTCCCCGGCGAGACCGCCGGTGACGCTCACCGGTACCGAGGTATCAACGGCCAGCAGGTCCTGAATAAATATTTCGCTGCTCGGCTTGTTGGTCAGCTCGGCCATGGTCTGGCGCACGTGTTCCAGCATGCCGCCGATATTGGTGCCGGATTCGCCGGTGACGTTATCGAGCCTGCCGCAGCCGTCGACCGCTTTCATGATGGCTTCGGCGCCGGCGGCCACATCCACGCGCACGCTACGGCCCTGGGCCAGCAGCTCAAGATTACCGGCGGGTATCGCCCGCGCTTTGACGTCGCCGGATGGCGTTTTGACCACCACGGCGGAACGGTTGCCAATCAGCGCCCGGGCCATCGGGACGATGTTCTTCGTCTCCTCGGGGCTGAGGTTAAAGACGGTGGCGATGCCGTAAGGGTTAGAGAGGGTTTCGATGACCTTCCCCGGAACGGCGACCTCAATCGCCGCCAGCATCCCCAGCGGAATGCGGTCGATGTACAGCACTTCGTCAACGATCGGCAGCGGTTTTTCCAGCCGGTTGCTGACCAGCACGCCATCGTCGCGCTGTAAAATGACGCCGGTAATCTGATACCCGGCGCGCAGGGAAGCGTTAATCACGCTGGCGATATCGGCAAAATCGAACGCCGACGACACCACCAGGATATAGGGCGCGTCCGCCGGGCGGGTTAGCAGCTCCTGCGGCGTAATGGTGATGCCTGTGCCAAGCCCCGCGCCGCCGGGCGTTTTCGGGTTATGGCCGATCATGGTCGATTCGGTGATGATGGTTTCGGTAATGGTTTCCATCGCCACATCGCCAATCACCGGCGTCGCTTCGTTGATGCGGATGAGCGAAATATCGCTGACGGCGATCCCGGCGCCTCTGGCGACGAGGGCGAGCGCCTCCTGAATCCCGAACACGTTACGCAACGTGCCTTTGATTCCGGTGGTTTCCGCCAGCGCGCTGTGGGTTATCGTCAGCGCGCCAGCCTCATCCAGGGTCGCCAGGGCGACTTCCGTCGATGAGTTGCCGATATCAATGCCAGCTATATATCGCATCACATACCCCTTTTCTCGTCGTACTTCAAACTGCCTTTTTGTTGGCTGCGTTCTTTCACCCGAATCACTTACTACAGTAAGCTCATCGGGGTTATGAGGGACATCCCTGTCCCTCACTAAAGCCAGCCTATGGCTGTTCAAATTCGTTCCAGACGAATTTGTCACTCACTTGCCGCCTCAATGCATCTCGAATTACTTAGAGAAGTTAATCGTCGCCTTTGAGTTTTTTACGCTCGACGTACAGCGTGGCCGCTTCGCGAACGAAAGCGGCGCAAATCTTCGCCTGATAGCGGCTTTCGAGATCGTCGGCGATCGCCAGCAGCTCCTCTTTCGTCGAGCGATAGGGGCGGAGGGCGTTGTAGATTTCAAGAATGCGATCGTCCGGTACCGCGGTCAGCTCGGCGGCGCGCTCGAAGTTCATCGCCAGCCGGTCGCGGCCCGCGTCTTTGGCAATAGAGGCCTGTAAGCGCAGGGTTTCCGGGGTAATACGCATATCCTGGGCGGTGACTTTATTGCTCAGCACGTTTTCCAGCGTAAAGTCGTCCAGCGTTTTATTGGTGGCGGTTTTCACCCATTCCGGGTGCTTGTTCGCCAGCGGGTAGTCGCTGACCCTGGCGCTACGGGACGCGCCGCCAGCCGCCGGAGCCGCCGCAGGCGCCTCGCCCTGCAGGCTGTTCATGCGGCTCAATACGTCGCGTACCATCGATTCAATTGCGTCGGTATTCATGGAGTTATCCTTTATCAAAGCGCCACGCGCAGTTCCTGCGGGTTTTTGCCCGTCACCACGTACTTGGTCTCTTTAATGTGCAAAATGGCCGATTTCGCCTGGTACTTCGGCCGCGCCATCTGGTCATTCAGCGTCGGGACCGGCTGCGGCGATTCGCGTTTCGCATAGCGGGCGGCGTTTTTGCCGATCTGGCGATAGGTTTCCAGGGTCAGCAGCGGCGCCTGCGGGAACAGCTCCAGGTTAGAGAGCGGCGGCAGCCCCTGCTGGTGGATCACCGTGGTGCCTTTCGACTGGATGCCGATAGAGATGCCGGAGCCGCTCAGGCGATTGCCTTCAACGGCGACGAAGGCCACGTCGGAGGATTTAAAGCAGCGAATCACGCGCGCCTTAATGCCTTCTTCTTCAATACCGGCAATGACTTCGCGCAAAATGCTCTTATGCGGGATGCCGACGATATTGACGGTCTGCGCCAGGCCGAAAGCCGGGCCGACGGCGATAATCACTTCGTCCTGCTGGGTTCCCTGACGCGCTTCGCCCACTTCCGTCAGGAAGCCGTCGCCGGCGGGCGGCGTGGCCTGGGGCGCCGCGGAGGCCGCCGGCGCATTAAACGAGACCGGTTTATCGCTGCCCTTCATCTCGCTGAGCACGTCTTCAATTATCTGGCGCAGCAATTTTTCATTAATTTCCATTTCTCACCCCTTAATCAATCTCGTTGGGATCAAGAGCGCCAGGGATGTTTTTAATCTCTTCCCAGCGTTCGCCCTGCAGGCGATAGCCCGTTGCCGGACCGGCATAGTCGTTGACATCGTTGACGGCCGACAGTACCTGCCCGTCGCCGACGATAATCGCGGAGGTATGCAGGTAGTCCCCGGTCAGCTTGGCTTTCTGGATGTTGAGCATGTCCTGGGCCACGTCGGTGAATCCGCCCTGCGCCAGCGCTTTCACCACTTCCAGACCGTTGCGGTTTTTATTGATGATTTCCTGGGCGAACTTGATGTCTTCGACGATGTTGCGCTCCGGCATATCTTTCGAACCGTGGGCGTAGGTCGCGGCTTCAACTTCTTCATCGGTAATCGGCGGCAGCCCCATTCCGGCAAACACGGCCTGCAGCGCGCGGGCGGCTTTGTTACGGATGGCGATGACGTCCTCTTCGCGAACCGGACGCAAACCGCCGTCCACCTTCAGGTCGCGCTGGATGACGTTGTAGTCGTCAAAGTCTTCGGCATCTTCGTTGGAGCCGGCGAACATGTTGTCGTAGTTCGGCACCGCGGAATAACCGGAGGAGATAAAGTCGGTGCCCGGCAGGAACTGCATCAGCAGGCGCGCGGTACGACGCATATCGGAGTGGGTGAAGGTCTGGTCGTTACTGGAGGCGCACTCCAGATCCAGCGACGAACAGATCAGGTTTTCCGCCAGCACCGCGCGAATGCCGGAAGGCACCGCAGACGGCACGCCGATGCAGCTTACGGAACCGTTTTGCAGACCCTGTACGCCCGCGGCTTTGGTGATGTAGATGCAGCGCGCTTCCAGATAAAGCATGGATTTGCCTTCGGCGTAGCCCATCTGCACTTCCGAGCCGGAGCCGGAGGTAAAGCGCATTTTCAGCCCGCGAGAGGCGTAGGACGAGGCGAGGAAGCCCTTCGACCACGGCGTGTCGTCGCCGTCGGTAAAGACCGGCTCGGTGCCGTAGACGGAGATGGTTTCGGCGTAGCAGGTGTGGCCCAGCATGCCGAGCTTCAGCTCGGTGGCTTCTTCCAGCGAGCACTGCGTCAGCACGCCCGGACGGCCTACCTGCGAGCCCACCAGCAGCGCGATGGCGTTGAACGGCGCATAGCGCGCTACCGCAACGGTGGTTTCCTGTTCGTCAAACCCGCGCCATGCCCCTTCGGCGGCGTCGGCGGCAATCTGTACCGGGTTATCTTTGACGTTGGTGACGTGCGCCTGCTGGGACGGGGTGCGGCGGGCGCGCATTTTCTGCATCGCCATCATCATCTCGACGACGTTCATATGCGAAACCACTTCGACAATTTTCGCCGGCGTCATCGCGGTGGTCAGCGGGACGATTTCGCTGCGTTTAACGTTAGGATCGCACAGCATGTTGGCCAGCTTGACCGAATCCATCGCCATCACTTCTTCGGCGCGGTTCAGGTTGATACCGTAGCGGGCGATAAAGTGGTCGATCAGGTCAAAATCGCTTACCGGTTTCCCGTCCAGCTCGGTCACCGCGCCGTTAACGATTTTAATCGACGGTTTCGGATCGTTCGGGCTTTCCATCGCGATAAAGCCTTCTTCGATCCACTCCTTAACGAAGCCGTCCTGATTCACAGGGCGTTTCGCCAGTGCTTCAAATCTTTTCGATCTCATGAATCAGCCTCGTGGGTATCAGATGTAGGACGGGCGATCGTTTTTCGGTTCAGCACCGAGGGTCGCAAGGACGGTTTTGCCGATTTCGCGCGCGGAGGTGACCGCCTGGCGGACCGCGCCGGAGTCGCCGGAAATCACCAGAATGGCTTCGTTACTGAAGCTGGTGCCGTGCGCCGGAGAGCTATAGGCCACGACTTCCACGTTGGCTGACTTCAGGGCGGTATCGGCCATCAGCACGCCCACGGAGGCCGGTGCGCCGACGATGATGCCGCAGGCCCGGCCAATCGGCGCGCCGAAGGCTTTTTCCAGCGCGTAGCTGGCGCGAGCGGTGTACTGCAGCTCGATATGCCCGGCTTCGTTGCCGTAAACATCGCCAAAGGTGCGGTCGAGCTCTTTCAGCGCGACTTCGATACCGCGCTTAACGTCGGAAACGTCGTTACCGCCCAAAATAATCAGCGAACCGTGGCCCGCTCCGCCTTTGGTATCGCGCGGCAGCTCAATGCTGACCACTTCGGTATTGGTGGCTTTCACCGCTTCGTCCGCCGCCATAATGTGCGGGCCTGCGCCGGTGCGGGCGCCGAGAATGCCGATGGAGCGATAGCGCTTTTCAAGCTTCATCGCGTCCAGCAGGGCGGTATCGACGTTGGCGATAACCAGACCCAGGGTGTCGCCAATGGCGGTCCCGACAAATTCCGTTAAACTGCAGCTTTTTTCTGCCATAGCCGTCTCTCGTATTGGATGGTTTTCAGTAGGGATGGCCTGCTGTTCCGGCGTTGCCACGCGGGCAATCACCTGAGCCATGATCTGTTCCACCAGCTCATTGCTGCTCATTGGCTAATTCCCTTCGGTAAGATTTTTTCTACATCGGTGTGGGGGCGTGGGATGACGTGTACGGCTTTCACTTCACCCACATTACGTGCGGCGGCGGCCCCCGCATCGGTGGCCGCTTTTACCGCGCCAACGTCGCCGCGTACGATGACGGTCACCAGTCCGGAGCCAATCTTTTCATAGCCCACTAACATCACATTGGCTGACTTAACCATTGCATCAGCGGCCTCTATGGCTGCGGTTAAGCCTTTGGTTTCTACCATTCCTAGTGCTTCTTGTTGCATAAAGACCTCGCATGGAGTGTTCCGATAGTTGGGACTATAAGAAGATGCGAGGAAAAAGAATGGCTGACTTGAATTTGATGGTGAAAAAATAGTGGGTATTGAATAATATAAAATTGCCACATGTAAATTTAATTTATTGATTTTAATTGTTATTTTTATTTATAGTTATGTGATTATCTTGTTTTGTATATTCCATATTTACAAATTTATTCATGACGAATTTAATTTTATCTGCTATGCGAGAAAAATTGATTTGTGATGTTTGTTGGAAAACGATGAGTTGGTTTTAGCAATATTTTTGCATGTCATGGCGATGGCGTAATTGCGAAATCCGCGCGTGAGCAATGCTATTCTGAGTTATTCAATGACAATAATTTGTTATTGATGCCCGAATTTTCCGGGGCCGCCGTCAGCAGGTTGCCAACAATTTGCGGAGCGGAGTTCATATAGTGGTGCCCGTTGTACTCTACTGCCAGCAGGAGGTTGGCTGGTCAGGACACGAACTCTGCTAAGAAGGTGTCACCATGAATGATTCGTTAAAAGCGCAATGTACCGCCGAGTTTCTGGGCACCGGGCTGTTTTTGTTTTTCGGCATCGGCTGCCTGAGCGCGTTAAAGGTGGCGGGAGCCAGCCTCGGACTGTGGGAGATATGCATTATCTGGGGTCTGGGGATCTCGCTTGCCGTCTATCTGACGTCGGGAATATCCGGCGGCCATCTCAACCCGGCGGTGACCGTTGCGTTATGGCTATTTGCCTGTTTTCCCGGGCGAAAAGTCTTCCCCTATATTGTCTCCCAGGTCGCGGGCGCCTTCGGCGGCGCGGTGCTGGCCTATGTGCTGTACAGCACTATGTTTACCGAGTTTGAATCCGCCCACCATATCGCTCGCGGCAGCGTTGAGAGCCTGCAGCTGGCGAGTATTTTCAGCACCTACCCGGCGGCCTCGCTGAGCATCTGGCACGCGGCGCTGGTCGAAGTGGTGATCACCTCCATGCTGATGGGGATGATTATGGCGCTGACCGACGACGGCAACGGCGTGCCGAAAGGGCCGCTGGCCCCGCTGCTGATTGGCCTGCTGGTGGCGGTGATTGGCGCGTCAACCGGGCCGCTGACCGGCTTTGCGATGAATCCGGCGCGTGATTTTGGGCCGAAGCTGTTTACGTGGATGGCGGGCTGGGGCGATATCGCGATGACCGGCGGAAGGGATATTCCGTACTTTATTGTGCCGATTATTGCGCCGCTGATCGGCGCCTGCCTCGGCGCGGCCATCTATCGTTATCTGATAGGAAATAACTTACCGTGTAATACCTGTAAATTAGAGGATTAATGCATCCGCTGAAATAGCGAAAAATTTTCATGAACCGGTATCACGAACTGGCCAAAAACGTCTCCCACGGATGGGAGACTTTTGCTATTGTAATATTCTTTTATCGTTGGCGGTAAATGATGATGAAAGGAAGTGAATATTAAAGAAATGTTTTATTTATAACAAAAAATTAACTGAGAGGTTTTATCATGATTTCTGCGAGCACACTGAACTCAGAACTCATTAATAAAATCGCACAGGATTTTGCGCAGGCCACCAGTCTGGCGGTTGTGGTTGTCAATATTCACGGTGATGAAATATCTGAACTGTTTAACTTCACTCCTTTCTGCCAGCTGATGCGCCAGCACCCTCAGCACAGCACCCGCTGCCGGATGAGCGACCGCTGCGGCGGCCTCGAGGCGTCAAAAACCGATCAGCTCTGTATCTACCGCTGCCACGCCGGGTTAACCGATTTTTCCATTCCTCTGGTTATCGCCGGGCACCTTGTGGGCTTCGTGCTATGCGGGCAGGTGCGCTTAAGCAACGATGTAGAACTGGTGGATATCCTCAACGTGGACGACGGCTGGCAGGCGGACCCCGAGCTGCTCAACGCGTTCCGCGACGTGCCGGAGATGGACTACTCCAGAGTGATTGCCTCCGCGGATTTACTGAAGCTGATCGTCGAGAACTGCCTGAAAAAGCAGCTCAACTTTGTGGTGATTAAAGATAATCCCCAGCAGCCGGAACCCGCGCGCGCCAGCCGGGTCGCCAGCCCTCACGACAGCAAAATGAAGAAAGCGCTGCGCTACATTGACGCCCATTTATCCGACGAGCTTCGCCTGGAAGACGTCGCCGCCCACGTTTATCTCAGCCCCTATTACTTCAGTAAGCTATTTAAAAAATATCAGGGTATCGGTTTTAACGCGTGGGTGAACCATCAGCGGATGGTGAGCGCCAAAGAGCTGCTTTGCCACAGCGACTGGAGCATCGCCAGCATTGCGCGGAATTTAGGATTTTCGCAAACCAGCTATTTTTGCAAAGTTTTTCGCCAGGCTTATCAGGTCACTCCGCAGGCCTATCGCCAGCAAATTAACGCCAGATCACAAACTGAGTCATTTTAAATGACAATATTTTGTTATTGCCGATTTTTGATATGCCCTTGTATCTGGCTCATTCTAAAATGAAAATATCTCATTCAGAGCAATAAATTGTCATAGCGCAACAAAATAATAATGAGAGAACGATAAGCTGCACCAGTTTTTATTTATTTGATGGGGTAGAGTGATATCCGAAATGGCTTTCAGCGCGCCATCGGCGTAATGAAACGGCCTTGGTAATTAAAAATTAAACACGACGGGAGCCATCCAGCTTCCGTAAGATATTCCGGAAATCATGCGAGCCGGGCAGTCCCGCTCGAATCATGACGGACTAAACCGACAGGCGCCAGGGAAGGGGGTGTGAATCCCCCGCAGCCCCCGCTGCTGTGATGCTGACGAACCCATATATACGCTAAATAATTCGCGTTGTAGGAAGGCGGCAAGCGAGTGAATCCCCAGGAGCTTACACAGGTAAGTGACTGGGGTGAACAAGTAAAGCCAACGCACATACAACGTGAAGTATGACGGGTATGACCACTGATCTGCTTAGCGGATTGGGAAGGATGGGAGAGGACGACGCTAAGCCAGAAGACCTGCCTGTCGGTAATAATCAACAACTTCGGTGGGAAGTGGGTTGCTCAGATGCGTACAGTCGAAAGACTGGGAATGCACGCAGCCCTACCACCCGGCACAGGATCGGGGTATGGCAGCCAGGCAGCACGCATTTATTCTCGCAGGTACCGGCAGCGGTTGTGGTAAAACCACCGTTACGCTTGGTCTGCTCAGCCTGTTGAAGCAGCGCGGTATGCGGGTTCAGCCCTGCAAAGTCGGCCCGGACTACCTCGATACCGGCTGGCACACCGCCGTCAGCGGCGTCGCTTCCCGCAACCTCGACAGCTTTATGCTCCCGGAACCGGTGCTCAATGCGCTGTTTTGCGAACGGATGCAGCGGGCGGATATCGCGGTCATTGAGGGCGTGATGGGGCTGTATGACGGCTTCGGTACCGACCCTGACTACTGCAGCACCGCCGCGATGGCTAAACAGCTCGGCTGTCCGGTTATTTTGCTGGTAGATGGCAAAGCGGTTTCCACCTCCATCGCCGCCACGGTGATGGGATTTCAACACTTCGACCCCAGCCTGAATATCGCCGGCGTTATCGTTAATCGCGTCAACAGCGAATCCCATTATCAGCTTCTCAAAGGCGCCATTAAACGCTATTGCGGGCTGCCGGTGCTCGGCTACGTACCGCGAGTAGAAGGGGTGGCGTTACCTGAACGCCATCTGGGGCTGGTCACCGCCCGCGAGTCGCTGGTCAATCAGCAGCCGTGGCGCGATTTTGCCCAAACGCTGGCGCAAACGCTGGATATTGAACGGCTCCTGGCTCTTAGCCAGCTCACCGCCCTACCCGCCGGGGAGTGGCCCCCGCTGCCGTCGCCCGACGCCGGCGCGGGCCTGACGCTGGCGCTGGCCGACGACGAAGCCTTCAACTTTTACTACCCGGATAACCTTACGCTGCTTGAACGCTGCGGGGTGAATATCGTGCGCTTCAGCCCGCTGCGCGATAGCGAGCTTCCGCCGTGCCAGATGATTTGGCTCGGCGGCGGCTATCCGGAAATTCATGCCGCCGGGCTGGCGGCCAATACGTCGATGCTGGCGCAGCTGCGGGAGGCGCACCGGCGCGGGGTGGCGATTTACGCCGAGTGCGGCGGTTTGATGTATCTCGGCAGCACCCTTGAAGACGCCAGCGGCGACATCTATCCAATGGCCAATCTGATTCCCGGCCACAGCAAGATGGGCAAACGGCTTACCCGCTTTGGCTACTGCGAGGCGCGGGCGATGCGGCAAACGCTGCTGGCGGCGCCCGGCGAAACCCTGCGCGGGCATGAGTTTCACTACTCGGATTTTACCCCTGAGATCCCGGCGGTCCTGGCCTGCCGCAAAGTCCGCGACGGTATGACCCTTCAGCAGTGGTCGGGCGGCTGGCAGGTGGGCAACACGTTCGCCAGCTATCTGCACCTGCACTTTGCGCAGCGTCCCATCATGCTCAGCCACTGGCTGGCTGCGGCAAGGAGCGCGCTATGACGCTGCTGGCATGGGGCGTTGCCTGGCTCCTCGATTTTATCATCGGCGATCCGCAGAGCTGGCCGCATCCGGTGCGCTGGATTGGCAACCTGATCGCCGCCGTTCAGCGCGGCGTGCGCCGCTATTGCCGCAGCGATGTCGCCCTGCGCGTCGGCGGCGCCGTGATGTGGCTGGTGGTGGTCGGGCTAACGTGGAGCGTCTGCTGGGGCGTGCTGGCGCTGGCTCGGACGATTCATCCGTGGCTTGGCTGGCTGGTTGAGGTATGGATGATTTTCACCGTGCTGGCCGGACGCTGCCTGGCGCAGTCGGCGCGGGACGTCGAGCGCCCGCTGCGCGCGGGGGATCTGGCGGAGAGCCGTATCAAGCTGTCGTGGATCGTTGGGCGCGACACGTCGCAGCTTGCGCCGCAGCAGATTAATCGCGCGGTGGTGGAAACCGTCGCGGAGAACACCGTCGACGGCATTATCGCGCCGCTCTTCTTCCTGCTGCTGGGAGGCGCGCCGCTGGCGATGGCCTATAAAGCGGTCAACACCCTGGATTCGATGGTCGGCTATAAGCATGAAAAATATCGGGCCATCGGCATGGTCAGCGCCCGCCTCGATGATGTCGCCAACTTTATCCCCGCCCGCCTGAGCTGGCTGCTTATCAGCCTCGCGGCTCTCCTCTGCGGTGAAGCGGGCGGCCGCGCGCTGCGCATCGGCTGGCGCGACCGCTACAACCACAGCAGCCCGAACTGCGGCTGGTCGGAAGCGGCGGTCGCCGGGGCGCTCGGCATCCGGCTTGGCGGCCCTAACGATTACTTTGGACAGCGCGTGGAGAAGCCGTGGATCGGCGACGCGACGCGCGATATTTCCGTAGACGATATTTCCCGAACGATTCGACTGATGTGGGTGTCTTCGACCCTGGCGCTGGCGCTATTTATGGCGGTCCGGTACTGGCTGGTCGGCGCTGCCTGAGGACAAATGAATGCACTATATCCAGCAACCGCAGGCGATTGAGGCGAAAAGCTTCGACATTATTGGCGATATTATTGCGCAGACCCGCCCGGACTACCGCTTTGCCAGTCCGCTGCACGAAGCCATTATCAAGCGGGTAATCCACACCACCGCTGATTTTGACTGGCTGGATATCCTGTGGTTTTCGCCCGACGTGCTTCCGCGCTTGAGCGCCGCCCTGAGCCAGCCCTGCACGCTTTATACCGATACCACCATGGCCCTGTCCGGGATCAATAAAACCCTGCTGGCGAAATTCGGCGGCGAGTGCCGCTGCTATATCAGCGATCCGCGGGTGGTGGCGGAGGCCAAAGCGCAGGGGATGACCCGCTCGATGGCGGCGGTTGATATCGCGGTCGCCGAAGAGGGCGAGAAGGTGTTTGTTTTCGGCAATGCGCCCACCGCGCTGTTTCGTCTGCTGGAGCATGACGTCGCGGTCAACGGCGTGATTGGCGTGCCGGTCGGTTTCGTCGGCGCGGCGGAGTCGAAAGAGGCCCTGACGCAGAGCGGCCTGCCGGGCATCGCCGCGCTGGGTCGTAAAGGCGGCAGCAACGTCGCCGCCGCCATCGTCAACGCCATTTTGTACCACTTACAGGGGGCGCGATGAGCGAGCAATCCTTTGACGCCCCGGTATGGCACAACGGCAAGGCGCTGCGCAAAGGCTATACCACCGGATCCTGCGCCACGGCGGCAGCAAAGGTCGCGGCGCTGATGGTGATGCGTCAGCATCTGATTCATCAGGTCTCCATTGTCACCCCTTCCGGCATCACCCTGTGCCTTAACGTCGAGTCGCCGCACGTTGAAGGGCAGCAGGCGATCGCCGCCATCCGTAAAGACGGCGGCGATGACGTTGACGCCACCCACGGGATGCTGATTTTCGCCCGCGTGACGCTCGACGATTCCGGCGAGATTACCCTGCGCGGCGGCGAAGGCGTCGGCACGGTCACCCGCAAAGGGATCGGCCTGCCCATCGGCAGCCCGGCGATTAATCGCACCCCGCGCCACACCATCGAGTCGGCGGTGCGCGAGGCGATTGGCCCGTCGCGCGGGGCGACGGTAGAGATTTTCGCCCCGGAAGGCGAGGCGCGGGCGCAGAAAACCTATAACTCGCGGCTGGGGATCCTGGGCGGCATCTCGATTATCGGCACCACCGGTATCGTGACGCCGATGTCGGAGGAGAGCTGGAAGCGTTCGCTGTCGCTGGAGCTGGAAATTAAGCGCGCGGCGGGGCTGGAGCGGGTGGTGCTGGTGCCGGGCAACCACGGCGAGCGCTTCGTACGCGAGCAGATGGGCATTGATGCGCAGGTGGTGGTCACCATGAGCAACTTTGTCGGCTACATGATTGAAGAGGCCGTGCGCCTGGGGTTCCGCCAGATCGTGCTGATTGGCCATCCCGGCAAGCTGATTAAAGTCGCCGCCGGGATCTTCCACACCCACAGCCATATCGCCGATGCGCGGATGGAAACCCTGGTCGCGCATCTGGCGCTGCTGGGCGCGCCGCTGGCGCTGCTGCAGCTGGTGAGCGAATGCGATACCACCGAAGCGGCGATGGAGCACATCGACGCGTACGGTTTTCAGCATATCTATCATCATCTTGCCGAACGCATCTGCCTGCGGGTGATGCAGATGCTGCGCTTTACCAAAACGCCGCCCGTCTGCGACGCCATCATGTTCTCCTTTGATAACAAGGTCCTCGGCAGCAATCGCCCGATCGCCGAGATTGCGCGGGAGATGTCATGTTAACGGTGGTCGGCATGGGCCCGTCAGGCCTGCATCTGATGACGCCGGCGGCGCGGGACGCGGTCGCCAGCGCGGACGCGCTGGTGGGCGGCAAGCGGCATTTACAGCAGTTCCCTGAGTTTGACGGCGAACGGTTTGCGCTGGGCGCCAATATTGCCGAACTGCTGGTATGGCTCGGCGAACGCGACGCGCAGAAGGTGGTGGTGCTGGCCTCCGGCGACCCGCTGTTTTACGGCATCGGTACGCGGCTGATAGCCCACTTTGGCATCGAGCGCGTGCGCATTATCCCCGGCATCAGCGCGGTGCAGTATCTCTGCGCGAAGGCCGGTATCGATATGAACGATATCTGGCTGACCAGCAGCCACGGGCGGGACGTCTGTTTTGATGAGCTGGCTCGCCAGCGCAAGGTGGCGATGGTGACCGACGGGCGCTGCGGGCCGCGGGAAATCGCCGCCCAGCTGGCGGCGCGGGGTAAAGGGTATCGCTGGATGGTGATTGGCGAAAATCTGGCGATGGATAACGAGCGGATCCGCTGGCTACCGGTCAGTGAGGTCGACGGCGAATATGAGATGAACGCGGTGGTGATCCTCGATGAAAGATGAGCTTTTTCTGCGCGGCGAGAAGGTGCCGATGACCAAAGAGGCGGTTCGCGCGCTGGCGCTGGCCAAACTTGAGCTACACCGGGCAAGCCACCTGATTGATATCGGCGCCGGTACCGGCAGCGTGTCGATTGAGGCGGCGCTGCAGTACCCCTCGCTGCAGGTAACGGCGGTCGAACGCAATCCCGCGGCCCTGCAGCTGCTGGACGAAAACCGCCAGCATTTCGCCTGCGGCAACATTGAGATCCTGCCCGGCGAAGCGCCGATGGTGATCACCGAGCGGGCCGACGCCATTTTTATGGGCGGCAGCGGCGGCCGCCTCGACGAGCTCATTGACTGGTCGTGGCAGCAGCTCTACCCCGGCGGTCGCCTGGTGATGACCTTTATCCTGCAGGAGAACCTGAACGCCGCTCTCGACTATCTGCGGCTGAAGGGAATCGAACAGGTTGATTGCCTGCAGCTGAACGTTTCATCGCTGACCGCGCTGGGCAGCGGCCACTATTTCAAACCGAATAATCCCGTTTTTGTTATCGCCTGTCAGAAGGAAGAAAACCATGGCTGAGACATTTGACCCCCGTTGTGTGTGGTTCGTTGGCGCAGGGCCGGGCGACCGTGAGCTGATTACCCTCAAGGGCTACCGCTTGCTCCAGCAGGCCCAGGTGGTGATCTACGCCGGGTCGCTGATAAACACCGCGCTGCTGGAGTACTGTCCGCCCGGCGCCGAGTGTCACGACAGCGCCGAACTGCATCTGGCGCAAATTCTCGACCTGATGGAAGCCGGCGTTAAAGCCGGGAAAACGGTGGTGCGTTTACAGACCGGGGACGTGTCGCTGTACGGCTCGGTCCGCGAGCAGGGCGAAGAGCTGACCAAACGCGGCATCGACTGGCAGGTGGTGCCGGGCGTCAGCGCGTTTCTGGGCGCCGCGGCGGAGCTGGGCGTCGAATACACCGTCCCGGAAGTCTCCCAGAGCCTGATTATTACCCGCCTCGAAGGGCGCACGCCGGTGCCGGAGCGCGAGCAGCTTGAGTCGTTTGCCAGCCACCAGACCTCGATGGCGATTTACCTTTCCGTACAGCGTATTCACCGGGTGGCGGAGCGCCTGATGGAAGGCGGCTACCCGGCAACCACGCCGGTGGCGGTGATCTACAAAGCGACCTGGCCGGAAAGCCAGACCGTACGCGGTACCCTGGCGGATATCGGCGACAAGGTGCGCGAGGCGGGGATCCGCAAAACGGCGCTCATTCTGGTCGGGAATTTCCTGGGCTCTGAGTATCACTACTCAAAACTCTACGCGGCGGACTTTAGCCATGAATACCGTAAAGCCTGAATCAATCGCGCTTTTCTGCCTGACCCCTGGCGGCGTGCGGCTGGCGAAACGGCTGGCGGCGATGCTGCCGTTAACCTGCTTTACCAGCGAGAAGCTGCTGGAAGAGGGGTTTCTCCCCTTTGAAAACGGTTTTGCCAGCGCCGCGCGCGAGGCCTTCAGCAGCTATTCGGCGCTGATTTTCATCGGCGCCACCGGGATCGCGGTACGCGTGCTGGCCCCGCTGGTGAATGACAAGTTCAGCGACCCGGCGGTAGTGGTGATTGACGAGCGCGGCCAGCACGTTATTAGCCTGCTTTCCGGCCACGCGGGGGGCGCGAATGCCCTCAGCCGCTATCTGGCCGGGATGCTCGGCGCCGACCCGGTGATCACCACCGCCACCGACGTCAACGAGATGGCGGCGCTGGATACCCTGGCATTCCAGCTTAATGCCCGGATGAGCGATTTCCGCGCGGCGGTGAAAACCGTCAACCAGATGCTGGTCAGCCAGCAGCGCGTCGGCCTGTGGTGGGACGACGAGCTGGATGAAGACGTCAGCCGCTGCGACCGGCGGGGATTTATCACCGTGACCGATCTGCACCAGCTTCCCGAGCTGGACGCGCTGGTCTGCGTCACGCTGCGCAACGAGCTGCCGGCCATCGCCGTGCCGCACTGGAAGCTGGTGCCGCAGCGGGTGGTCGCCGGAATTGGCTGCCGTCGCGATACGCCATTCCCGCTGTTAGCAGCGCTGCTGGCGCGCCAGCTTGAGGCGCAGCGTCTGGATCCGCTGGCGCTGAAAGCCATCGGCAGCGTCACGCTGAAGAAGCACGAGCAGGGGCTGATTCAGCTGGCCTCCTGCTGTCGCGTACCGTTCGAAACCTTTCCCGCTGATGCGCTGCGCGAGCATGAGCACCATTTTCCCGCCTCATCGTTCGTCAGAAAAACCGTCGGCGTGGGGAGCGTATCCGGCCCGGCGGCCTGGCTGCTGAGCCATGGGCAACTGTTGGGCGAAACCCTGCGCGAACAGGGCGTCACTATCACTTTGGGAGTTTCACACTGATGTTAAGCGTAATCGGAATCGGCCCTGGCTCGCAGTCCATGATGACCATGGAAGCCATTGAAGCGCTGCAGGCGGCGGAAATCGTCGTTGGCTATAAAACCTACACGCACCTGGTGAAAGCCTTTACCGGCGATAAGCAGGTGATCAAAACCGGGATGTGCAAAGAGATTGAGCGCTGCCAGGCGGCGATTGAGCTGGCGCAGGCCGGGCATAACGTGGCGCTGATCAGCAGCGGCGACGCCGGTATTTACGGCATGGCCGGACTGGTGCTTGAGCTGGTCAGCAAGCAGAAGCTGGATGTGGAAGTCCGCCTGATCCCGGGGATGACCGCCAGCATAGCCGCCGCCTCGCTGCTGGGCGCGCCGCTGATGCACGACTTCTGCCATATCAGCCTCAGCGACCTGCTGACACCGTGGCCGGTGATTGAAAAACGTATTGTCGCCGCCGGGGAAGCCGACTTCGTGATCTGTTTTTACAACCCGCGCAGCCGCGGCCGCGAGGGCCATCTGGCGCGCGCCTTTGAGCTGCTGTCGGCCAGCAAAAGCGCGCAGACTCCGGTGGGGGTCGTGAAGTCCGCCGGACGTAAAAAACAGGAGAAATGGCTGACCACCCTGGGGGAGATGGATTTTGCACCGGTCGATATGACCAGCCTGGTGATCGTTGGCAACAAAGCGACGTATATCCAGGATGGCCTGATGATCACCCCGCGAGGCTACGTGCTGTGAGCCACGGCGAGGTGCTGGTGATGGGCGGAACCAGCGACGCGCGGGCGCTGTGCCAGCAGCTTGACGCGGCGCAGGTTAAATACACCCTGTCGGTGGCGACGCCCACCGGCCAGCAGCTGGCGGGAGACATTCGCGGCCAGGTGCGCTGCGGGCGCCTCGAGCTGGAGGAGATGATCGCCTGGCTGAAGGCTAACCGGACCCGCTGGGTGATCGATGCTTCGCACCCCTACGCCGAAGCGGTGAGCCGCAATATCGTCCGGGCCTGCGAAACCGCCGGCGTGCTGCTGAGCCGCTATCAGCGCCCTGAACAGCTGAGCGGCCTGAGGCATCCGCTGCTCTATACCGTGGAGAGCATTGAACAGGCCTGCGAGGTCGCCCGGCGCTTCGGTCCTCGCGTGCTGCTCACCACCGGAAGCAAAGATCTGGCGCGCTGGCGGGCGGGATTAGGCGAAAAAACGCTGCTGGCCCGGGTGTTGCCGGTCGCCGATGTCATTGCCCAGTGCGCCGGACTGGGGTTCGGCGTTGGCGAGATCTTCGCCCTGTGCGGGCCGTTCAGCGCCGAGTTCAACGCCGCTTTCTACCGCCAGTGCCGGGCCGATGTGGTGATCACCAAGGCCTCCGGCGCCGAAGGCGGCTATCAGGAAAAAGTACAACCCTGTCTGGATGCCGGTATCCCCTGCATCGTGATTACGCGCCCGGCACCGCTGGTGACCGGTGAAGAATTACTGGAAAGTCAGGCTGCCTTTGCCCGGCGCTTAGCGCGCTGGCTGGCCGCTGCTTAAGGAGTCCGAAATGAAAAAAGCGCTTCTGGTGGTCAGTTTTGGCACCAGCTATCCCGACACCTGTGAAAAGAATATCGTCGCCTGCGAGCGCGAGCTGGCGGCCAGCTGCCCGGACCGCGACACCTTTCGCGCCTTCACCTCCGGGATGATTATCCGCAAGCTCAAGCAGCGCGACGGTATCGAGATTGATACGCCGCTGCAGGCGTTGCAGAAGCTGGCCGAGCAGGGCTACCAGGATGTGGCGATTCAGTCGCTGCACATTATCAACGGCGATGAATATGAAAAGATCGTCCGCGAAGTGCAAAGCCTGCGCCCGCTGTTCCTCCGCCTGACGCTGGGGGCGCCGCTGCTGAGCAGCCATCACGATTATGTCCAGCTGATGCAGGCGCTGCGCCAGCAGATGCCGCCGCTTGCCGCCGATGAAACGGTGGTCTTTATGGGCCACGGCGCCAGCCATCACGCTTTCGCCGCCTACGCCTGTCTGGACCATATGATGACGGCGAAGGGGTTTCCGGCGCGGGTCGGCGCGGTCGAGAGCTATCCGGAAGTCGATATTCTTATCGACAGCCTGCGCCGGCAGGGGGTGAAGGGCGTGCACCTGATGCCGCTGATGCTGGTGGCCGGCGATCACGCCATTAACGATATGGCCTCGGACGAAGAGGACTCCTGGAAAACGCTGTTCAACGCCGCCGGTATCACGGCGACGCCGTGGCTGAACGGGCTGGGAGAGAATCCGGCGGTGCGCGCAATGTTCGTCGCTCACCTGCAGCAGGCGCTGAGCCTGGCGATGGAGGAGGCGGCATGAGCGGCAAGCTGTATGCCCTGAGTACCGGCCCTGGCGCCGCCGACCTGATCACCGTGCGCGCGGCGCGGGTGCTGGGCAAGCTGGACATTCTCTACGCCCCCGCCGGACGTAAAGGCGGCGACAGCCTCGCGCTCTCCATCGTGCGGGAGTATATCGGCGAACGGACCGAAGTGCGCTGCTGCCATTTCCCGATGAGCGCCGACAGCGCGGAAAAAGAGGCGGTATGGGATGAGGTCGCCGCCGCGCTGGTGCAGGAAGTGGAGGCGGGCAAGCAGGTCGGGTTTATTACCCTCGGCGACGCCATGCTGTTCAGCACCTGGGTGTTCTTACTCCAGCGTATCGGCAGCCCGGAGTGGCTGGAGATTGTTCCCGGCGTCACCTCTTTCGCCGCCATTGCCGCGCGTTCGCAAACGCCGCTGGCTATGGAGCAGCAGTCGCTGGCGGTGATCTCCTGCACCGCGCCGGAAACGGAAATCGAGCAGGCGCTGCGCCAGCATGAAAGCCTGGTGCTGATGAAAGTGTACGGGCGGTTTCCCCGCATCAAAGCGCTGCTGGCGAAAAACGGTCTGCTGGATGCCGCGCTGATGATGTCCGAAGCCACGCTGCCGGGCGAGCAGTGCTGGCGCCATCTCCGTGACGTCAGCGACGACCAGCCGCTGCCCTATTTCTCGACCATTCTGGTCAATAAACAGTGGGAGTATGCAGAATGAAACTTGAACAACAGCTAAAACAGCTGTCTTTCAGCGGGTTAGCTGCGGCGCTATTGCTGATAGTGGTACCCGAAAAGGCTTTCGCGATGCACATTATGGAGGGGTTTTTACCGCCGATGTGGGCCCTGACATGGTGGCTGCTGTTTTTACCCTGCCTGTGGTACGGGCTGGTGCGCCTGCGCCGCATCGTGCAGGAAGATAACAACCAGAAGGTGCTGCTGGCGCTGTGCGGGGCGTTTATTTTTGTCCTCTCGGCGCTGAAAATTCCTTCCGTGACCGGCAGCTGTTCGCACCCGACCGGCGTCGGCCTGGCGGTGATTCTCTTCGGGCCTGGCGTGGTGGCGATCCTTGGCGCCATCGTGCTGCTGTTCCAGGCGCTGCTGCTGGCGCACGGCGGGCTGACGACGCTCGGCGCGAACGGGATGTCGATGGCGGTAATCGGGCCGGTGGTCGGCTATATGGTGTGGAAAATGGCCTGCCGCGCGGGCATTCGCCGCGATGTCGGGGTGTTTCTCTGCGCGATGCTGGCGGATCTGGTGACCTACTTTGTCACCTCCGTACAGCTCGGCGTGGCCTTCCCGGATCCGACCGCCGGCGCGACCGGATCGATCGTCAAGTTTATGGGGATCTTCTGCCTGACCCAGATCCCGATCGCCATTGCTGAAGGACTGTTAACCGTCATGATCTACGACCAGTTGACCAAACGTCAGCTGATTACCGCACAGGGGCATTAACATGAAAAAGACGCTGATATTGTTAGCCATGGTGGTGGCGCTGGTGATCCTGCCGTTCTTTGTCGATCACGGCGGCGAGTTTGGCGGTTCGGACGGCGAGGCGGAGAGCCAGATTCAGGTGGTCGCGCCGCACTATGAGCCGTGGTTCCAGCCGCTGTACGAACCGGCGAGTGGAGAAATTGAGAGCCTGCTGTTTACGCTCCAGGGCTCCCTCGGCGCGGCGGTGATTTTCTATATTCTGGGCTACAGCAAAGGCAGACAGCGCCGTGATGACCGGGTTTGACCGACTCAGCTATCAGAGCCGCTGGTTTCACGTCGCGCCGGAGCGCAAGTTCCTGTTCTGGCTGCTGCTGATGGTGCTGGCCTTTACCCTGCCTCCGCTGGGGCAGGGTATCGAAATGGCGCTGATTGCCGCCTTAACCTGCTGGCTGCTGCGGGTCTCGCCGTGGCGCTGGTGCCGCTGGATGGCGCTGCCGTTTGGCTTCCTGCTGATCGGCGTGCTGACCATTCTGTTTAGCGTCAGCCGCAATCCGCAGGATCTGCTGGTGAGCCTGCCGCTGGGCAGCGTCTGGCTGGGCATTACGTCGGAGGGGCTAACGACCGCCAATCAGACCTTCTGGCGCAGCCTGGCGGCGCTGGCCTCTACCTTCTGGCTGGTGCTGAATCTGCCGTTCCCGCAGCTTATTGTGCTGCTCAAGCGCGGGCGGGTGCCGCGGCTGCTGACCGAGCAAATTCTGCTAACCTGGCGCTTTATTTTTATTCTGTTAGACGAAGCGCTGGCGATTCATCGTGCGCAAACATTACGTTTTGGCTACCGTAGCGTGCCGAAGGGCTATCGTTCGCTGGCGATGCTGGTAGGGCTGCTGTTTACCCGGGTGATGATCCGCTACCAGCAGATGAGCACCACGCTGGATATCAAACTGTATCAGGGTGACTTTCACCTCTAAGGATAAGTATGCTTGCCACGACCGATCTCTGGTTTCGCTATCAGGACGAGCCGGTGCTGAAGGGGCTGACGCTGGATTTTTCCCGTCACGCGGTGACCGGACTGGTGGGGGCGAACGGCTGCGGAAAATCCACGCTGTTTATGAACCTGAGCGGTCTGCTGCGCCCGCAGAGCGGGGCGGTGCTGTGGCAGGGAAAACCGCTGGATTACAGCAAACGCGGCCTGCTGGCGCTGCGTCAGCAGGTGGCGACCGTTTTCCAGGACCCGGACCAGCAGATTTTCTATACCGATATCGACAGCGATATCGCCTTTAGCCTGCGTAACCTGGGGGTTGCGGAAGAGGAAATTGCCCGCCGGGTGGACGATGCCCTGACTCTCGTCGATGCCCAGGGGTTTCGTCACCAGCCGATTCAGTGCCTGAGCCACGGGCAGAAAAAGCGCGTGGCGATAGCCGGCGCGCTGGTGCTCCAGGCGCGCTATTTACTGCTCGACGAGCCTACGGCGGGGCTCGATCCCTCGGGGCGCGCGCAGATGATCGACATCATTAAGCGCATTGCCGATCGGGGCAACCACGTGGCGATCTCCAGCCACGATATCGATCTGATCTATGAAATCAGCGATGCGGTTTACGTGTTACGCCGCGGCGAAGTGCTGGCGCATGGCGAACCCGGGGAGGTGTTTGCCCGCAGCGAACTGATGGCCCAGGCCGGGCTCACCCAGCCGTGGCTGGTGAAACTGCACGCGCAGCTCGGGCTGCCGCTGTGTAAAACCGAAGAAGAATTTTTTACGCGGATGCGAAACAACGCGATGAAGGAGGCGTCATGACGCTGGCAATTATGTTACAGGGCACCGCTTCCGACGTCGGCAAAAGCGTGCTGGTCGCGGGGCTGTGCCGCATCTTTTATCAGGACGGGCAGCGCACCGCGCCGTTTAAATCGCAGAATATGGCGCTTAATTCCGGTATCACGCCGGATGGCAAAGAGATGGGCCGCGCGCAGATTTTCCAGGCCGAAGCGGCGGGCATTACCCCGGATGTGCGCATGAACCCGGTGCTGCTTAAGCCAACCAGCGACCGTAAAGCGCAGGTGGTGCTGATGGGCAAAGTGGCGACCGATATGGACGCGGTGAGCTATCACGAATACAAGCCGCGCCTGCGCGAACAGATCCTCGCGGTTTATAACAGCCTGGCCGCCGAACATGATGTGCTGGTGCTGGAAGGGGCGGGCAGTCCGGCGGAGATCAACCTGCGCGATCGCGACATCGTCAATATGGGCATGGCCGAGATGGCCCAGTGCCCGGTGATCCTCGTGGCGGATATCGATCGCGGCGGCGTATTCGCCTCCATCTACGGCACGCTCGCGCTGCTGCACGATCGCGAGCGCGCGCGGGTCAAAGGGGTGATTATCAATAAATTTCGCGGCGACGTGGCGCTGCTCTACTCCGGGATCGAGCAGATAGAAGCGCTCACCGGCGTCCCGGTGCTCGGCGTCATGCCGTGGCTGGACGTCGATCTTGAAGATGAGGACGGCGTCGCGCTGCAAAAAGGGAAATATCTGCGTACCGACAGGCGTGATATTGAGATTGCCGTGATTCAGGTGCCGCACATCGCCAATTTTACCGATTTCAACGCGCTGGCGGCGCAGCCGGACGTCCGCGTCCGCTATGTTCGCCAGCCCCAGGAGCTGGCGGGCGTGGATATGATTATCCTGCCGGGCAGTAAAAATACGCTCGGCGACCTGGGCTGGCTGCGCGAGAGCGGCATGGCGCACGCGATACTGCAGGCCCGGCGTCAGGGCGTACCGGTGCTGGGGATCTGCGGCGGCTACCAGATGCTCGGCGAAACCATAATCGATGAGGTGGAGTCGGGGCTTGGCACCCAGCCGGGGCTGGGGTTGCTCAATACCGTCACCCACTTTGCGCACAGCAAAACGACCACCCAGGTAACGGCGACTCTGGCTCCGGCGCTGCCGGCGTGGCTGGCGGCAACGGCGGGGCTGGCGGTAAGCGGCTACGAAATTCATATGGGCGAAACCGAGCTGCGCGACGGCTGCCGTTCTCTGATGCAATTACATAAAGGCGGCCAGAATGTGGCGGACGGCGCGGTCAGCGATGACGGCCTGGCGTTTGGCACCTATCTGCACGGCCTGTTCGATAGCGATGCATTTACCCGCGCGCTGGTTAACGGCCTGCGCCAGCGTAAAGGGCTGGCGGCGCTGGATAGCGATTTCGAGTATGCGCAGTATAAATCTCGCCAGTTCGATCTGCTGGCGGACGCGATGCGTCAGCATATTGATATCGAAAAAATCTACGCCATCATGCGCCAACATCAGGAGCCCGTATGCTGACTTTAGTGACCGGCGGGGCGCGCAGCGGTAAAAGCCGCCATGCCGAAGCGCTGATCGCCCATGCGCCGCAGGTACTCTATATCGCCACCTCGCAGATCTTTGATGACGAGATGGCGGCGAGGATCCAGCACCACCGCGACGGCAGGCCCGCGCACTGGCGCACCGCCGAGCGCTGGCAGCAGCTTGATGAACTGATCACCCCGGATATCGCCCCGGAGGAGGCGATTTTGCTGGAATGCATTACCACCATGGTAACCAACCTGCTGTTTGCGCTGGGGGGCGACAGCGCGCCGGACGACTGGGATTATGCGGCGATGGAGCGGGCGATCGACGCCGAAATCGCGGTACTGATTGCCGCCTGCCAGCGCTGCCCGGCCCGCGTGGTGCTGGTGACCAACGAGGTGGGGATGGGGATTGTGCCGGAAAACCGTCTGGCCCGCCATTTCCGCGACATCGCCGGGCGCGTTAACCAGCGCCTGGCGGCGGCGGCGGACGAGGTGTGGCTGGTGGTGTCGGGCATTGGCGTAAAAATCAAATAGGCCAGGCGCGCCGTACCGGGCGTTATTCTTCCTGCTGGCTCTGCCATGAGCCAGCCAACAAGACGAGAACCTCTATGCAAAGCTTAACCTCTCTACTGGGCGCGATCCCGGCGCCTGATGAAAGCGCGATGGCGCGCGCCCGGCTTCATATCGACGGCCTGCTGAAGCCGCCCGGAAGCCTTGGACGCCTTGAAGATCTTGCCGTACAGCTGGCGGGCATGCCCGGTCTTGACGGCGTGCCGCAGGTGAAAAAGAAGGCGCTGCTGGTGATGTGCGCCGACCACGGCGTGTGGGACGAAGGGGTCGCCATCTCGCCGAAAGCGGTGACCGCCATCCAGGCGGCGAATATGACGCTGGGGAAAACCGGCGTTTGCGTGCTGGCGGCGCAGGCGGGCGCGAAAATGCACGTGATTGATGTCGGGATCGATGCTGAGCTGATACCGGGCGTTATCAACATGCGCGTGGCGCGCGGCTGCGGCAATATCGCCGTCGGTCCGGCAATGCGCCGCGGCCAGGCGGAAGAGCTGCTGCTGGAGGTGATGCGCTATACCCGAGGGCTGGCGCAGGATGGCGTCACCCTGTTTGGCGTCGGGGAGCTCGGAATGGCCAATACCACCCCGGCGGCGGCGATTGTCAGCGTTCTGACCGGCAGCGATGCCCAGGAGGTGGTCGGGATTGGCGCTAATCTGCCGTTGGCGAAGGTCGCTAATAAAGTGGAAGTGGTGCGCCGGGCTATCGCCGTCAACCGGCCTGACCCGAACGATGGTCTCGACGTGCTGGCAAAAGTGGGCGGTTTTGATTTATTGGGGATGACGGGCGTGATGCTGGGCGCGGCCTCCTGCGGCCTGCCGGTGGTGCTCGATGGCTTTCTCTCCTACGCGGCGGCGCTGGCGGCGTGCCGAATTGCGCCGGAAGTGAAGCCCTATCTGATCCCGTCCCACTATTCGGCGGAGAAGGGCGCGCGTACGGCGCTGATGCATCTCGAACTGGAGCCCTACCTGAATATGGGGATGCGTCTGGGCGAAGGCAGCGGCGCGGCGCTGGCGATGCCGATCGTGGAAGCGGCCTGCGCGATGTATCACGAGATGGGCATGCTGGCGGCGAGCAATATTGTGTTGCCAAAGGGCTGAGAAAGGGCCGGGGAGCGGCGCTGCGCCGTTCCCTGAATCAGGCATAAGATTTTGCGGAGCGCAGAAACAAAAAAACACCCTTGAGGGTGTTTATGATGTTGGTTGCGGGGGCCGGATTTGAACCGACGACCTTCGGGTTATGAGCCCGACGAGCTACCAGGCTGCTCCACCCCGCGTCCGTCTTTACTCTTCATCGAGTAAACTTGCATCAGATTTTAATTGGTTGCGGGGGCCGGATTTGAACCGACGACCTTCGGGTTATGAGCCCGACGAGCTACCAGGCTGCTCCACCCCGCGTCCGTCATTACTCTTCCATCGAGTAACGTTACTTCTCTGATTTTAATTGGTTGCGGGGGCCAGATTTGAACTGACGACCTTCGGGTTATGAGCCCGACGAGCTACCAGGCTGCTCCACCCCGCGTCCGTGGAAGCGCACTATACTCCGCTAACGTTTTGATGCAACCCTTTTTGGCAGAAATCATCAATTTTGTAAAAAATGGTGCATATAGAATCACTTCCAGCCTATTTTTTGCGCAAAACTGCCTTTGCGGTGCCGAAGCGCATTTCATTAGCCCTGGGGGTTTGTTATCTTCATCACGCACCCGGGCTTAGCAGCATAAAGAAGAGATACCATGAAAGGACGTTGGGCAAAATACGCAGTAACAGGCGCAATGCTGGCAATGCTGGCCGCCTGTTCCTCAAAACCGACCGATCGCGGTCAGCAGTATAATGAAGGTAAACTCACCCAGCCGTTTTCACTGGTTAACCAGCCTGATGCGGTCGGCTCGCCGATCAACGCCGGCGATTTCTCCGAGCAGGTGAGACAGATTCGTAGCGCCTCTCCGCGCCTCTACACCAGCCAGAGCAACGTCTACAATGCGATTCAGGAGTGGCTGCGTTCCGGCGGCGACACCCGCACGCTGAGCCAGTTTGGTATCGACGCCTGGCAGATGCAGGGGACGGATAACTACGGTAACGTCCAGTTTACCGGCTACTACACGCCGGTGGTGCAGGCGCGCCATACTCGCCAGGGCGAGTTCCAGTACCCGATTTACCGGATGCCGCCGAAGCGCGGCAAGCTGCCGTCCCGCGCCAGCATCTACGCCGGCGCTCTGAGCGACAACTACATCCTGGCCTACAGCAACTCGCTGATGGATAACTTCATCATGGACGTGCAGGGCAGCGGCTACATTGACTTTGGCGACGGCTCGCCGCTGAACTTCTTCAGCTATGCCGGGAAAAACGGCTGGCCGTACTACAGCATCGGTAAAGTGCTGATCGACCGCGGGGAAGTGAAGCGCGAAGATATGTCGATGCAGGCGATCCGCGAATGGGGCGAAAAACACAGCGAGGCGGAAGTCCGTGAGCTGCTGGAGCAGAACCCGTCGTTCGTCTTCTTTAAACCGCAGTCTTTTGCGCCGGTGAAAGGCGCCAGCGCGGTGCCGTTGATCGGCCGGGCATCGGTGGCTTCCGACCGTTCCATTGTTCCTGCCGGCACCACGCTGCTGGCGGAGGTGCCGCTGCTGGATAATAACGGCAAGTTTAACGGCCAGTACGAGCTGCGTTTAATGGTGGCTCTCGATGTTGGCGGGGCGATTAAAGGCCAGCACTTCGATATTTACCAGGGCATTGGCCCGGATGCCGGGCATCGTGCCGGCTGGTATAACCACTACGGCCGCGTATGGGTGCTGAAAAACGCCCCGGGCGCGGGCAACGTCTTTAGCGGCTAGTGCGCCGGTTCTTTTCCCCGGTCGCGCTGCGCTTACCGGGGCTACGGCTGATTTTGTCACCCGGGTAAGGCGCTTGCGCCGCGACCCGGGAATGTCCACTAATTCTGAGGTTTTATGTCTGTTGTAATCAGCGATGCCTGGCGCCAGCGTTTTGGCGGCACGGCGCGTTTATATGGTGAAAAGGCGCTGCAATGTTTTGCCGACGCGCACGTCTGCGTGGTCGGCATCGGCGGCGTAGGCTCATGGGCGGCGGAAGCGCTGGCGAGAACCGGAATTGGCGCGATTACCCTGATCGATATGGATGATGTCTGCGTGACCAACACCAATCGCCAGATCCACGCCCTTGGCGGCAACGTTGGCCTGGCGAAGGCCGAGGTGATGGCGGAGCGTATTCGCCTGATCAACCCCGAGTGCCGGGTCACGGTGGTGGACGATTTTGTCACCCCGGAAAACGTCGCCGAGTATCTTGGCGTTGGTTTTAGCTACGTGATTGACGCCATCGACAGCGTGCGCCCGAAAGCGGCGCTAATCGCATACTGTCGTCGCCATAAGGTTCCGCTGGTGACCACCGGCGGCGCGGGCGGGCAAATCGATCCGACGCAAATTCAGGTCGCCGATCTGGCGAAAACCATCCAGGATCCGCTGGCGGCAAAGCTGCGTGAGCGTTTGAAGAGCCAGTTTGGGGTGGTCAAGAACAGCAAAGGTAAGCTCGGCGTGGATTGCGTGTTTTCCACCGAAGCGCTGGTTTATCCGCAGGCGGACGGCAGCGTTTGTGCGATGAAAAGCACCGCTGAGGGGCCGAAGCGAATGGACTGCGCATCCGGCTTTGGCGCCGCGACGATGGTGACCGCGACCTTTGGTTTTGTCGCCGTCTCCCACGCGCTGAAGAAAATGCTGGCGAAGGCGGAGCGGCAGACGGCGTAAATTCCCGGGTCGCGGCGCAGGCGCCTTACCCGGGCTACAAAACTGCGCACCTGTCCGGGCGACAAAACCGCATGAACCTGTAGCCCGGGCAAGGCGCGTCAAGCGCCGCCCCCGGGATAAGCTTAAACCTCAACCTCGCGGGCGGCGGCGAGCACCGCTTCGCTCAGGGCGCTGAGCCCCTGACTGCGCGAGGCGCTCAGCTGGCCGCGCAGCCCCAGCGCATCAAATAGCGCCAGCGGATCCTGCGCCAGCAGCTCAGCGGCGCTTTTGCCTTCTATGGCGGTCAACAGCACCGCCAGCATGCCGCGCACGATGCGGCCTTCGCTATCGCCGAAGAAATGCAGCTTGCCCTCGGCGTCAACGACGTGCCCCAGCCAGACGCGGTTTTCACAACCGGCAATCTCTTTGGCTCGCGCTTTCAGGTTGTCCGGCAGCGCGGGAAGCTGCTTACCCAGTAAAATCAGCTGGCGGTATTTATCTTCCCACTGGCTGAGCGGGGTAAAGGTCTGCCGTAGAGATGCCTCGGTGATGCGGGTACCAAAAGGGTGAGAAGTCGTCATTAATCCACCAGTATTTCCAGAGCGCGGTCCACGGCGTGCACCAGCGCGTAAACATCGTCTTGCGTGTTATAAGGCGCGAAGGAGGCCCGTAGCGTGCCGCTGACGCCAAGCGCCGCCAGCAGCGGCTGGGCGCAGTGCTGACCGGCGCGCAGCGCGATCCCCGACTCCGCCAGCAGCGTCACCATATCGCTATGGTGAACGCCGTCAAAATCAAACGCCAGCAGGCTGGCGTCCTGGCAGCGGAAGGAGCGGAAACCCGGACGTTTCGCCAGCTCGTCTTCCGCCAGCGTCGCCAGGCCGCGGCTCCAGTTTTCCGCCTGCGCGATGTCCGTTTCCTCCAGCCACTCCAGCGCCGCGCTCAGGCCGATCACCCCGGCGATATTGGGCGTTCCCGCCTCGAAGCGCCAGGGGGCGGGCTGGGTTTTGAAGCCATCGAAGGTGACTTCGGTAATCATTTTTCCGCCGCCGAGCCACGGCGACATCTCCGCCAGCCGTTCGCTTTTGCCATACAGCGCGCCGATGCCGGTCGGCCCGTAGAGCTTATGGCCTGAAAAAGCATAAAAGTCGATATCCAGCGCCTGGACGTCCGCCGGGAAATGTACCGCTCCCTGCGCGCCGTCGACCATCACCACCATCCCGGCAGCGCGGGCCTGGCGTATTGCCAGCGTCAGATCCGGACAGCCGCCGGTGACGTTGGACATCTGGCCAATCGCCAGCACCCGGCTGCGCGGCGTGATAAGCGCGCCAAGCGCCGCCACGTCCGGCAGGCGGTTGCCCGCCAGCGGCAGCTTCACCACCCGCGCGCCGGTTTGCCCGGCAACCATTAACCACGGCACCAGGTTGGCGTGATGCTCTGCTTCGCTGACGATAATCTCATCGCCGGGTTTCAGGCGCGGGCGCACGTAGCTCTGCGCCACCATATTAATGGCTTCGGTGGTGCCGCGCGTCCAGACGATATCCTGGCCGGAAGGGGCGTTGAGCAGCGTCGCCACCCGTTCGCGCGCGTTTTCATAGCGTTCGGTTAGCTGACGGGCGGTGGCGAACTGGCTGCGGTGGACGTTACCGGCGCTAAGGCGATAGAACTGGTCGCTGGCCTCAATGACCGCCAGCGGTTTGAGGGTTGTCGCGGCGCTATCAAGATAGACGCCGGCGTCGGCCAGCGCCGGGAACTGGGCGCGAAATTGGACGGGGTTGAATGCGTTCATGAGATTCCTCGTATCGATATCAGGATCGTCGCGCAAATCGGCGGGTGATACAAGGTTTCTGCTAACGACTGGAATTTTCTGAATATGGCTTCGGGTGGGTAAAAGATAGTTATGCTGAATAGTGTTGGGTTTGCGTTTTAACCTGGTACAGAACGAATCATAAACAGTATAAATAGTCGAAAGGAGAGAAAGATGAAAATGAATAAGACTGCCGCAATTATTTCTGCCTGTGTGCTGACCTTTGGCCTGAGCGCCTGCTCCTCCAACTACGTGATGCATACCAACGATGGGCGCACCATCGTGACCGACGGCAAACCGCAAACGGATAATGATACTGGCATGATTTCGTACAAAGATGCCTGGGGTAACAAGCAGCAGATTAACCGTTCTGACGTAAAACAGCTGGGCGAACTGGATAAGTGATTTCGGTATAGCAGGCAAAAAAAAGCACCGCGCAGTGCGGTGCTACATTAAATCACTATGGACAGACAGGGTAAATGTACAGGAAGTGAAAAGGGGTAGCTGAGCTACCATGGTCCGCAAACCCGGACCAATTGCAAACACAACAACACAACATCACAACCGTAAGCCAAAAGCTTGTTGGAACACGCATTCCAAAAAAAGCTCTTCGTTCCGGCTCAGGAAGTGCCGCCACTATAGGTATTTGCTGGTAGAAGCTCAACGGACAAATTATAATAGCTCAGATAAAAAAAACTAATAGGTTAACTATTGTTTCCTGTTTGTTAAATTGCCTTAACATCTAAGCCAGAATAACTATGTCCAAGCGTTTGCCACCTCTGAATGCATTACGTGTTTTTGATGCAGCCGCCCGCCATCTTAGCTTCACTCGCGCCGCCGATGAGCTTTTTGTGACGCAGGCCGCAGTCAGCCACCAAATCAAGTCCCTGGAGGATTTCCTCGGCCTCAAGCTGTTCCGTCGACGCAATCGTTCTCTTCTTTTGACGGAGGAGGGGCAGAGCTATTTTCAGGATATCAAAGAGATTTTTTCGCAGCTCACCGAAGCGACCCGCAAGCTCCAGGCCCGAAGCGCAAAAGGGGCCTTAACCGTCAGTATGCTCCCCAGTTTTGCCATTCAGTGGCTGGTGCCAAGGCTCACAAGCTTTAACTCAGCTTATCCGGGAATCGACGTCAGGATCCAGGCCGTGGACCGTCAGGAGGATAAGCTGGCCGACGATGTCGACGTGGCGATTTTTTACGGCCGCGGCAACTGGCCGGGGCTGCGGGTGGAAAAGCTGTACGCCGAATATCTGCTCCCGGTGTGCTCACCGCTGTTGCTCACCGGCGATAAAGCGTTGAAAACGCCTGCCGATCTGGCGCAACATACCCTGTTGCACGATGCTTCCCGCCGCGACTGGCAAACTTATACCCGCCAGTTAGGTCTAAACCATATTAATGTTCAACAGGGACCGATATTTAGCCACAGCGCAATGGTGCTGCAGGCGGCAATCCATGGACAGGGGGTCGCGCTGGCCAACAATGTAATGGCGCAGTCCGAGATTGAGGCGGGCCGTTTGGTCTGCCCGTTTAATGATGTTCTGGTCAGTAAGAATGCGTTTTATCTCGTTTGTCATGACAGTCAGGCAGAACTGGGTAAAATAGCCGCCTTCCGCCAGTGGATTCTGGCAAAAGCGGCTAATGAACAAGAAAAATTTCGCTTTCGTTATGAACAATAAATCATCGTAGGGTAAACACATGACCAGCCGTTTTATGCTGATTTTCGCCGCGATAAGCGGTTTTATCTTTGTGGCTTTGGGCGCTTTTGGCGCGCACGTTTTGAGTAAAACGATGGGCGTTGCGGAAATGGGCTGGATCCACACCGGCCTGCAGTATCAGGCATTCCATACGCTGGCTATTTTTGGCCTGGCGGTGGCGATGCAGCGCCGCATCAGCATCTGGTTTTACTGGAGCAGCGTCTTTATGGCGCTCGGTACCGTTCTTTTTAGCGGCAGCCTCTACTGTCTGGCGCTCTCGCATTTACGCCTGTGGGCGTTCGTTACGCCGGTTGGGGGCGTCTGCTTCCTCGCCGGTTGGATATTAATGTTAATTGGTGCAATTCGTCTGAAACGTAAGGGCGTTGTTCATGAATAAAGTTGTCCTCTATTGTCGCCCTGGGTTTGAGAAAGAGTGCGCAGCAGAAATTACCGATAAGGCCTCGCGCCTTGAGGTGTTTGGTTTTGCCCGGGTCAAAGACGACTCCGGCTATGTGATTTTTGAGTGCTACCAGGCCGAAGATGGCGAAAAGCTGGTGCGCGAACTGCCGTTCAGCTCGCTGGTGTTTGCCCGCCAGATGTTTGTGGTTGGCGAACTGCTGCGCGACCTGCCGCCGGAAGACCGGATTTCCCCGATCGTCGGTATGCTGCAGGGCGTGGTGGAGAAGGGCGGCGAGCTGCGCGTAGAGGTTGCCGATACCAACGAAAGCAAAGAGCTGATGAAGTTCTGCCGCAAGTTTACGGTACCGCTGCGCGCGGCGCTGCGCGAAGCGGGCGTGCTGACCAACTATGAAACGCCAAAGCGTCCGGTGGTCCACGTGTTCTTTATCGCCCCCGGCTGCTGCTATACCGGTTACTCGTTGTCTAACAACAACTCGCCGTTCTATATGGGCATTCCGCGGCTCAAGTTCCCGTCCGATGCGCCGAGCCGTTCGACCCTCAAGCTGGAAGAGGCGTTTCACGTCTTTATTCCGGCGGATGAGTGGGACGAGCGCCTGGCGAACGGTATGTACGCGGTGGATCTTGGTGCCTGCCCCGGCGGCTGGACCTATCAGCTGGTGAAACGCAATATGTGGGTCTCCTCGGTGGATAACGGCCCGATGGCGCAAAGCCTGATGGATACCGGCCAGGTGACCTGGCTGCGCGAAGATGGCTTCAAGTACCGCCCAACGCGCAACAACATTTCGTGGATGGTGTGCGATATGGTGGAGAAACCGGCGAAAGTGGCGGCGCTGATGGCCCAGTGGCTGGTGAACGGCTGGTGCCGGGAAACCATCTTTAACCTGAAGCTGCCGATGAAAAAACGCTACGAAGAGCTGTCGCGCAACCTGGCCTATATTCAGGAACAGCTGGACGAGCACGGCATCAACGCGCAAATCCAGGCGCGCCAGCTGTATCACGATCGCGAAGAGGTGACGGTTCACGTTCGCCGCCTGTGGGCTGCCGTCGGCGGTCGCCGCGACGAACGCTAGTTTGATCTGTAGGCCGGATAGGGTGTTAAGCCGCTATCCGGCGCTGCCATAGCCGTTACGACTGCGACACGTCCGAAACAATATGCGTCACATCATCCAGATGGCCGATCCGCGCCTCCCCTGAACGATTAAATTTGCTCTTATCAATCAACAATAACGATTGCGACGCTCGCTTAAGCAGCAGCGATTTGAACTCGGCGTTCACCGTATTTGAGTCCCAGAGCGCGCCGTCGCTGTCGATGCCCTCGCAGGAAAAAATGAACAGGTCGATCTCCAGCGCTTTGAGCTGTGAGATAAGCGACGCGCTGACGTAGCAGCCGTATTTTCGCTGGAGCGTACCGCCGGAGCAGGTAAGCTGAATGTTCTCTCGCTTGCTGAGCTCCTGGCAAATCGGCTGGCTGTTGGTAAAGACGTGAAGGTCGATATCCGGCAGCTGGCGGGCCAGATACCAGCAGGTGGAACTGGCATCAAGGGCGATAACCATCCCCTCTTCTATCCACGCAAGCGCCTCGCGGGCGATGTCCGCTTTGTGCGCGTAGTGGCTTTTCAGACGGATATGAAAAGGGTCGCCGCTGTCACGGCTTTGCCGGTGAATGACTTTTGCCCGACCGTGGTTACGCAGCACTTTCCCCTGGGACTGGAGCTCGCTGAGATCGCGGCGAATGGTTTCTCTGCTGACGTTAAGCTGTAGCGATAAGGCTTCGGTGGTCAGGCTGTTATGGTTAATGAGCAGGTCTAGTATCGCTTGCTGTCGTGCCGCTTTCATTTTTCTCACCCTGGCGTTCGCTGAGCGCCCGCATCAGACGGGCGCTCCGGCATGAGATTACGGCGTTACTCCTTTTTTTAAAAGAATATTCCCGTACTTAGCGCGCTCACCTGTGATAACGATCGCAAAGGCTTTTTGCGCCCGCTCGTAGAAAGCAAAGCGGTCGATGCGGGCGATCTCCGGGCAGGGCGCGGGGCCGGAAAGCGCCTCGCGATAGCGCGTTTCTACCTGAGGGTCGAGGACGTCGCCTTCCACGGCGGCCATCATCACCAGCGGCGGAGCGTAGCTGTCTAACTCAAACAGCGGAATAATCGCCTGCAGCAGGTCGCTCACCCGCAGGCCGTCGGCGCGAATGACCTGTGGGCCCATGCTGTGGGCCGGGAAGTGGGCATCGGAAAAAATAATCTCATCGCCATGCCCCATTTCCGCCAGCACTTTGAGGAGGTCCGGGGAAATCAACGGGGAAATCGTTTTTAGCATCTCATACTCCCTCAATCAGTTCGGGTTCGGTTTGCGGGTAAAAGTAACGATACCGGTAGCTCACCTGCGCTCTGGCCTGCTCCGGGCTGCTGAATTCACCGACGCCATACCAGCCAAACATGGCGGCGCCGGCGACGGTGGTTTCGGCGTCATCGAGTACTTTAATGGGGATCTCCAGCCTGTTGGCTTTGATCTGATTCCACAGCGCGTTGCGGCTGCCGCCGCCGACCAGCAGCAGCTCGCGGGCTTTGAAGTGGCCGATTTGCTGCAGCGTTTGCAGATTGTGCGCCAGCTGTTCGGCTAATCCTTCCAGCGCGGCGAGGTAGAAATGACCGCGGGTGGTATTCAGCGTTATGCCCTGCCAGCCTGCGGTTGGGCTGGATAGCAGGTCGCACTGCATCTTCACCTTCTGAGCGCCGCGGGGGAGGGCCCGGGCCTCTTCAATCAACGTTTGCCACGGCGTTTCAGGTGTCCACAGCAGCTGGCGTATCCATTCCAGCACGCCGGAGGCCAGCCACTGCATGCCGGGGTTATAGCGTCCCGGCTGACAATCCAGCTCGCAGGTGGAGCCCGCATAGTGGCTGAGCAGCGACGTGTCTACCTGGGCGCTGCGCACCATCAGAATTTCCCAGGTGCCGGACGACAGCACCGGTTCATCCTGCTCCGCGCCCGCGCCAAACAGCGCGAACTGGGTGTCGTGCCCGGCGGAGATAACCGGAATGCCGACGGCTAAACCCAGCATTTTCGCGGCATCGCTCCGCAGCGTGCCAATCTGCTGGCCCGCTTCAACGAGCCGGGGAAACAGGCGGCGCGGCAGCCCCGTGGCCTGCAGAATCTGCGCGCTGAAATCCCGCTGGTGGATATCCAGCATCTGGCTGGTGCCCGCCATGGTGATATCGGTCGTGAATTCCCCGGTCAGACGCTGGTTGAGAAGCGAGGAGATGAACAGCCAGGCGTGGGCTTGCTCCAGCAGCTGCGGGTGGTTCTCTTTCAGCCATATCAGCTTATACAGGGTGTTGAAACCAAATGCGCCGACGCCGGAGATCTGCTGGAGCTGCTGCGCGGGCATAAAGCGGCCGATATTGTCCATCACCGACGCGGTACGCGGACATTTCCAGCTGATGACCGGATAGAGCAGCTTGCCCTGTTCATCCACCAGCGCGCCGTCGACGCCGAAGGTGGTGACCGTGATGCCGCGAACCGTGCAGGATGAGAGCGGGTCGGCAATTTGCCGACAGCATTCGGCGAAGCGTTGCAGGATCGCCTCCAGCGACCACTGGTGCCAGGCGCTGTTCTCCACGGCGATATCGCTGGCGTTGGCCGTTGCGGCGCGGGCGATAATGTTCCCCTGGCGGTCAACGGCAATCGCCCGTACGTTAGTGGCGCCGCAGTCGAGGACCAGGATGACTTCATTCTTCATAATCTCTCCCGAGACGTTGCCGGATGGCGGCGTAAACGCCTTATCCGGCCTACGGGACGGTATCATCCGTAGGCCGGATAAGCGCAGCGCCATCAGGCATTTTTAACGTTTATACAGCGGGCCGTAGTTCTGGCAGGCGCGGTAATCCTGGCCTTCGCTATCCATCCCGTGCGCAGACCAGCTGGAGGGGCGGTAGATTTTCGCCTCTTCTACGTTATGCATGCACACCGGGATCCGCAGCATCGACGCCAGGGTGATAAAGTCGGCGCCAACGTGGCCGATGGTCAGCACGCCGTGGTTAGCGCCCCAGTTCGCCATCACCGAGTAGACGTCGGAGAACGGGCCTTTACCGGTCAGGCGCGGCGCAAACCAGGTGGTGGGCCAGGTGGAGTTGGTGCGGGCATCCAGCTGGTCATGCATCGCTTTCGGTAGCTCTACGCTCCAGCCTTCGGCAATCTGCAGTACCGGGCCGAGGCCTTTGATGATATTTACGCGGGTCATGGTGAACGGTACGCCGCCTTCGGTCAGGAAGCGGGAGGAGAAGCCGCCACCGCGGAAATATTCATGAATCGCCGGGCACCATTCGGTGGCCGCGAGGCAGGCGTCGGCCTCCTGCTGGCTGATTTCCCAGTGCGGCTTCATGGTTGGCTTGCCTTCCGCATCGAGCTGTTTGCAGGCGCCGTCCAGCGCCGCTGAACCGGAGTTGATCAAGTGGATAATGCCGTGTTCCGCCAGTCCGGTGAGCGGTTGGCCGGTGACGCGTTTAACCGCGTCCGGCGACCAGTAGGTGCGCACGTCGGCAAACACCTGGGCGGTGCCGGTCAGCTGGTGGCCCATCAGCATCGCCACGCCGTTGAGGCTGTCGTTTTCCGTGGCGACGACGAAGGGTTCGCGTACGCCGTTCCAGTCGAACGAGCTATTGAGCAGCGCCTCGGCGGTATCGCCGTTAGGGTATTGATCGGTCCAGTGGCGCTGGCCCTGGAAGCCCGCAGCGATGGCGTTGTAGCCCAGCGACTCTTCGACCAGCCCTTTTTCCGCCAGCTTCTTGTTGCCCTGCATCATGTCGCGGATGCACATCGCCATCAGCAGGCTCTCTTTCAGCACCGCGCGGTTCTGTTCGGCGTTGCGCTTATACTGCTGCGCGTTCTGGTCTTCGCCGTAGCGGAAGTTTTTATCCGCCCACGCCAGCGCCATTTCCAGCTCGCTTTCATCATAGATTTTCTGGTCGATGCGGCGGCGCAGTTCGGTCATGTCCACCGCCTGCACTTTCATACCGAGCCAGGACTCGAAGAAGTTGTGATCGACGATAGAACCGGCGATCCCCATCGACACGCCGCCGACGGAAAGATAGCTTTTGCCCTTCATGCTGGCCACCGCTAAGCCGGCGCGGGCAAAGCGCAGCAGTTTTTCTTCGACATCCGGCGGAATGGAGGTGTCGTCGGCGTCCTGCACGTCGTGACCATAAATGGAGAACGCCGGAATACCCTTCTGACTGTGGGCCGCCAGCGCTGCCGCGAGGTAAACCGCGCCGGGGCGCTCGGTGCCGTTAAAGCCCCAGATGGCTTTTGGCCGCAGTGGGTCCATATCGATAGTTTCGCTGCCGTAGCACCAGCACGGAGTCACGGTAATGGTGACGCCGACGTTCTGGCTGCTGAATTTCTCCTCGCAGGCGGCGGATTCCGCCATGCCCGCAATGCAGCTGTCGGCGATGACGCACTCAATCTGCGCGCCGCAGGCGTGACGCAGTTTTTCCGCGATCAGCGCGGCGGTGGCTTTCGCCATATTCATGGTTTGCTCTTCCAGCGACTCGCGCACTCCCATGCGGCGCCCATCAATCACCGGGCGGATGCCAATTTTCGGTAAGCTGATTTTTTTCATTCCAGATTCCTCACGTTATTCGGATAAATGTTTAGTTAGCTGCCGTTTGCGAACGGAAACGGGCAAAGATGAAGATGACGGCAAAGCACAGCGCCGGGACCAGCTCCGCGGTGGGGATGTTGCCAGCGGCGTCGCTGACAAAGCCCATCACCGGGGTGACAATCCCGCCGCCAATAATGGTCATGACGATAAAAGAGGAGCCGTATTTGGTGTCCTGCCCCAGGTTTTTGATGCCCAGCGAGAAGATGGTTGGATACTGAATCGACATAAAGGCGCTGCACAGCGTCAGGGCCAGCAGACCCACGTGGCCGCCGGTGAAAGCGGAAATCAGGCACAGGATCATCGAGAGCAGGGCATAGGCTGCCAGCACTTTATGCGGCGCGAAGCGGCTGATGAGCCAGGTACCGGAGAAGCGGCCGATAAAGAAGCACACCATCGTGCCGGTCAGATAGTTGGCGGCGAAACCGGGCGTCATGCCGGGGATCTCTTCGATAGCGTAGCGAATCAGATAGCTCCAGCAGGCGGTTTGCGCGCCGACGTAGCAGAACTGCGCCAGCACCGCCCAGCGCCAGTGGCGAACGCGGACCAGGCGAGCAAGGGAAGCGGAGAAGGAACTCTGGTTGGCGTCACTATGGTCGTCGCTCTGCAGGGCCGGGAATTTGGTCAACATAATCAACAGAGCGACCAGTAAGACAACCGCGACGATGATCATATACGGGGTTTGCACCGAGAGCACCAGGCTGTGTTTATAGGCGCTAAGCTGCTCCGGAGCCATTTTATCGAGCACATCCTGCGATTGATGCGGCACATTAGACAAAATGAGACTTTGCCCAAAAACCACCGCAATAATGGCGCCAAACGAGTTAAACGTTTGGGCAAGATTAAGCCGGAAGTGACCGCCGCTTTCTGGACCTAAGACGGTAACAAACGGGTTTGCCGCGGTTTCTAAACACCCTAAGCCTGCAGCAATAATAAACAGGCCAATCAGGAATAAGGTGTAATTCATAACTTCAGCGGCGGGCCAGAATAGCGCGGCGCCAAAAGCATATAAGAACAGTCCGGTAATAATACCGGCTTTATAACTTAACTTTTTCATCAAAATTCCGGCCGGAATGGGAATGACGAAATAGCCGAAATAAAAGGCGGATTGAATCAGTCCAGCCTGGAAGTTGGTTAAGGTAAAGGCTTGTTGAAATTGTGGTAATAAAATATCGTTGAGATTATTTGCGACCGCCCAAAGAAAAAACAGCGAGCACAGCAGGGCGAAGGGAATAATGTAGCGCTTGCTTTGCCCTGTCTCTACCGCACGAAAACTCTGCGTTTGTATTGTTGTGTTTCCCATAGCATCCTCATTGGTTCAGAAGCGTGTTCAGCAGCCGGCTTATGCCCACCAGACCGCAAAAATCAGGCGAGCTCTTGTGACGACATCAACAGTGAAATAAACATCACGGAGTGAACTCATGAATTCATTTTCAAATTAAAAAAGCCTTTTAATATGATAGCGGTCACACTTCGTATCCACTCGGTGGTTTTATGTGATTATCATCACCTTAATAATCAGAAAAACATGACCGTTTGAGAAAGTTAATTGTAAAACCCACAGGGTCGATGACCGATTTATTTTATTATGTGGAAAACGGGCAGTTGTTAAAACTATCAGTAAAATGCCCGTTTTTAAATCTATTAGTAAGAACGGGCATTTTTCAGAAAGCAAAAATCAATGAACGGTTGTTTTTATACTGAAATAAGTGAGAGGAATCACAGAACCGGCGGATGTAAATTCCTTTCTGCTTATTCGGGATGATGATGGTGAGTAATTATTTGAGCTATTCAACAGCGTCGGAGCGTCATCTCCGGCGAGCCGTCTGTTGTCGCATTGCGCATCATAAAGAGAGGTAAAGAATGGAACGAAATAGACTGGCCCGGCAGATTATTGATACCTGCCTGGAAATGACCCGCCTGGGGTTAAATCAGGGAACCGCCGGTAACGTGAGCGTGCGTTATCAAGGGGGGATGCTGATCACGCCAACGGGTATTCCTTACGAAAAGCTGACGGAAGCGCACATTGTGTATATCGATGCCGAAGGTCAGCATGAACAGGGCAAACTGCCGTCCAGCGAGTGGCGTTTTCATATGGCGGCTTATCAGACGCGGCCTGATGCTCACGCGGTGGTACATAATCATGCGGTTCACTCTACGGCGGTGTCGATCCTCAATCGTCCCATTCCCGCCATTCACTATATGATTGCGGCGGCGGGCGGTAACTCTATCCCCTGTGCGCCCTACGCCACGTTTGGTACCCGCGAGCTGTCTGAGCATGTGGCCGTGGCGCTGAAAAACCGCAAAGCGACGCTGCTGCAGCACCATGGCCTGATCGCTTGTGAAGAGAATCTGGAGAAGGCCCTGTGGCTGGCGCATGAAGTTGAGGTGCTGGCGCAGCTTTATCTCAGCACTCTGGCCATCACCGACCCGGTGCCGGTTCTTGGCGACGAGGCCATTGCTATCGTGCTGGAGAAATTCAAAACCTACGGATTGCGTATCGAAGAGTGATGCCGTAAGCGAAGGCTTCTGCCGGCTGCTTCCGGGAGATGTGCTGGGCTGATACCCCGGCGCTGTTATTCCCCGGCTTGCGCTGTGCTTAGCCGGGCTACGGGCTGCCCCTCTGTGCTTTGCACCCTGGGACGGTGCAAGCGCCTGCCCGGGCTACGGGCTCACCGCCGTCTGCGGTAGCCCGGGTAAGGCATAAGCCGCGACCCGGGGAATGCGCTCACCGTCTGCGGGCCGGTAGCCCGGACAGATGCGCAGCATCGCCTCCGGGAAGCCGCGCGCACCGCAGCCCGGCGCCTCCGGGAAGCCGCGCGCACCGCAGCCCGGCGCTACCGGGACAGCCGCAGCTGCTGGAGGTTGCCGTCCAGCTGTAAATCGGTTTGCAGGCGCGCGATGTCCCGGCAGGTGAAGGCCATCTCTTTCTGTTCTTCCAGCTTCTTGCGCCACTTCTCCGGCACGTCCGCCAGCCGCGCGTAGATCCCTTCCAGATCCTGAAAATCGGTTAACAGCTGGGCGGCGCTTTTCGGCCCAATGCCCGCCACGCCGGGAACCTTGGAGCTGCTGATGCCCGCCAGCCCCCAGTAGTCAGGCAGCTGTTCCGGCGTCACGCCAAACTCTTTGGCGATAAACGGCGCATCAAGCCAGCGCTTCTGAAAATAGTCGCGGATGCGGATCGTCGGCGACAGCAGCTGGCAGTAGCCTTTGTCGGTTGAAACGATGGTTGCCTGATGGCCGGCCTGCGCCACTTTGACCGCCAGGGTCGCGGCAAGATCGTCGGCTTCGCTACCGCTGAGCGCCCAGCAGCGAAACCCGCGTTGCTCAAACGCCGCCCGCAGCGCCGGCATTTCCGCTTCGAGGGTCTCCGGCATCGGCGCGCGCCCGGCTTTATAATCGGGCAGACGCTGATGTCGCCAGCCGTGGCCGCGGTCTTCATCATCAAATACCGCCACCACGTGGGTTGGCTGGCTATGGACCACCAGCTGTTCAAGCGCATGCAGGCAGGTGTCGACGCAGGGTGACCCCTGCACCGCGTGGATGCGGCGAATCAGATTAAGTGCGTCGACGATTAACAGATGAACGGCCACGGATATCCTCATAAATAGGCTCTTATTGCAGTGCCTTTCAGGGTAACATCGCCGCGCGTATGAGGCTATTGCCGCCAGGGAAATCAGGAAGATGACTCGCAGTTTCCGGCTAATCAACGTGCATCAGCAGGCCGAGATCGCTATTGGTGGCTTCGCCGTACCAGACCGCCTCGCGCACCGAAACCGGTTTGTGGATAAGCCCAAGGGCGTAAAAGCGATCGGCGATACTTTGTTGGGCGCGAATCACGTTGAGATCCATCGGCCGCGGACGATGGCTGCGGCGCGATAAGGCGCGCGTCAGAGAGGCGGCGTTAAGCCCCAGCTCGGCGGAGAGCAGTCCGGCGGCTTGCTCCCGGTGCTGGTCAATAAACTGGCCGGTCTGCGCCAGCTCGGCTAACAGGCGCTGCATGATATCGCTATTGCGGCTGGCGTAGTCGCGGCGCGACAGGTAGAACTGGTGGTTATTGACGCGCCCCTCGCCGCTGGCAACAACCCGTAATTCGCCGCTATATTCCGCGTCGCTGAGCAGCGGATCCCACATCATCCAGGCGTCCACCGCCAGGTAATCGCTGGCGGTCAGCGGATATTTCGGCGGAATATAGACCACTTTGACGTCGTTTAATGCCAGCCCGGCCTCTTCCAGGATATGCAGCAGCAGCCAGTGCACGTTAGAGCCCTTATTCAGCGCGATACGCTTGCCGCGCAGGTCGGCAATGGTGCGAATGTCGCTGTGCTGCGGGACGACCATCGCCACGCTTTGCGGAGCGGGCGGTTCCCAGGCGACGTAGACCAGCTCGCCGTTACTCGCCTGAGCGAAAACCGGCGGCGCTTCGCCGGTGGTGCCAAAATCGATCTCATCGCAGGCGAGAGCGTGCAGCAGCTGCGGCCCGGCGGGGAATTCGCTCCACAGCACGCTGACGCCGCGGCTGGCAAAGGCTTGCTCGAGACTTTGCCGCGCTTTCAGGATGCCAAGATTGCCGAAGCGCTGGAAGCCGATGCGCAGTTCCCGGTCGCGAGAGACGCTGTTGACCGCCGGGCCGAAGAGGGGCTCCTGACGGCGGCGGCTTTTAATGATGCCAAAATTGGCCAGCTGCGTGCGCAGCGTGTGGCGGCTAATACCGAGCAGCGCCGCGGCCTGGCTTTGATTATCGTCACTGTGGGCCATCGCGCCGCGTATCAACGCCCCGGTGACCCTCTCCCACAGCGGCTCGCCCGGCAGGGAAAGCTGACGACGAATAAAATCGTCGAGCTCATTATCGCCCGCCGCCGAGGGCTCATTGTTCAGCGTCGTCAGCCGCAGCTGGGCGGGGCCGATCTCCTCTTCTTTACTCAGCAATACCGCGTTATGCAGAGTGTTTTCCAGCTCGCGAATATTGCCCGGCCAGGGGTACTCCATCAGCCTTGCCAGCGTCTCCGGGGCCAGACGACGAGCCGGGCGGCCCAGGCGGCGGGCGTAGAGCGAGAGAAAATGGTCCGCCAGTACGGGAATATCCTGGCGACGCTGGCGCAGCGGCGGCAGCGGGACGAGAGCGATATTCAGGCGATAGTAGAGGTCTTCGCGGAAACGACGCTCGCGGATGGCCTGCATCAGGTCCACGTGGGTGGCGGCGATCACCCGCACGTCCACCTTAATGGCCTTGCGCGAGCCGACGCGGGTGATTTCGCGCTCCTGCAGAACGCGCAGCAGTTTGACCTGAAGCGGCAGGCTAAGCTCGCCGATTTCATCGAGCAGCAGGGTGCCGCCCTCCGCCGCCTCGAACCAGCCGGGATGGCCTTGTACCGCGCCGGTAAACGCCCCTTTTTCATGGCCGAACAGCTCCGCTTCCGCCAGGCTTTCGCTGAGCGCGCCGCAGTTGACGGCCAGAAACGGCCGGTGGCGGCGCGGGCTATGGTGATGCAGGTAGCGGGCGACGACCTCCTTACCGGTGCCGGTTTCGCCGACAATCAGCACGGTCGCCTCGGTGGGGGCCAGTTTATCCAGCAGGCTCTGAAACGCTTTTGACGCCGGGTCGATCAGCGCGGGCGTAGAGGATGGAAATTCAGGATTCAGCATGGTGACCTCCGGTATTTGATGCCCTGAAGTTATCCTGTGCCGGGGACGGAAACCAGAGGGCTAACTCGCCGGTCTGTTGCAAATGCCGCAGTCCGGACGCATTGGCTGCGGCATTTGCAACAGCGGCGTAAGGTTCGGTTTTTTGTAACTCACTGAATTTATATTGTTAATTTTTTATTCACCATTGGCACGATTATCGCTAACACTCATATAACCAAATTAAAACAACTCTTCGATAAATATCGGATATGGTTATATAGGAAATGGATAATGACGCAAAAAACCGACGATAAAATCAACGTGTTCTGGTTTCTGCCCACCCACGGCGATGGCCGCTACCTTGGCACCTCGGAGGGCGGACGCCCGGTTGATTTGCCTTACCTGCAGCAGGTGGCGCTGGCGGCCGACAGCCTCGGCTACTACGGCGTGCTGATCCCAACGGGGAAAAGCTGCGAAGACTCCTGGCTGGTGGCCTCGGCGCTGGCGCCGCTGACCCGCCGCCTGCGCTATCTGGTGGCCGTTCGTCCGGGCCTGCAGCCGCCGACGCTGGCGGCGAGGATGGCGACGACGCTCGACCGCCTGTCGGGCGGTCGGCTGCTGATTAACGTGGTGACCGGCGGCGATCCGGTGGAGAACAAAGGCGACGGTATTTTCCTCAGCCACGGCGAACGCTATCAGGTCACCCGCGAATTTCTCGACGTCTACTCGCGCCTGCTGAAAGGTGAAAAGGTGGATTATCACGGCGAGCATATCCACGTGGAAGGCGCGGAAGTGCTGTTTCCGCCGGTACAGGAAAACGGCCCGCCGCTGTTTTTTGGCGGCTCCTCTGAGGAAGCCATCGACGTCGCCGCCGATCAAATCGATACCTACCTGACCTGGGGGGAGCCGCCGGCGCTGGTGGCCGAAAAGCTGGCGATAGTGCGCGAGCGCGCCGCCGCCCGGGGCCGCACGTTGCAGTACGGGATTCGTCTGCATGTGATTGTTCGCGAAACCGAAGAGGAGGCGTGGGCCGCCGCCGATCGGCTGATTTCACACCTTGATGACGAAACTATCGCCCAGGCGCAGAAAATTTTTGCCCGTATGGACTCCACCGGCCAGGCGCGAATGAGTTCGCTGCATAAAGGATCGCGCGACAATCTGCGTATTGCGCCGAACCTGTGGGCGGGCGTGGGACTGGTGCGCGGCGGGGCCGGGACGGCGCTGGTCGGCAATCCGCAGCAGGTGGCAGAACGCATTCGTGAATATCAGGCGCTCGGTATCACCAACTTTATCTTCTCCGGCTACCCGCATCTGGAAGAAGCCCATCGTTTCGCTGACCTGGTCATGCCGCTATTGCCGCTGGCAGGCCACGATCAGCCGAAGGCGCGTAGCGTCAATACCGGCCCGTTTGGCGAAACCATCGGCGGCGATAAGCGTCCGGTGAAACAGGTCAGCGCAAGCTGAGGAGGCGCGTATGTTACACCGATTTGTGAAGGCGGTGGGCTATGCAAACTGAACCGCACGTGGTGATTGTCGGCGGCGGATTTAGCGGTGCGGCGGTGGCGATTCATCTCCTGCGCCTGGCGCCGGTTGGCGTGCGGGTCACGCTGCTGGAGCCGCGCGAGGTGCCCGGCGCGGGCGTGGCCTACTCCACGACCGAACCGAGCCATCGGATTAACGTTCCTGCCGCGCGGATGCAGCTTGCCGGTGAAGAGGAGGGCGCGTTCGATCGCTGGTACCGCAGCCAGCCTGCCTTTGCGGATGACCCGCATGCCCTGCTGGCAGACGGCGCGGTCTATCCGCAGCGCGGTCAGTTTGGCCGCTATGTCGCCCAGCGTTTCGCCGAGGAGGCGCGCGCCAGCGGCGGGCGGCTGACGCATCTGCGCGAGCAGGCGCTGAGCGTTAATCATGGTGAAGTTGTCACAGACGGCGGGCGTCGGCTGCAGGCCGATCTGCTGGTGCTGGCCATCAGCCATCCGCCGCCTTCGCTGCCGTCGCTGGCGACGCCGTTCGCAACGCATCCGGCGCTCATCGCTAACCCCTGGCGAGCGGGCGCGCTGGCAACTATCACCCCGGAAGCGAGCGTCGCGGTCATGGGCACCGGCCTGACGATGGCGGACACCGTCGCGACCCTGACGCGTCTGGGCCATCGGGGGCCGATCGCGGCATTTTCACGCCGCGGGCTGCTGTCCCGCAGCAACCTCAGCGGCAGTAGTGAACCCTGGCCTGGCGAATACGATCGCGGAACGCTGCGCCAGCGGCTGCGGCAAATCCGTCTGGATATCGAGCGCGCGGCGGAGCAGGGACAGGCCTGGCAGGTGGTGCTGGACGCGGTGCGTAATCAGGGGCAGAGCATCTGGCAGGGGCTGACGGTGGGCGATCGCCAGCGCTTCCTGCGTCATTTGCGCAGCTACTGGGACGTTCACCGCTACCGTATCGCTCCGCAGGTCGCCGGGGTCCTTGAGCAGCGCCAGCGCGACGGCAGCCTGCGGGTGCTGGCGGCCAGGCTGACGGCGCTGGAAGGCGACGCGCAAAAGCTGGCGCTAACCCTGACGCCCCGGCGCGGTGAAACGCTGCGGGTGAGCGCTGACCACTTTATTTTAACCACCGGCCCGGCGCACGGCGGGTTGACCGACAGCCAGCCGCTGCTGCGTCAGCTGAGCCAGCGTGGGCTGATTCGCGCCGATGCGTTCGGCCTTGGCCTGGACGTCGATCCCCGCTCGCGGGCGATAGGCCGGGAAGGGCGGATTACGCCCAATCTGCTGGTTTCCGGACCCGCCGCGCGGGCGTATTTCGGAGAATTAATGGGGCTGCCGCAGGTGGCCGACCATGCCGCCGCCGTGGCCGACGAAGCGCTGCGGACCCTGGGCGTCAAACAATCCGCCCGATGTCCGGCGTTCTGAACGCCTTTTATCCCCTGATTCCTTTAATGATTATGCGCGCGTCCCGACAGCGGGGCGCGCCGTGGAGAGTGCTATGTCATCACAACGTGAAATTCGTCTGAACGCTTTTGATATGAACTGCGTCGGCCATCAGTCGCCGGGGCTGTGGGCCCATCCGCGCGACCGCTCCTGGCAGTATAAAGACCTCGAGTATTGGGTCGACCTGGCGCGTCTGCTGGAGCGGGGCAAGTTTGACGGGCTATTTATCGCCGATGTGCTGGGCGTCTACGACGTGCTGAACGGCAACGGCGATGCGGCGATCCGCCAGGCGGCGCAGGTGCCGGTCAACGATCCGCTGGCGCTGATTACGCCGATGGCGCTGGTGACGGAGCATCTGGGATTCGGCCTGACCGCTTCGCTCTCTTTTGAGCATCCCTATCCGTTCGCCCGCCGTCTTTCAACCCTCGACCATCTGACCAAGGGGCGAGTGGGCTGGAATATCGTGACCTCCTATCTTGAGAGCGGGGCGCGTAATATTGGCCAGAAAGCGCAGACCGACCACGACGCCCGCTACGACTACGCCGATGAATATCTGGAGGTGGTCTATAAGCTGCTGGAGGGGAGCTGGGAGGATGGCGCGGTGCTGCGCGACAGGGAACGTAGGATCTTCAGCGATCCGCGAAAAATTCACCCGATTAACCATCAGGGCAACTTCTTCTCGGTGCCGGGGATCCACCTCTGCGAGCCGTCGCCGCAGCGTACGCCGGTGCTCTATCAGGCGGGCGCCTCCAGCCGCGGCAAGCAGTTCGCCGCCGGCCACGCGGAGTGCGTATTTGTCGGCGCGCCGTCGAAAGTGCTGCTGAAAAAGACGGTGGCGGATATTCGCCGTCGCGCCGAGGAGGCCGGGCGCGATCCGCGCAGCATCCTGATCTTCAATATGCAGACGGTCATCGTCGGCGAAACCGACCGTGAAGCTCAGGCTAAATGGCAGGAGTATAAACCGTACGTCAGCTACGAAGGGGCGCTGGCGCTGCTCTCCGGCTGGACCGGCATCGACCTTGGTCAGTATCAGCCGGATCAGGTGCTGGAGTATCTGCATACCAACGCGATTCAGTCGATGGTAGAGGCGTTTTCCACCGCCGATCCGAACAGCCAGTGGACCGTGCAGAAGCTGGCGGACTGGGCGGGGATCGGCGGCTTCGGGCCGCTGGTGGTCGGCAGCCCGCAGACGGTCGCCGATGAGCTGCAGTCCTGGGTCGAAGAGACCGACGTCGATGGGTTTAACCTCGCCTATGCGGTGACCCACGAAACCTTCCGCGACGTGGTGGATTTGCTGGTTCCGGAGCTGCAAAAGCGCGGCGTGTTTAAGCAGGAGTATCGCGAGGGAACCCTGCGCGAGAAGCTGTTTGGCGCCGGCCCGCGGCTGGCTGCGCCGCATCCGGGCGCAGGCTATCGCTACGGCGCGCAGGTCGCGGTCGGAAGTGAAGAGAAGGTGAGTTAATTTTGCCGGTCCCCCTCTCCTCGAAGGGTGAGGGGCTGAACTGTGGGGCGGGAGGTTTTTCCCGGAGGCGGCGCTTGACGCGCCTGTCCGGGCTACGGATCCACCGCCGTCTGCGGGCCGGTAGCCCGGGTAAGGCGCCTGCGCCGCGACCCGGGAAGGGAAGACTTACTGCTTATCCAGCGACCAGGTCGCGCTGCGAACATCGACTTTCACCGGCAGCAGGCCGATACGGGTGAAGGTATCCGCCAGCGCCTGCTGTTCGTTATAGACCGCAGGCGTCATACGCTCGGCACCATAAGGCAGACGCGCCAGCGTCTTCAGCCAGATAGCCTTATCCAGCCCGGTTGAGGTGGAGAGGATCCCGGCGGCATCGTCCTGATGACTGTTGGCCCATTCGCTCAGTTTACCCAGCTCATCCACCACCTGCTTTGCGGTATCCGGATAGGTGTCGGCAAATTTGCGGCTGGCCAGGTAGAAGGTGTAGTGCGGCACCAGCCCTTCGGCATTGCCAATCTGTCGCGCTTTGGCGTTCGTTTCCACTTCGGCGAGGAACGGATCCCAGATAACCCAGGCGTCAATAGCGCCGCGCTGGAAGGCGGCGCGGGCGTCAGCAGGCGGCAGATAGACCGGCGTGATATCTTTATAGCTCAGCCCGGCTTTCTCCAGCGCGGTCACCAGCAGGTAGTTTACGTCGGAGCCTTTATTGAGCCCCACGCGCTTGCCCTTAAGATCGGCCACGCTCTTAATTGCCGAGTTTTCCGCCACCACGATGGCCTCGGTTTTTGGGTTCGCCGGGGAGTGGGCTAAATAGACCAGATCCGCCTGCGCCGCCTGAGCAAAGGCCGGCGGCGCATCGCCGGTGGCGGCGAGGTCGATGCTGCCGACGTTCAGCCCTTCCAGCATCTGCGGCCCGGCGGGAAATTCAATCCAGCGGACGGCGATACCCTGCTTTTTGAAGCTTTCATCGAGGGTGCCGCGATATTTAAGCAGCGCGAAGATATTGGCTTTCTGATAACCGATATTCACGGTTTCCGGCGCTTTCGCCAGCGCGGAAGCGGATAAGCCTGCCAGCAGTAGCAGCAGCGCCGGGCGGGATAATCTGAGCATGATTTGTTCTCCTTGAGCGGTTTTTCCGTAAGGTAACAAATCGTCTTTATAACTAATAAATAACTAAATTATCATTTATATAACATAAATGAAGGAGGAGGGCAGGGAAAAGAAGCCCGGCATGCCGCAGCATACCGGGAGGGGGGCGTTAATCGCAGGCGACAATCTTCATTGCCAGGCCGCCGCGCGAGGTTTCACGATATTTGGCGTTCATATCTTTGCCCGTTTCGTACATGGTCTCGATGACTTTATCGAGGCACACCCGCGGCTCGCTGGTGCGGCGCAGGGCCATACGCGCGGCGTTGACCGCCTTGACCGCTGCGATAGCGTTACGCTCGATGCACGGCACCTGCACCTGGCCGGCAACCGGATCGCAGGTGAGACCGAGGTTGTGCTCCATACCAATTTCCGCCGCGATGCATACCTGACCCGGACTGCCGCCAAGCAGTTCAGCCAGACCGGCCGCCGCCATTGAACAGGCTACGCCGACTTCACCCTGGCAGCCCACTTCGGCGCCGGAAATCGAGGCGTTCATCTTATAGAGCGAGCCAATGGCGCTGGTGACCAGCATATAGCGCGCCAGCGAGTTGGCGTTCACTTTGCGGATGAACTTGTCGTAGTAGGCCAGCACCGCAGGTACGATACCGCAGGCGCCGTTGGTCGGTGCGGTCACGACGCGCCCGCCGGCGGCGTTCTCTTCGTTAACCGCCAGGGCGAACATGTTAATCCAGTCAACGACCGCCATCGGGTCACTGTTGGTGTTGTCCTGGCTTACCAGCATCCGGCGCAGCGCGGCGGCGCGACGCGGCACCCGCAGCTTGCCCGGCAGAACCCCCTCGGTGGTGATGCCGCGCTCAATTCCGCTGCTCATCACTTCCCAGACCGCGGCAAAATGCTGCTCCAGCGCTTCTTTACTGTGCAGCGCCAGCTCGTTTTGCATCATCAGACCGGAGAGCGATAGCCCGCTTTCGCGGCAGTGGCGCTGCAGATCGGCGGCGTTTTTATACGGATAAGGTACGGCGACCGGCGCTTCGCGGGTCACGCCGAAATGGTCTTCATCGACGATAAACCCGCCGCCGATGGAGTAATACGTCTGGCTGTAGAGAACCTTCTCGCCGCCGAGGGCGGTAATACGCATGCCGTTTTCATGCCGCGACAGGTTGTCGGCGTGGAAATTCATGCACCGATCGACCGGGAACGCCACTTCCTGCTGGCCGTTTGCCAGCATCAGGCGGCCATGGGTGTTGACGTCCTGGATAAAGCCGGGAATCGCGTCGATGTCGACGGTATCCGGCAGGTTGCCCGCCAGGCCCATAATAATCGCGATATCGGTATGGTGGCCTTTTCCCGTCAGGGAAAGGGAGCCGTAGACATCGACGACGACTTTGGTTACCTCGGAAAGCAGCCCGCGCTCAATAAGATCGTCCGTGAATTGTTTGCCCGCTTTCATCGGTCCAACGGTGTGGGAGCTGGAAGGGCCAATGCCGATTTTAAAAATATCGAATACGCTGATCATGATGCATCCAGTGCTGTCGGGAGCGCCGCCGTCAGGCGGCGCGGGGGATATTAACTAAACAGAGAGTAGAAAATCGCGGAGATAGCAATCAGGCCCATAATCACCACGAAAACGTTGCTGACGTGGCCGCTGTATTTACGCATCGCCGGGACTTTCTGAATCGCGTACATCGGCATCAGGAACAGAATCATCGCGATAATCGGGCCGCCCAGGGTTTCGATCATCCCGAGGATGCTGGGGTTCAGCGTCGCCACAATCCAGGTGGTGACCAGCATGAACAGGGCGGTGATTTTGTTCAGTTTATTGATTTCGATGGACTTGCCTTTACCGCGCAGGGATTTAATCACCATGCCGTTAAAGCCTTCGCGAGCGCCCAGGTAGTGGCCAAGGAAGGATTTAGTGATGGCGATCATCGCAATGATCGGCGCCATCCAGGCGATGATCGGCGCGTTAAAGTGGTTCGCCAGGTAAGACAGAATCGAGATGTTCTGATCTTTCGCCGCCGCCAGATCCGCCGGGGAGAGGCTCAGTACGCAGCTGAAGACGAAGAACATGACGGTCAGCACCATCATGATGTGCGCGCGGGCCAGAATGCTGGAGCATTTTTTCTCTGCGCCCTGGCCGTACTCTTCGCGTTTCGCGACGGCGAAGGAGGAGATGATCGGCGAGTGGTTAAAAGAAAACACCATCACCGGAATCGCCAGCCACAGGGTCATCCATAGGCCGTTGCCGGTCGCGGTCGCGCTGCTCAGGGAGAGGGTTTCCAGCGCCGCGCCGTTCCACTGCGGGATCAGATAAAAGGCCAGAATCATCAGCGCGACCACGAACGGGAACACCAGCACGCTCATCGCTTTCACAATCATCTGCTCGCCGAAGCGCACGATGGTCATCATGCCGACAATCAGAATCAGGGAAAGAATGGCGCGAGGCGGCGGCGTTATGTGCAGCTGGTGCAGCATAAAGCTTTCCACGGTGTTGGTGATCGCCACGCTGTAGACCAGCAGAATCGGGTAGATGGCGAAGAAGTAGAGCAGGGTAATCAGCTTACCTGCGCCAACGCCGAAATGCTCTTCGACCACTTCAGTGATGTCTTCGCCCGGATTCTTACCGGACAGCACGAAACGGGTCATCCCGCGGTGGGCGAAGAAGGTCATCGGGAAGGCCAGAATCGCCATGATGATCAGCGGGATCATACCGCCGACGCCGGCGTTGATCGGCAGAAACAGGACGCCCGCGCCGATAGCCGTGCCGTACAGGCCCAGCATCCACATGGTGTCCGTCTTACGCCAACCGCTACGGGTAGCATCCGAAACGATGGTGCTGGTTTGAGTGGTTTCCATCTGTATCTCCTGGAGGAAGCAACAAAATCTATTGAATAAAAAAGACCAAATAATATGAAATTCGTTTGTTTACGGTTTTTTAGGCATTTTCTCCGTAACAATTGGTGCGGGAAGATACATTTATATGGTGAATGCATCAGTGATCGCGATCTCAAATGCAATAATCCACTTTAAATGTAAGCAATTTTAGTCCAACAGCCTGTTTCTGGTGATCAGCCAGAGATTTGTGGCGCGGAGGCTATCATTTTCAGCATATGAGAGAATAGTGGCGCGACGTAATAACGAGGTTTTTACTGTAAAAATGCGAAGTTCTCGACGTTTTTACGTTAAAAGGCGTTTTTCCTGGTGATATTTATTGCAGTTTTTGGAAACGCAAACGATTGGCTTTTGTAAAGACGATGCTAAAAATTCATAAAAGGAATGATTTATCTGGAAAGCATACGGGCGAATGGAGAAGCGAAAAAGCGGAGAAAGAGTGCGGCCCGGGCGGGGAGAAATAGCCCGGGGGCGTAAGCCGCCGCCCGGGAGAAGAGCAGAAGAGAACTCAGGAACAGATTTCGTAGCAGGGGATGTAAGCGGTGCCGCCCGGCAGCTTCATACGATGCTGCGCCACAAAGCCCTGCAGCAGATCGTCCATGCGGCGCATCATTGCCGGGTCGCCGTGAATCTTATACGGGCCGAATTTCTCGATAGCCTGGATACCCACCTCTTTAACGTTACCGGCGACGATACCGGAGAAGGCGCGGCGGAGGTCCGCTGCCAGCACTTCCACCGGCTGGTCCGGATAGAGCTTAAGATTGGCCATATTCTCATGGGTCGGATCGAACGGCATCTGCAGGTCCGGCTCAATGCGCATCGACCAGTTGAAGCTGTAGGCGTCGCCGGTCTCGCGGCGATTCTCTTTCACCATCGGCATCGCTTTTTTCATCTGCCGGGCCACTTCCGCGGCGTCGTCAACGATAATGCGATAGTGACGACGGGCGGCTTCACCCAGCGTATGGACGATAAACTCATCCAGCACGCGGAAATAATCGGCGCTCTCTTTTGGCCCGGTGAGAATCAGCGGCAGAACCTGCGACTTGTTCGACGGGTGCATCAAAATGCCCAGCAGATAGAGCAGCTCTTCCGCCGTGCCCACGCCGCCCGGGAAGATGATGATGCCGTGGGCGATGCGCACGAACGCCTCCAGGCGTTTTTCGATATCCGGCATGATGATCAGTTCGTTCACCAGCGGGTTCGGCGGCTCGGCGGCGATAATCGACGGCTCGGTCATACCGATAAAGCGGCTGTCTCTGTAACGCTGCTGCGCGTGGCCGACGGCGGCGCCTTTCATCGGTGCTTCCATCGCGCCCGGTCCACAGCCGGTACAGATATTCAGTTCGCGCAGGCCCAGCTGGGTGCCGACGCGGCGGGCGTACAGATATTCGTTTTCGTTAATCGAGTGGCCGCCCCAGCAGACAATCATGTTTGGCGCTTCGCCGACGTGCAGGGCGCGGGCGTTACGCAAAATGGAGAATACCAGGTTGGTGATATGTACCGAGCTTTCAAGATCGAGATTCGGGAAGCGAACGGTGTTGTGGATCTGGCCGTAGACGAACAGGATATCGCGCAGTACGGCAAACAGGTTGGCCTGCAGGGAACGGATAATACGCCCGTCAACGAAAGCGTCTTCCGGCGGGTTGATCAGTTCCAGCTTCACGCCGCGTTCGCGACGCAGCACGTTAATATCGAAGTTCTCAAAACGAGACAGAAGCTCCTTGCTGTTATCGGTCAGGCTCCCCGAGTTGAGCACAGCAAGCGAGCAGTTGCGAAAGAGTTGATACAGGTCACTGCTGGCGGTGCGTTTAAGCATATCCACTTCCAGCTGCGACAGCATATCCATTGAACCAAGCGGGCTAACATGTGTAATCAAGTGAACTCCTTACAGGACGATTATCGTCTTCCTGTGATTACAATAGCCCTGCTGATGGCGTTTTCACAACCTTGCGCGCGGGTTAACGCACGCAAATTGTGAAAATGTTTACTATTGACGGGCGAGGCGACCGGTGGCCGGCACAAAATCGGTATTGCTGCGCCACGGGTTGATATCGAGACCGCCTCGTCGCGTGTAGCGCGCATAAACGGAAAGGGCTTCCGGCTGGCAGAAACGCTGAATGTCATTGAAGATGCGCTCTACGCACTGCTCGTGGAACTCGTTGTGATGGCGGAATGACACCAGATAGCGCAGCAGCTTTTCGCGATCGATTTTCGCCCCGCGATACTGGATTTGCACCGACCCCCAGTCTGGCTGGTGGGTAATCAGGCAGTTGGACTTCAGCAGATGGCTGACCAGGGTCTCTTCGACCACTTTGCCGGCCGCGGCGTCCTGCAGGTAATCGGCGCTGAACTGGTAATTATCGATTTCAATATCCTGGTCGTCGATGCAGGTGCCGTGCAGATGAGCGACCGGCTGGCCTTCGAGCTCATCGAGGCGATACAGCGCTACCTTCACTTCTCCTTGCGCACAGGCGCTGAGATCGCGCGCCAGCGTCGCCTCGACCGCCTGCCAGTCGGCAAAGCGCGTCTGGTTGAAGCTGTTGAGATAGAGCTTAAAGCTTTTTGATTCCACCAGGTTTACGGTGGTATCGCTGAGCTCCACGTGGCCCACGGCGACCTGCGGCAGGCCTTTGGCGTTCAGCCAGGAGAGCTCATACAGCGTCCAGATATCGGCACCGTGAAACGGCAGGTTATCGGCGTGCAGATCCAGCGGGTCGCGGTTCAGGCTGCGCGGGACGCCCTGAAGCAGGCTGGCGTCGTAGGTATCGCGGTAATCGGTTGATTTTCCGAGCGTCAGGCCGGCCAGCGCCTGATGATTATCGTAAGAAGACATGTTTCACCATAGTTAAAGCGGTTACACTATATGCCAAGTGTATCCTGTCTAACGTGAAGAGAGAAACCGGTGGACCAGCAAACCGCAGAAGCGCTACAAGCATTTACCCAACGTTATTGTGAGGCGTGGCAGCAGCAGCGCTCCAGCCTGCCGCGCAGCGAAGAGCTTTACGGTATCCCGTCGCCGTGCGTCAACGGCACGGATGATGACGGCGTTTTCTGGCAGCCGCAGCCGTTTTCATTAGCACAAAATATTGACGCGGTTGAACGGGCGCTGGAGATTGTGGTACAACAACCGCTTCATGCTTATTATACCACTCAGTTTGCCGGTGATATGCAGGCGCGTTTTGCCGATGAAACCGCCGATGAAACCATGACGCTGCTGCAAACCTGGAGCCCGGATGATTTCCAGCGGGTGCAGGAGAATCTGATTGGTCATCTGCTGGTGCAAAAGCGTTTGAAGCTGTCGCCCACGCTGTTTATCGCCACGCTGGACAGCGAACTGGAGGTCATTTCGGTCTGTAATATGAGCGGTGAAGTGATCAAAGAGACCCTCGGCACCCGAAAACGGACGACCCTTTCTCCCTCGCTTGCGAATTTCCTTAATTCCCTTAAGCCAGTTCTGTAATCCACACTACCCAAACTTTTGTGAGAGATCTCTTACAAGACCTGTAAGAGATCGTCATCATTTAAGCCGATCCTCCAGGGGTCGTATTTTAAGAAATATAATATTTTTCAAGTGATTAATGATTTTCTCATTAAGGATACTGACGATTAATCTTAAGATATTGTCTTAACAAGGGTTGTAAGACAGGGCGGAATCAGGGATTCTATACACATCGACAGGGAGTTGATAAACGAAGTGAACATCAGGATGATGACGCTTCTGCAGGACCCGCCAGGATGGCGTTGCAAGGACAGGCTTCAGGATGAAGCACAGGATAACGCAGGATTGCGTAAAAGGACACCTCCAGGAAGGAGAACGAGAGCCGAGCGGGACGTTCGGTGGATCAGGAAGATCAGGACAGACTTAAGGATGAGTTATTTCGCATCGGGGTGGTGTGAAAGCAGGATGCAACTGTTTATGGATGAACATGGTCAGGAGACCTCAGGAAAAGTTTTCAAGGACGAGCAGGGAGCACCAATGTAGCTGGATTGCTGCAAAACGAACCGGGAGCACTGTTTTATACAGTGCTCCCTTTTTTTATTTCTCGTCTGAATTTGCTATTCTGCGCCGGTTTTTAACTCACCGAGGTTTCCCATGACTCTTGACCATCGCGTGCGCGAGCGCCTGCTCGCCATTGAAGCGCTGCTGCGCGAAACGGAACACTGGCAGGATAGTGCCCCCGATAGCCGCGCGTTTGCCAGCGAACAGCCGTTTTGCCTCGACACCATGGAGCCGCTTGAATGGCTGCAGTGGGTATTGATTCCGCGTATGCACCAGCTTCTGGAAAGCGGAACGCCGCTGCCGCAGAACTTCGCCGTTGCGCCCTATTATGAGATGGCTCTGGATAATGCTCACCCCGTGCGCGAGCGGGTGCTGGCCGAACTGGTCCTGCTGGATGCGCTGTTTGCCGGCGGCGAAGCCTGATGCTGGAGATTTTATATCAGGACCAGTGGCTGGTCGCGGTGAACAAGCCATCGGGCTGGCTGGTGCACCGCAGCTGGCTGGATCGTGATGAAAAAGTGGTGGTGATGCAGACCGTGCGCGACCAGATAGGCCAGCACGTGTTCACCGCCCATCGCCTCGACAGGCCGACGTCCGGCGTGCTGCTGATGGGGCTGTCGAGCGAAGCGGGAAGATTGCTGTCGCAGCAGTTCGAGCAGCATCAAATGCAGAAACGCTATCATGCGATCGCTCGCGGCTGGCTGAACGACGAAGCGGTGCTTGATTACCCGCTGGTTGAGGAACTGGATAAAATCGCCGATAAGTTTGCCCGCGAAAATAAAGACCCGCAGCCGGCGGTGACGCATTATCGCGGCCTGGCGACGGTAGAGATGCCGGTGGCGACCGGCCGTTACCCCACGACCCGCTATAGCCTGGTGGAGCTGGAACCGAAAACCGGACGTAAACACCAGCTACGTCGCCATCTTGCCCATCTTCGCCATCCGATTATCGGCGATAGCAAACACGGCGATTTGCGGCAGAATCGCAGCGCGGCGGCGCACTTTGGCTGCGATCGGCTGATGCTGCACGCCAGCCAGCTCTCGTTAACGCATCCCTTTACCGGCGAACCGTTGGTTATTCGCGCCGGTCTTGACGACGTCTGGATGCGCGCGCTGTCGCAGTTTGGCTGGCGCGGCCTTCTCCCGCTAAATGAAAGGGTTGAGTTTGCCGACGACTGCGGTCAGGATGAAGAGATACAGGTCAATTCAGGGAGATAGTCATGGCAGAAGTCGGAATTTTTGTCGGCACGATGTATGGAAATTCGCTCCTGGTCGCCGAAGAGGCGCAGGCTATTTTGAGCGGGCTGGGGCATCAGGCGAAAGTCTTTGAGGATCCCGAGGTCAAAGACTGGGAGTCGTATAGCGGTAGATATGTGCTGGTGGTGACATCGACCACCGGACAGGGCGATTTACCGGACAGTATCGTGCCCTTGTACGAAGGCATCAAAGATATGTATCAGCCGCATTTACGCTATGGGATTATCGCCCTGGGCGATAGCACCTACGCTAACTTCTGCGGCGGCGGCCTAAAGTTTGATGCGTTATTGCAAGAACAGGGCGGCACGCGCGTTGGCGAGATGCTGATGATTGACGCCAGCGAAGATCCGGAACCCGAAAGCGTCTCTAACCCGTGGGTCACGCAGTGGGCGTCGCTGCTCGATTAAAAAGTTTCGCCCTCTCCCTACACTAGAGGGCGCTCCTTTTTTACTGATGTTCAATGCCAGAGCCAGATTAACGGTCAAAAAGATCGTACCAATTCTCCACGTGGCTGGCTTCGGGCATTTGCCTTAAAACCTGTGTAATGCCAGGGCCTTTACCGGGCTATTTCACGGGGTCAAGAGAGTTGATTCACACTCCTGCCTTTTGCACCGTCGTTTCCGCCTCTGAACGCGCGCGGTTTTTCATTTCCGTGAACCATCCCCCATCTCATTAGGCATACGCCATAAATCACATTTACTCAGCCGGTGAAAGCTGTGTATTTGCACGGTGAGCCCGCCAGCCCCTCTTTTTATACTTTCCCTGCCAGTTCCCAATGCAGTGCCAGATATAACGAAAACAATGAAAAACACTAACACGTCATTCTGAGTACCCTACAGGTTGTGCTGTTCAGAATGAACGTAGCTAACGCTATGATTCAGGAGTGCAACAATGAGTTCATTAAGTCAGGCGGCGAGCGGCGCTGAAAAGCGCACCAATGCTCGCTACTGGATAGTGGTGATGCTGTTTATCGTCACATCCTTCAACTACGGCGACCGCGCCACCTTATCCATTGCCGGATCGGAGATGGCCAAAGATATTGGTCTTGACGCCGTTGGCATGGGGTATGTTTTCTCCGCGTTTTCATGGGCCTATGTGATCGGCCAAATCCCGGGCGGTTGGCTGCTTGACCGCTTCGGTTCAAAACGCGTCTACTTCTGGTCCATTTTTATCTGGTCCATGTTTACCCTGCTGCAGGGCTTCGTCGATATCTTCAGCGGCTTCGGCATTATCGTCGCGCTGTTTACCCTGCGTTTCCTTGTCGGCCTGGCCGAAGCGCCATCTTTCCCCGGAAACAGCCGTATCGTCGCGGCATGGTTCCCGGCGCAGGAGAGGGGCACCGCGGTGGCTATCTTTAACTCCGCGCAATACTTTGCCACCGTTATTTTTGCGCCAATCATGGGTTGGCTGACCCATGAGGTGGGCTGGTCGCACGTGTTCTTCTTTATGGGCGGCCTCGGGATTATCATCAGCTTTGTCTGGCTGAAGGTCATTCATGAACCCAACCAGCATCCGGGCGTGAACCAAAAAGAGCTGGATTACATCGCCGCAGGCGGCGCGCTGATCAATATGGATCAGGCGGCGGCCAAAGCCAAGGTGCCGTTTAGCGTAAAATGGGGGCAAATTAAGCAGCTGCTGGGCTCCCGCATGATGATTGGCGTCTATATCGGACAGTACTGCATTAACGCTTTAACCTATTTCTTTATCACCTGGTTCCCGGTTTATCTGGTGCAGGCGCGCGGCATGTCCATTCTGAAAGCCGGTTTTGTCGCTTCGGTGCCGGCTATCTGCGGCTTCGCGGGCGGCGTGCTCGGCGGGATTATTTCCGACTGGCTGATGCGTCGTACCGGCTCGCTGAACATCGCGCGTAAAACGCCGATCGTGATGGGGATGCTGCTGTCGATGGTGATGGTGTTCTGTAACTACGTCAACGTGGAGTGGATGATCATCGGCTTTATGGCGCTGGCCTTCTTCGGTAAAGGCATCGGCGCGCTGGGCTGGGCGGTCATGGCGGATACGGCACCGAAAGAGATCAGCGGGCTGAGCGGCGGTCTGTTCAACATGTTCGGCAATATCTCCGGCATCGTGACGCCGATTGCGATTGGCTACATCGTTGGCACCACCGGTTCGTTTAACGGCGCGCTGATTTATGTGGGCGTCCATGCGCTGGTGGCGGTGCTGAGCTATCTGGTTCTGGTCGGCGATATTAAGCGTATTGAACTGAAACCTGTGGCAGGACAATCATCATGACAACGCAATCGAGCCCCGTTATCACGGACATGAAGGTTATCCCGGTGGCCGGGCAGGACAGTATGCTGCTCAATATCGGCGGTGCCCATAACGCGTACTTTACCCGTAATATCGTGGTGCTGACCGACAGCGCCGGCAATACCGGCGTCGGCGAAGCGCCCGGCGGCGAGGTGATTTATCAGACGCTGGTGGAGGCGATCCCGATGGTTTTGGGGCAGGAAATCGCCCGCTTGAATAAAGTGGTTCAGCAGGTGCATAAAGGCAACCAGGCCGCGGATTTTGACACCTTTGGTAAAGGCGCCTGGACGTTCGAACTGCGGGTGAACGCGGTGGCGGCGCTGGAGGCTGCGCTGCTGGATCTGCTGGGCAAGGCGCTCAACGTGCCGGTTTGCGAACTGCTGGGGCCGGGCAAGCAGCGCGATGCGGTGACCGTGCTGGGCTACCTGTTCTACGTGGGCGATCGTACGAAGACCGATCTGCCCTATCTGGAAAGCACGCCGGGCAGCCACGCGTGGTATCGCCTGCGTCATCAGGAAGCGCTGAACAGCGAGGCGGTGGTGCGGCTGGCGGAAGCCGCGCAGGATCGCTACGGCTTTAAAGATTTCAAACTCAAGGGCGGCGTGCTGCCCGGCGAGCAGGAGATCGAAACCGCCCGCGCGCTGAAGAAGCGTTTCCCGGATGCGCGCATTACGGTCGACCCAAACGGCGCCTGGCTGCTGGATGAAGCCATCGCCCTGTGCAAAGGGCTGAACGATGTGCTGACCTACGCCGAAGACCCCTGCGGCGCCGAGCAGGGCTTTTCCGGCCGCGAAGTGATGGCGGAATTCCGCCGCGCCACCGGTTTGCCGGTGGCAACTAACATGATCGCCACCAACTGGCGCGAAATGGGCCATGCGGTGATGCTGAACGCCGTGGATATTCCGCTGGCCGATCCGCACTTCTGGACCCTGTCCGGCGCGGTGCGCGTGGCGCAGCTGTGCGATGACTGGGGCCTGACCTGGGGCTGCCATTCCAATAACCACTTTGATATTTCACTGGCCATGTTCACCCACGTCGGTGCGGCGGCGCCGGGTAACCCCACGGCCATCGATACCCACTGGATTTGGCAGGAGGGAGATTGCCGCCTGACCAAAAATCCGCTGGAGATTAAGCACGGAAAAATTGCTGTTCCGGACGCGCCAGGACTTGGCGTTGAGCTGGACTGGGAGCAGGTACAGAAAGCGCATGAGGCGTATAAAAAGCTGCCCGGCGGCGCGCGTAATGACGCAGGCCCAATGCAGTACCTGATCCCCGGATGGACTTTTGACCGTAAACGCCCCGTTTTCGGCCGTCACTGATTTGAATAAGGACTAAATTATGAGCGCACAATTTTCGACCCCCGTTGTTTCTTCTATGCAGGTCATTCCGGTCGCGGGCCACGACAGCATGCTGATGAACCTGAGCGGCGCACACGCCCCGTTCTTCACGCGCAATATTGTGGTGATCAAAGATAATTCCGGCCATACCGGCGTCGGTGAAATCCCCGGCGGAGAGAAAATCCGCACCACCCTGGAGGACGCGATCCCGCTGGTGGTCGGTAAGACGCTGGGTGAATATAAAAACGTGCTGACCGCCGTGCGCAATACTTTCGCCGACCGCGACGCCGGTGGACGCGGTTTGCAGACCTTCGATCTGCGTACCACAATTCACGTAGTGACCGGGATCGAAGCGGCGATGCTTGACCTGCTGGGCCAGCATCTGGGCGTGAACGTGGCGTCTCTGCTGGGCGATGGCCAACAGCGCAGCGAAGTGGAAATGCTCGGCTACCTGTTCTTCGTCGGCAACCGTAAAGCCACGCCGCTGCCGTATCAGAGCCAGCCCGATGACAAATGCGACTGGTATCGCCTGCGTCATGATGAAGCGATGACCCCGGATGCGGTGGTGCGCCTGGCGGAAGCGGCGTATGAGAAATATGGCTTTAATGACTTTAAACTGAAAGGCGGCGTACTGGCCGGGGAAGAGGAAGCGGAGTCCATCGTTGCGCTGGCGAAGCGCTTCCCGCAGGCGCGCGTGACCCTCGATCCGAACGGCGCGTGGTCGCTGGATGAAGCGATCAAAATTGGCAAATACCTGAAAGGCTCTCTGGCCTATGCGGAAGATCCGTGCGGCGCAGAACAGGGCTTCTCCGGACGCGAAGTGATGGCGGAGTTCCGCCGCGCCACCGGCCTGCCGACGGCGACCAATATGATCGCGACCGACTGGCGTCAGATGGGCCACACGCTGTCGCTGCAGTCCGTCGATATCCCGCTGGCGGATCCGCACTTCTGGACCATGCAGGGTTCCGTCCGCGTGGCGCAGATGTGCCACGAGTTTGGCCTGACCTGGGGCTCGCACTCTAACAACCACTTTGATATCTCGCTGGCGATGTTTACCCACGTGGCAGCGGCAGCGCCGGGTAAAATTACCGCCATCGACACCCACTGGATCTGGCAGGAGGGTAACCAGCGTCTGACCAAAGAGCCCTTTGAAATTAAAGGCGGGATGGTACAGGTACCGGCGAAACCGGGTCTGGGCGTGGAGCTCGATATGGATAGGGTGATGAAAGCTCATGAGCTGTACCAGAAACACGGCCTGGGCGCGCGCGATGACGCGATGGGCATGCAGTATTTGATCCCGAACTGGACGTTTGATAACAAGCGTCCGTGCATGGTGCGCTAAAGAAATACCGGTCCCTTCGGGGACCGGTTTCCTGCACGGCGTCGGGTAATCGTTCATTTTAAGGACAGCATATGAAGATAGTGATCGCACCGGATTCATACAAGGAGAGCCTGAGTGCGCTGGATGTCGCAACCGCGATAGAACAAGGTTTTCGGGAAATTTACGCCGATGCGGAGTACGTCAAGCTGCCGGTTGCCGACGGTGGCGAAGGAACCGTTGAAGCCATGGTTGCCGCGACCCAGGGATGCCGGATTGCGGTCACCGTCACCGGTCCGCTCGGTGAACCCGTGGAGGCCTTCTATGGCCTGTCGGGCGATAGGCAGTGCGCGTTTATTGAAATGGCGGCGGCAAGCGGCCTGGAGAGCGTACCGCCGGCGCGGCGAAATCCTTTGCTGACCACTTCATGGGGGACCGGCGAGCTGATTCGCCATGCGCTGGATGCCGGAGTGAGGCAAATTATTATCGGCATCGGCGGCAGCGCGACGAACGACGGCGGCGCCGGGATGGTGCAGGCGCTGGGGGCGAAACTGCTGACCAAAGATAACCAGCAGATTGCCGCCGGCGGACGCGCGCTGGAGAGCCTCGCGCGCATCGACGTTAGCGAACTTGATAAACGCCTGGCCGGCTGTCGTATTGACGTCGCTTGCGATGTTACCAACCCGCTGACGGGACCACAGGGCGCGACGGCGGTATTTGGGCCGCAGAAAGGGGCGACGGCGGAGATGATCCCCTGCCTTGACAACGCGCTGGCCCATTTTGCCGATATTATCCATCGCGATTTAGAACTTGATGTGCTGCATCTTGAAGGCGGCGGCGCGGCGGGGGGAATGGGCGCGGGCCTGTACGCCTTTTGCGGCGCAAAGCTGCGGCCGGGCATTGAGATTGTGACCGATGCGCTCCATCTTGCCGATATCGTGGCGGATGCGGACCTGGTGATCACCGGCGAAGGGCGTATCGATAGCCAGACGGTTCACGGCAAAGTGCCGGTTGGCGTGGCGAGGGTGGCAAAACGCTACAACCTGCCGGTCATCGGCATTGCCGGGAGCCTGACGGCTGACGTCGGCGTCGTGCATCAGCACGGCCTGGATGCGGTATTCAGCGTGATTTATTCCGTTTGCACCCTGGAGCAAGCACTGGAAAATGCCGCCGAAAACGTACGTATGACGGCGAGAAACGTCGCCGCCGTGCTGAAAATGGGCCGGCTATTATAGGTTTTTCCCCGGTCGCGAAGCGCAGACCGGGGCTCGCGTTTTACATCCTCTAAATCCCCAACAGCTTACAGGCTTCGCGCGCGACGTTGTCCATTTCATCCAGCAGCTCCAGAAACTCCGGCTCCATCTCCTCGGCGGCGGTGCCCGCGCGTAGCTGGCTCTCAAGGGTGTGACACAGTTTTTTCAGCCGCGGCACGCCGCTATAGCTACAGCTGCCGTGAAGCTTATGAATGAGATCCAGCAGGCCTTCCGGCTGCTCTCCCACCAGCTGTTCTTCTACCTTGTTACGCACCTCCGGCATAAAGGCGAGCAGCATCTGCAGCATTTCCCGCGCCAGATCTGGTTTCATCGCCGCCTGACGCAGCGCCAGCTGCCAGTCGAGGGTGATGTCATGGTTAACGGGCGGCTCAACAGGCTCCGCGGCGACCTGCGGCGGTAGCGTCTTTCCCGGCTTGTAGCGCAGCAGCAGGCTGTAGAGCTTATCCTCCTCAATGGGTTTCGCCAGATAGTCGTTCATCCCCGCGCTGAGTAATTTCTCTCGCTGCCCTTCCAGGGCGTGGGCGGTCACGGCGATCACCGGCGTTTGCTGCTGATGAGGGAGCTGGTGAATCAGTTCGCAGGCGCGGATCCCATCCATCTCCGGCATCTGAATATCCATCAGAATCAGATCCTGCTGCGTTTCTCTGGCCCGCTCGACGGCGTGCTGGCCGCTGTCGCAGAGGATAACGTGCTGGACTAAATCCTCCAGCAGGGCGCCGATAAGCTTGAGATTCGCCGGATTGTCATCAACGGCCATGACCGTCATCGGAAGCTTCTTACTATCGGAACGCGGCGGCAGAACCGTCGGCTGCGTCTGGCAGGAGGCCGTCAGCGCCGGCAGTAAGCGCGTTGAGGTCAGTGGCTTAAGCAAACAGGCGGCAATGCCGTCCTGACGCAGCGTTTCGGCGCTGACCTGGGCGTGGCACGGCAGGGCCAGCACCAGGTGATCGGCAAGCTTGCTGGCTCTTTCCAGCTTATCGCGATGCTGGCTCAGGTCACGTATTGATACGGGAATGCCGGCCAGCAGGATATCGTAGTGAGCATCCGGTAGGGCGGTCATCGTCGGACTGTAAACCACCTCCAGCGGCGTTGTCGCCAGTAGCTCCATCGTACACTGCGCCGCCGCCGCGTTGGCCTCGATATAGGCCAGCTTTTTACCCGCCAGGCACTGGGTTGGCACGCTGTCGGGAACCGCGTTGGGGTTGAGGTCAAGGCTGATATGGAACCAGAACGTCGAGCCGCGATTAGGCTGGCTATGGAAGGAGATATCGCCGCCCATCTCTTTCACCAGCCGCTGGGTGATGACCAGCCCAAGTCCGGTTCCGCCGTGGCGACGGGAGATGCTGGCGTCGGCCTGGCGGAACGCCTGGAACAGACGCGACTGATCGCGTTCAGGAATCCCGATACCGGTATCGTGGATCTGGACTTCAATTTGTACCCTTGAGTTGCTGATGGCGCGCTGTTCCACCAGCACGTCGATATTGCCGTGTTCGGTAAACTTAATGGCGTTGCCCATCAGGTTGGTAATAATTTGCTGCAGGCGCAGCGGGTCGCCAATGACGTTATCCGGCACATCGTTTTTGATATTCAGCGTCAGCTCCAGCCCCTTATCGTGCGCCGAGTGCGCCAGCAGCGTGACCACCTCGTCCAGCGAAGTGCGCAGCAGGAACGGAATACTCTCCAGAATAAGCTTCCCGGCTTCGAGCTTAGAGAAGTCCAGAACATCGTTAATGATGGCCAGCAGATTATTCGCGGAACGCTCAATGGTCGTCAGGTGATCGCGCTGGGTGGTGTTTAAGTCGGTCTTCAGCGTCAGGCGGGTAAAGCCAATGACGCCGTTGAGCGGGGTGCGCAGTTCATGAGACATATTGGCGAGGAATTCGGATTTGATTCGCGCCGCTTCCTGCGCGCGTTTTTTCGCCAGGTCCAGCTCGACGTTCTGGATTTCCATCTGTTCAAGCGTTTCCCGCAGATCCGATGTCGCCTGATCGACGTTATGCTGCATCTCTTCGTGGTAGGCCGCCAGCGACATGGCCATGGAGTTGATACCGTTTTTCAGCATATCCAGCTCGCCGAGCATAAAGCCTTCGACGCGGCTATCAAGCTGGCCCCGGCGGATGCGGTCAACGGTATTCACCATATTGCGGATCGGCCCGGTCACGTCGCGCATCAGCCGCCAGCCGAAGATCAGCGCAATACCGATACAGAACAGCATCATCACGCTGGAGATAAAGATCTCTTTGTACTGCTGTAGCCGCACCGATTTGAGATCCATCTCAAGCGCCACGTAGCCCAGCATATTGTCCGGCATCTTGGCATCGCTTCCCGGCGATTCATCCGGTGAATAGCTTTCCGAGATAATAGGGGTACGCAAAATCATCAAATCGCCGTGGCGCACCACGCTCAGGCGGCGGGGAAAGGGTTCCCCTTTTGGCAGCTGAAGTTCGCCGGGATCGAGCTGAAAGTTAGAGGTGACAAACAGCCTGTTGTGCGAGTCGTAGATGGAAATGGCGCGCACAATATCGGAGTGGCGGCGGTGCAGCACGCTGATGAGCTGCCCGATTGACTCGCGGTTTTGCAAATTCATGCCATATTCACTGGAGACCGCCAGCGGTTCGATAATACTGGCGCCAGCATCCTCCAGCTGGCGCTGTAGGTCGTTATAGCGGTGTGCGACGAAGAAAATACTGAGCAGCAGACCGATCAGAACGGTAGGCGCCAGAATAAGAATCATCATGCGGGCACGAAGGCTGTAGTTGGTCATGCGGTTCCATTATGGGAGAATATACACATCATCTTTCAGGAGGCTAGTGCGTTGTTACTCTGGCTCATCCTGACCGAACTCTTATCCAGAGTCAGTATATTTAATTGAGACAAATCTCTACGATGGCGCAATTCTACTCTGCAAAACGGCGTGTGACGACGCGCCAGATCATAACCGTTACAGTAAATGACCTTGACCCCTTCGGCCAGGGCGTTGCGCGTCATCAGGGTAAGGCGCTGTTTATCAGCGGTTTATTGCCACAGGAGCAGGCTGACGTTGTTGTGGTCGAAGATAAAAAGCAGTACGCCCGCGCCCAGGTTAAACGCCGTCTTAGCGATAGCCCGCAGCGGCAGGCGCCGCGCTGCCCGCATTTTGGCATCTGCGGCGGGTGCCAGCAGCAGCACGCCAGCATTGAGCTGCAGCAGCAGAGCAAACGCGCCGCGCTCGCGAGGCTGATGAAGCGCGACGTTGATGACATTATAGCCGCTTCGCCGTGGGGCTATCGCCGCCGGGCGCGTCTGAGCTTGAATTATCAGCCAAAGTCCCAACAATTACAGATGGGCTTCCGCAAGGCTAACGCCAGCGAGATCGTCGATGTGGTGCAGTGCCCCGTTTTGGTGCCCACTCTTGGTGCGTTATTGCCTGCGGTACGTGAATGTCTTAGCGAATTGAAATCGGTGCGTCAGCTTGGCCACGTTGAGCTGGTGCAGGCGGATAACGGCCCGCTGATGGTATTGCGCCATACGGCGGCGCTTCCCGCGGCAGATAAAGAAAAGCTGGAACGTTTTTCGCAATCTCACGGTCTTTCCCTGTACCTCGCCCCGCAAAGCGAGATACTGGAACATATTCGCGGGGAAGCCCCCTGGTATACCTCGGACGGTCTACGCTTAGTGTTCAGTCCGCGCGATTTTATCCAGGTGAACGATGGCGTAAACCAGCTGATGGTGCGCACGGCGCTGGAATGGCTGGATATCCAGCCTCAGGATCGCGTGCTGGACCTCTTTTGCGGCATGGGCAACTTTACCCTGCCGCTGGCGAAGCGTGCGGCGCAGGTGGTTGGCGTTGAAGGGGTTCCCGCGCTGGTGGCGAAGGGCCAGGAGAACGCGGCGTTGAACGGGTTGCATAATGTGACTTTCTTCCATGAGAACCTGGAAGAGGACGTCACCCGCCAGGTGTGGGCGAAGCACGGTTTTGATAAGGTCTTGCTCGACCCGGCGCGCGCCGGCGCGGCGGGCGTTATGTTACATATTATAAAATTAGCGCCGCGTCGGGTGGTGTATGTTTCATGTAACCCGGCGACCCTGGCGCGCGATAGCGACGTTTTATTGCAGGCGGGATATACCATTCAACGCCTGGCGATGCTCGATATGTTCCCGCATACCGGACATCTGGAATCAATGGTGTTGTTTGAGCACAAGAATCATTCAAATCGCAGTGAAGCGGCATCCTCAGAAGCAGGTGACTGAGATAAAAGACGAACGCCAGCGTTGGCGCGGTTTGAAGGATGAAGTGTAAAAGTTGAGGCTTGCCGACTTCGGCAGGCGGTCCCTTAAGGAGAGGACAATGGTTGCGGTAAGAAGTGCACATTTAAATAAAGCTGGTGAATTTGACCCGAAGAAATGGATCGCGAGTCTGGGAATTTCCAGCCAGCAGTCGTGTGAACGCTTAGCCGAAACCTGGGATTATTGTCGAGAGAAAACGCAGGGGCATCCGCAGGCCGATCTCCTGCTATGGCGCGGCGTGGAGATGGTGGAAATTCTCTCCATGTTGAGCATGGATATCGATACACTGCGCGCGGCGATGCTTTTCCCGCTGGCGGACGGCAACGTCGTCAGCGAAGAGATCATGCAGGAGAGCGTCGGGAAATCGGTCGTCACCCTGATCCACGGCGTGCGGGACATGGCCGCGATACGCCAGCTTAAAGCCACCCATACGGATTCGGTCTCCTCTGAACAGGTGGACAACATTCGCCGCATGCTGCTGGCGATGGTCGATGACTTCCGCTGCGTGGTAATTAAAATCGCCGAGCGCATAGCCCATCTGCGTGAAGTGAAAGATGCGCCGGAAGATGAGCGCGTACTGGCGGCAAAAGAGTGTACCAATATTTACGCGCCGCTGGCCAACCGCCTGGGGATCGGCCAGCTGAAGTGGGAGCTCGAAGATTACTGCTTCCGCTATCTGCATCCGGCGGAATATAAGCGAATCGCTAAGCTGTTACACGAGCGGCGCATCGATCGTGAACATTATATTGATGAATTCGTCAGCCATTTACGCACGGAAATGAAAACCGAGGGCGTCAAGGCTGAGGTCTACGGGCGTCCCAAGCATATCTACAGCATCTGGCGCAAAATGCAGAAAAAACATCTCGCCTTCGACGAGCTGTTTGACGTGCGGGCGGTGCGTATTGTCGCCGAGCGCCTGCAGGACTGCTATGCCGCGCTGGGGATCGTGCATACTCATTACCGCCATCTGCCGGATGAGTTCGATGATTACGTCGCCAATCCCAAGCCTAATGGCTACCAGTCAATTCATACCGTCGTGCTTGGCCCCGGCGGAAAAACCATTGAAATTCAGATCCGTACCCGCCAGATGCATGAAGATGCCGAGCTGGGCGTGGCCGCGCACTGGAAGTATAAAGAGGGCGCCAGCGCGGCGGCCAGCGGCGGGCGCGGCTATGAAGATCGCATTGCCTGGCTGCGTAAACTGATCGCCTGGCAGGAAGAGATGGCCGATTCCGGCGAGATGCTGGATGAGGTGCGTAGCCAGGTCTTTGATGACCGGGTTTATGTCTTTACGCCGAAGGGCGACGTGGTGGATTTGCCTTCGGGTTCGACGCCGCTCGATTTTGCCTACCATATACACAGCGATGTCGGCCACCGCTGCATCGGGGCGAAAATCGGCGGGCGTATTGTGCCGTTCACCTATCAGCTGCAGATGGGCGACCAGATTGAAATCATCACCCAGAAGCAGCCCAACCCCAGCCGCGACTGGCTGAACCCGAACCTTGGCTACGTCACCACCAGCCGCGGGCGTTCCAAAATTCACGCCTGGTTCCGCAAGCAGGATCGCGACAAGAATATTCTTGCCGGGCGACAGATCCTTGATGATGAGCTCGAGCATCTGGGCATCAGCCTGAAGGACGCGGAAAAGCATCTGCTGCCGCGCTACAACTTTAACGAGCAGGACGAACTGCTGGCGGCGATTGGCGGGGGCGATATTCGCCTCAACCAGATGGTTAATTTCCTGCAGGCGCAGTTTAATAAACCCAGCGCGGCGGAGCAGGATGCGGCGGCGTTAAAGCAGCTGCAGCAGAAAACCCACGCTCCGCAGAATCGCAGCAAAGACAATGGTCGCGTGGTGGTGGAGGGCGTCGGCAATCTGATGCACCACATTGCGCGCTGCTGCCAGCCGATTCCCGGCGACGAGATCGTGGGCTTTATCACCCAGGGCCGCGGGATCTCGGTGCACCGCGCGGATTGCGATCAGCTCGCGGAGCTACAGTCTCATGCTCCCGAGCGCATCGTTGACGCGGTGTGGGGAGAGAGCTACTCGGCGGGCTACTCGCTGGTGGTGCGCGTCCAGGCCAACGATCGTAGCGGCCTGCTGCGCGACATCACCACCATTCTCGCCAATGAGAAGGTCAACGTGCTGGGCGTTGCCAGCCGCAGCGATACTAAACAGCAGATGGCGACGATCGATATGACCATTGAGATCTACAACCTGCAGGTGCTGGGGCGCGTACTGGCGAAGCTGAATCAGGTACCTGACGTCATCGACGCCCGTCGTCTGCACGGCGGATAAACTCCCACGCTTATGTCAGCCGGGTCAGGCGCTACCGCCACCCGGCATTTTTTTATCAGGACAGACTTATGACTCAAATCGAACGCCTGCTCGGCATTATGCGGCGTCTGCGCGATCCGGAAAACGGCTGCCCGTGGGACAAAGAGCAGACCTTTGCCACCATCGCGCCGTATACCCTTGAAGAAACCTATGAAGTGCTCGACGCTATCGCCCGCGAAGATTTTGACGATCTGCGCGGTGAGCTGGGTGACCTGTTGTTCCAGGTCGTCTTCTATGCTCAGATGGCGCAGGAAGAGGGGCGCTTTGACTTTAACGATATCTGCGCCGCCATCAGCGACAAGCTGGAGCGCCGTCATCCGCATATTTTCGGCGAGGCGAGCGCCGGTAGCAGCAGCGAAGTGCTGGCCCGCTGGGAGCAGATCAAAAGCGCTGAGCGAGCGGAAAAGTCCCAGCACTCCGCGCTGGACGACATCCCGCATAGCCTTCCGGCGCTGATGCGCGCGCATAAAATCCAGAAACGCTGCTCGGCGGTAGGCTTTGACTGGACCTCTCTGGGGCCGGTGCTGGATAAAGTGCACGAAGAAATAGATGAAGTGATGCACGAAGCGCAGCAGGCCGTGGTGGATGAAGCTAAACTGGAGGAGGAAGTGGGCGACCTGCTGTTTGCGACGGTCAATTTATCCCGCCATTTAGGGGTAAAAGCCGAAGTTGCGCTGCAAAAAGCCAACCTGAAGTTTGAGCGCAGGTTCCGCGAAGTTGAGCGGATTGTCGCCGCGCGCGGCCTGGAAATGACCGGCGTTGACCTCGATACCATGGAGCGGGTGTGGCAGGAAGTAAAACGCCAGGAAACTGATCTCTAAAGAGTTTTCGTGATCAAGCGCTATTTGTGTGATTTTTTAAATAACAAGCGCTTGATTTACGTCAAAAACATTTCGCCAAAAGCGGCTATTTTCTCACTCCCTGCGTTTGTGTGGGCCTGATGAAAAGGAGGGATAATGAAAGTTTGTGGCGTCAGTCATGATCGGGTATACTGCTTTCCCGTCCTGGTTATTCCATCGTCTTTTAAACCTAACTTCTCAGGTTCAGCATGACAACGAACTATATTTTTGTGACCGGCGGGGTCGTATCCTCTCTGGGTAAAGGCATTGCCGCAGCTTCCCTCGCAGCCATTCTCGAAGCCCGCGGGCTTAACGTGACCATGATGAAACTGGATCCGTACATCAACGTCGATCCGGGCACCATGAGCCCAATCCAACACGGGGAAGTGTTCGTTACTGAAGACGGCGCTGAAACCGATCTGGACCTGGGTCACTACGAGCGTTTCATTCGCACCAAGATGACCCGTCGCAACAACTTCACCACGGGTCGTATTTACTCTGACGTCCTGCGCAAAGAGCGTCGCGGCGACTATCTGGGTGCCACCGTTCAGGTTATTCCGCATATCACCAACGCGATCAAAGAGCGCGTGCTGGCCGGCGGTGAAGGCCATGATGTGGTGCTGGTTGAAATCGGCGGCACCGTTGGTGATATTGAATCGCTGCCGTTCCTTGAAGCGATTCGCCAGCTGGCGGTGGATATCGGTCGTGAAAACGCGCTGTTTATGCACCTGACCCTGGTGCCGTACATGGCCGCCGCGGGTGAAGTCAAAACCAAGCCGACCCAGCACTCCGTTAAAGAACTGCTCTCCATCGGTATTCAGCCTGACATTCTGGTCTGCCGCTCCGATCGCGCTATTCCGGCGAACGAACGTGCCAAAATTGCATTGTTCTGCAATGTGCCGGAAAAAGCCGTTATTTCGATGAAAGATGTCGATTCCATTTATAAAATCCCGGGCCTGTTGAAATCTCAGGGGCTGGACGATTATATTTGTAAACGATTCAGCTTAAACTGTCCGGAAGCGAACCTGGCCGAATGGGAACAGGTTATCTACGAAGAAGCGAACCCGGCAGGTGAAGTCACCATTGGTATGGTCGGCAAGTACATTGAACTGCCGGACGCCTACAAATCGGTGATTGAAGCGCTGAAACACGGCGGTCTGAAAAATCGCGTCACCGTCAACATCAAGCTGATTGATTCGCAGGATGTGGAAACGCGCGGCGTCGAAATTCTGAAGAATTTAGACGCTATCCTGATTCCTGGCGGCTTCGGCTATCGCGGGGTTGAAGGTAAGATTGCCACCGCGCGCTACGCGCGTGAAAACAACATTCCATACCTGGGCATTTGCCTGGGGATGCAGGTTGCGCTGATTGAGTTCGCGCGCAACGTAGCGGGGATGGAAAACGCCAACTCAACGGAATTTGTGCCAGACTGTAAGTACCCGGTCGTGGCCCTGATTACCGAATGGCGTGATGAAGACGGTAATGTCGAAGTCCGCTCTGATAAGAGCGATCTCGGCGGCACGATGCGCCTCGGCGCACAGCAGTGCCAGCTGGCTGAAGATAGCCTGGTGCGCCAGCTGTACGGCGAGCCAACCATTACCGAACGCCATCGTCACCGCTACGAAGTCAACAATATGTTGCTGAAGCCGATTGAAAATGCGGGCCTGCGTATTGCGGGCCGTTCCGGGGATGATCAGTTGGTCGAGATCATCGAGGTGCCTAACCATCCGTGGTTCGTCGCCTGTCAGTTCCATCCGGAGTTTACTTCGACGCCGCGTGATGGCCATCCGCTGTTTGCTGGCTTTGTGAAAGCCGCAGGCGAGTACCAGAAGCGTCAGGCGAAGTAAAAGAGTTAGAACGGCAATGCACCCATCCGGGTGCATTGTTTGTCTGGAGTTTTAGTTTAACTTGTACTGAGGAAAACCTAATGTCCAAAATCGTTAAAGTCATCGGTCGTGAAATCATCGACTCCCGTGGTAACCCGACTGTTGAAGCCGAAGTACACCTGGAAGGTGGTTTCGTCGGTATGGCAGCTGCTCCGTCAGGTGCTTCTACTGGCTCCCGCGAAGCGCTGGAACTGCGCGATGGCGACAAATCCCGTTTCATGGGTAAAGGCGTACTGAAAGCTGTTGCTGCGGTAAACGGCCCGATCGCTCAGGCAATCCTTGGCAAAGATGCCAAAGATCAGGCTGGCATCGACAAAATCATGATCGACCTGGACGGTACTGAAAACAAATCTAACTTCGGTGCGAACGCTATCCTGGCCGTCTCTCTGGCTAACGCCAAAGCTGCCGCTGCTTCTAAAGGTCAGCCGCTGTACGAGCACATCGCTGAGCTGAACGGCACCCCGGGCAAATACTCCATGCCGGTTCCGATGATGAACATCATCAACGGCGGCGAGCACGCTGACAACAACGTCGACATCCAGGAATTTATGATTCAGCCGGTTGGCGCTAAATCCCTGAAAGAAGCCGTACGTATGGGTTCTGAAGTGTTCCACAACCTGGCTAAAGTTCTGAAAGCTAAAGGTATGAACACCGCTGTTGGTGACGAAGGCGGCTACGCGCCGAACCTGGGCTCCAACGCTGAAGCGCTGGCTGTTATCGCTGAAGCGGTTAAAGCTGCTGGCTACGAGCTGGGCAAAGACATCACTCTGGCGATGGACTGCGCGGCTTCTGAATTCTACAAAGACGGTAAATACGTTCTGGCCGGCGAAGGCAACAAAGCGTTCACCTCTGAAGAATTCACCCACTTCCTGGAAGAGCTGACCAAACAGTACCCGATCGTCTCCATCGAAGATGGCCTGGACGAATCTGACTGGGACGGTTTCGCATACCAGACTAAAGTACTGGGCGACAAAATCCAGCTGGTTGGTGACGATCTGTTCGTAACCAACACCAAGATCCTGAAAGAAGGCATCGAGAAAGGCATCGTTAACTCCATCCTGATCAAATTCAACCAGATCGGTTCTCTGACCGAAACTCTGGCTGCGATCAAAATGGCGAAAGACGCTGGCTACACTGCCGTTATCTCTCACCGTTCTGGCGAAACTGAAGACGCGACCATCGCTGACCTGGCTGTGGGTACCGCTGCAGGCCAGATCAAAACTGGTTCTATGAGCCGTTCTGACCGCGTTGCTAAATACAACCAGCTGATTCGTATCGAAGAAGCGCTGGGCGAAAAAGCACCGTACAACGGTCGTAAAGAGATCAAAGGTCAGGCATAAGCCTGTCTTTATCTGATATGAAAAAGCCAGCCTTCGGGCTGGCTTTTTTTATACCTGCAAAAGCGGCTACTTAAAATCTACCGCCATTTGCTGCGGGATAGAAAGCCCGCGTGTGGTCTGTACGCAGCGGTCAATGTAATCGGTAAAGCGCGGCGGTTTTGGCATACCCATGCTGAGCAGCTTGTCGTTGCTGAATCGTACGTTAAGCGTGGCGAAGGCGCCGTACAGGCGCATGGCTTTAAGCATCAGCCGTTCGTTGCAGGGGCCAAAAATAGCCTTCAGCTCACGGCGCATTTTGACCAGCGTTTCATAGCTGACCTGCGCGTATTTATCGCCGACCGGCGCCTGCTCGAGGGCGGAGGCCATCGCGTTATCGATATCCGCAAACCTTACGCTGTTTTCCTCTCCCGCGGAAATATGCACCACCTCTCCGCGCGCCAGCGGGCTGGTAAGCAGCATCAGCAGCGCATCGGCGCAGTAATCGACGGGGATTACATCGATGCGGTCTTCCATCGAACACATAAATTTTTGCAGCATCAGCCCCATGCTGAACACCCAGAAGATGCTGCTGGAGGGCTGACAGCCGTGATGAGTGTGGCCAACAACAATAGAGGGACGGGCGATCGCCAGCGGTAGCGTTGGGCACTCCTGCCGCATGAGACGCTCAATTGTTGATTTAGAGTGGGTGTATTCGACCAGATGCTCGGCGCGTTCACGAAACGCCGTGCTTTCCGCTACCAGCGAATCGGGGTCTGGCGAGCAGGACATCGCGGTGCCCACGTGCAGAAAGCGCTCAAGGCCGCCGACCTGAGCCATCCGCCGGGCAAACTGCAGCGTGCCTTCGACGTTGACCTTCCAGATAAGCGGATTATTACCAAATGAGGCGACGGCGGCGCAGTTGAGCACGTGGGTAACCTGATTCAGGCGCGGGTCGTCGAGAAAGGGCTGCGGATTGGCCAGATCCCCCAGCAGAATGTTGCCGGGCGTCAGGACCGTTAATCTCTCTTCGCTAATATTGAATTTTCGCAGGTTTTCCTTTACCCGTTCTACGGCAGCTACACTATTATCTGCACGAACTAGCAGTAATAGATTAGGCGCATTCTTTTTATTCAGAATGCTTTCTAACACTGCTCCACCGAGAAAACCGGTCGCGCCAGTAATTAATAATGTATTCATGAATGCAGTCTCATTATGGTTGGTTGACTGGATTCTAGGCGCGGAAAATTAAACGGATATTAAATGGGAAATGAACATAAGGTGCGGTTTATTAAGGTTATTTTAAGATAATTTAGCGTCGTGGATCGAATTTGACCCTAAGCTATGACAATAAATTCATTATTTCGTGTATCCATTTGTACATCGTTGAAATTTATTATTTTTAAGTTTGTTATTTTATTTTTTGCTTTCAAGATTATACATGTTTTGTTACACCAAAAATTTTAGCCGTGCCGCTTAATAGTCGCCTGATGATTATCAGACTAATTAAATCAGCCGGTGCGGGATAATGGAATCGGCCAGCTGCCGGAGGTTTATCATTAAGGTTTAGGTTCTACCCACCACGCGGCGCAGCGCGGGACAAGATCTGCGCGGGCAAATCTGCGATAATGCGCGCTCACAACCCTAAGCAGAGATGATTATGCAGTACCCGATTAACGAGATGTTCCAGACCTTGCAAGGCGAAGGTTACTTCACCGGCGTTCCCGCCATTTTTATTCGTTTACAGGGATGCCCGGTTGGTTGCGCCTGGTGCGATACCAAACATACCTGGGATAAGCTTGCCGATCGGGAAGTGTCGCTGTTCAGCATTCTGGCAAAAACCAAAGAGAGCGATAAATGGGGCCCGGCGAGCAGCGAAGATCTGCTGGCTATCATCGGGCGTCAGGGCTGGACGGCCCGCCACGTGGTCATTACCGGCGGCGAGCCCTGCATTCATGATTTAACGCCGTTAACCTCTTTACTGGAGCAAAACGGATTTAGCTGCCAGATTGAAACCAGCGGCACCCATGAAGTGCGCTGCACACCGCATACCTGGGTGACGGTGTCGCCAAAGGTAAACATGCGCGGCGGCTATGACGTACTCTCTCAGGCGCTACAGCGGGCTGATGAAATTAAACATCCGGTTGGACGCGTGCGCGATATCGAAGCGCTGGATGAGCTGCTGGCAACGCTGGCCGATGAAAAGCCGCGTATCATCGCGCTTCAGCCGATTAGCCAGAAAGATGACGCGACGCGCCTGTGCATCGAAACCTGTATCGCCCGCAACTGGCGCTTATCGATGCAGACGCACAAGTACCTCAATATCGCGTGATATAAAAAAAAACCTGATAGCGCAGGGCTATCAGGGGCTTATTCAGCTAAAGGCACTATCACTCGCCGCGATAAACGCAGCCCGCGGTGCAGGTTTCTTTGATCATCACCGCGCTCAGCAGCGGTACTCGCGGTTTCATCTGCTCCCAGATCCATTTTGCCAGCACTTCGCTGGTCGGATTGGACAGCCCGGGAATATCGTTCAGATAGTAATGGTCGAGGCGATCGTAGATGGGTTTAAACGCGGCCTTCAGCTCGGCAAAGTCCATGATCCACCCGGTATGGGGATCGACTTCACCGGTAATCTCCAGGCGCACCATAAAAGAGTGGCCGTGCAGGCGACCGCACTTATGACCTTCCGGCACGTGCGGCAGGTGGTGAGCGGCTTCGAAGGTGAAATCTTTAAACAGCGTGGTGGACATCTTTTCTTCTCAATATGGCAAAAAACCGCCGTAGGGTACCGGAAAGCACATTTTTTCGCATTAACTAAAACGGCCCTGAGCGGAAAATAGCCACATTCATCCAGCCTGTTCAAATTAATTGCCTATATTTCATGGGCTTATTTAATCGATTTTGTTGTTAATAACTATAACTAAAACAGGTTAGTCCATTTGGTTATTTGTTATTTCCATCCTTTATTTAGTTGTTACTATTTGCACCGTTAACCTACTCACTCGTCATACTTCGAGCCGCATGTGCGTTGGCAATAACTCGGCCCAGCCTTGGGCTTTGCCCTGATGGGCGCTGTGTCGCTGCCTGCAACTCGAATTATTTAGAGTAAATACATTATCTTCTGTTTATCACGCTGACAGGGCGTGAATCACAGCTTTGCTTACTGGAACATAACAACGCATGACGACACAGGCCCCACCTTCCAATTTGCTACCGCTGAGTCCGGAGCAAATGGCGCGCCTTCAGGCGGCCACGACTGACTTCACGCCCACCCAGCTGGCCTGGGTTTCCGGCTATTTTTGGGGGGTGCTGAACCAGCAGCCCGGCGCGGCGGTTGTTGCACCAGCCCAGGCGGCTGAAGTACCGTCTATTACCCTGATTTCGGCATCGCAAACCGGCAACGCCCGCCGCGTCGCTGAAGCGCTGCGCGACGATCTGCAGGCCGCGCAGCTGAACGTGAAGCTGGTCAACGCAGGCGACTATAAATTCAAACAAATTGCCTCCGAAAAGCTGCTGGTCGTGGTGACGTCAACGCAGGGTGAAGGTGAGCCGCCGGAAGAAGCCGTCGCGCTGCATAAGTTCCTGTTCTCGAAGAAGGCGCCGAAGCTGACCGATACCGCATTTGCCGTGTTTGGCCTCGGCGATACCTCCTATGAATTCTTCTGCCAGTCCGGCAAAGATTTTGATAATAAGCTGGCCGAGCTGGGCGGCGAACGCCTGCTCGACCGGGTTGATGCTGATGTAGAGTATCAGGCCGCCGCCGCCGAATGGCGCGCTCGGGTGGTTGAGGTGCTGAAAGCGCGCGCCCCTGCCGCCGCCCCGTCTCAGCTGATAACCAGCGGGGCGGTGAACGAGATCCACACCAGCCCGTATACCAAAGAAGCGCCGCTGACCGCGACGCTGGCGGTGAATCAAAAAATTACCGGTCGCGATTCTGAAAAAGATGTGCGCCATATTGAAATCGACCTCGGCGACTCCGGCCTGCGCTATCAGCCGGGCGATGCGCTGGGCGTCTGGTACCAGAACGATCCGGCTCTGGTGAAAGAGCTGGTAGAGCTGCTGTGGCTGACGGGCGAGGAGCCGGTCACGGTTGACGGCAAAACGCTGCCGCTCGCCGAAGCGCTGGAGTGGCACTTTGAGCTGACGGTCAACACCGGTAACATCGTGGAAAATTATGCCACCTTAACCCGCAGCGAATCCCTGCTGCCGCTGGTGGGCGATAAGGCACAGCTCCAGCATTACGCCGCGACCACGCCGATTGTCGATATGGTGCGTTTCTCCCCGGCGCAGCTGGATGCCCAGGCGCTGGTCGAGCTGCTGCGCCCGCTGACGCCGCGACTGTACTCGATCGCTTCTTCGCAGGCGGAAGTGGAAAGCGAAGTCCACGTCACCGTTGGCGTGGTGCGTTATGACATCGAAGGCCGCGCTCGGGCCGGCGGCGCTTCCAGCTTCCTGGCTGACCGCGTCGAAGAAGATGGCGAAGTGCGCATCTTTATCGAGCATAACGATAACTTCCGTCTTCCTGCCAACCCGCAGACGCCGGTGATCATGATTGGCCCCGGCACCGGCATCGCGCCGTTCCGCGCTTTTATGCAGCAGCGCGCGGCGGAAGGCGCGGAAGGGAAGAACTGGCTGTTCTTCGGCAACCCGCACTTTACCGAAGATTTCCTTTATCAGGTGGAGTGGCAAAGCTACGTCAAAGAAGGCGTGCTGAGCCGCATCGACCTGGCCTGGTCCCGCGATCAACAACAAAAAGTCTACGTTCAGGACAAGCTGCGCGAGCAGGGGGCCGAACTGTGGCGCTGGATTAACGACGGCGCCCATATTTATGTCTGCGGCGATGCCAATCGTATGGCAAAAGACGTTGAGCAGACGTTGCTGGAAGTGATTGCCGAATACGGCGCGATGGACGCCGAAGCGGCGGACGAATTTTTAAGTGAGCTGCGCGTTGAGCGCCGTTATCAGCGAGATGTCTACTAATGAGCGAAAAACATCCAGGCCCGCTGGTGGTCGAAGGTAAACTGACTGACGCCGAGCGCATGAAGCTCGAAAGCAACTACCTGCGCGGCACCATTGCGGAAGATTTGAACGACGGCCTGACCGGCGGTTTTAAAGGCGATAACTTTCTGCTGATCCGTTTTCACGGTATGTACCAGCAGGATGACCGCGATATCCGCGCCGAGCGCGCGGCGCAGAAGCTGGAGCCGCGTCACGCGATGCTGCTGCGCTGCCGCCTGCCGGGCGGGGTGATCACCACCAAACAGTGGCAGGCGATCGATAAATTCGCCGCCGATAACACCATCTACGGCAGTATCCGTCTGACCAACCGTCAGACCTTCCAGTTCCACGGCATTCTGAAGAAGAACGTCAAGCCGGTGCACCAGATGCTGCATTCGGTCGGGCTGGACGCGTTGGCTACCGCCAACGATATGAACCGTAACGTGCTGTGTACCTCTAACCCGTACGAGTCCCAGCTGCATACTGAAGCCTACGAATGGGCGAAGAAGATCTCCGAGCACCTGCTGCCGCGCACGCGCGCCTACGCCGAGATCTGGCTGGATCAGAAGAAAGTCGCCACCACCGATGAAGAGCCGATCCTCGGTCAGACCTATCTGCCGCGTAAGTTCAAAACGACCGTGGTGATCCCGCCGCAGAACGATATCGATCTGCACGCGAACGATATGAACTTCGTGGCCATCGCCGAAAACGGCAAGCTGGTCGGCTTCAACCTGCTGGTCGGCGGCGGTTTATCGATTGAGCACGGGAATAAGAAAACCTACGCCCGTACGGCGAGCGAGTTTGGCTATCTGCCGCTGGAGCACACTCTGGCGGTGGCGGAAGCGGTGGTCACGACCCAGCGCGACTGGGGTAACCGTACCGATCGTAAAAATGCGAAAACCAAATACACCCTCGAACGCGTTGGCGTTGAGACCTTTAAGGCGGAAGTGGAACGTCGGGCGGGCATCAAGTTTGAGCCGATCCGTCCGTACGAATTCACCGGCCGCGGCGATCGTATCGGCTGGGTGAAGGGTATCGACAATAACTGGCATCTGACGCTGTTTATTGAAAATGGTCGTATCCTTGATTATCCGGGTCGCCCGCTGAAAACCGGCCTGCTGAAGATTGCGAAGATCCACAAAGGCGAATTCCGCATTACGGCGAACCAGAACCTGATTATTGCCAGCGTACCGGAAGATCAGAAGGCGAAGATCGAGAAGCTGGCCCGCGATCACGGCCTGATGAATGCCGTCACGCCGCAGCGCGAAAACTCTATGGCCTGCGTGTCGTTCCCGACCTGCCCGCTGGCGATGGCGGAAGCCGAGCGTTTCCTCCCGTCGTTTATCGATAAAGTCGAGGCGCTGATGAGCAAACATGGCGTTGGCGACGAGCATATCGTTACCCGCGTTACCGGCTGCCCGAACGGCTGCGGCCGCGCGATGCTGGCGGAAGTGGGGCTGGTCGGTAAAGCGCCGGGCCGCTATAACCTGCATCTTGGCGGCAACCGCAGCGGGACGCGTATTCCGCGTATGTATCGGGAAAACATTACCGAGTCGGAAATTCTCGATTCGATCGACGAACTGGTAGGGCGCTGGGCGAAAGAGCGCGAAGCGGGTGAAGGCTTCGGCGACTTTACGGTGCGTGCGGGCATCATTCGCCCGGTGCTCGACCCAGCCCGTGATTTCTGGGAATAACATCCAGGTGCCCGGTGGCGAGCAGCGATCCGGGCCTGTGGGTTTTGTAGGCCGGGCAAACGCAGTACCGCCCGGCGAAACAGGCAAGCGAGGTTCTTATGTCCGTACTCGATCTAAACGCGCTGAACGCATTACCGAAGGTCGATCGTGTTTTGCAGCTGGCGGAAACCAATAGCCAGCTGGAAAAGCTGAGCGCGGAAGCGCGCGTCGCGTGGGCGCTGGAAAACCTGCCGGGCGAATATGTGCTCTCTTCGAGCTTTGGTATTCAGGCGGCGGTGAGCCTGCATCTGGTCAATCAGGTGCGCCCGGATATTCCGGTCATTCTGACCGATACCGGCTATCTGTTCCCGGAAACCTACCAGTTTATCGACGAGTTAACGGACAAACTCAATCTGAACCTGAAGATCTATCGGGCGAAGGAGAGCGCCGCCTGGCAGGAGGCTCGCTACGGTAAGCTGTGGGAGCAGGGCGTTGAGGGTATTGAAAAGTACAATGATATTAACAAGGTCGAGCCGATGAACCGGGCGCTGGAAGAGCTGAATGCGCAAACCTGGTTTGCGGGCCTGCGCCGCGAGCAGTCCGGCAGCCGCGCCCACCTGCCGGTGCTGGCGATCCAGCGCGGCGTGTTTAAGGTGCTGCCGATCATCGACTGGGATAATCGTACCGTCTATCAGTATCTGCAAAAGCACGGCCTGAAGTATCACCCGCTGTGGGATCAGGGCTATTTGTCGGTGGGGGATACCCACACCACCCGGAAATGGGAGCCGGGGATGGCGGAGGAAGAAACGCGCTTCTTTGGCCTGAAAAGAGAGTGCGGGCTGCACGAAGGCTAAGATGAGTCCCGGCGCTGCCGGGATTTTTTCCTGAATTGTTAATTAATGATTTGATGTCTTTATAATTATTAATAATTGATATTTGTTATCAATTTCATCGCAAAGATAAAATATTTTTGATGTAAATCATTTCTCTTATTTTGCAGTGTGAACATACTTGAATAAATACGCCTGCTAAATGGAACAATAGAGATAATGTTCAATTATTGGGGTAAATCCCGCCGTGGAGAGGATGATGGCGGTGATGATTATCACTTGCTGTGCTGGCATTCTCTGGATGTTGCAGCCGTTGGCTATTGGATGGTGCAGCATAATATCTATGGCATTAACGATTATCTTAACAAACTGGGGCTTCATCATAGAGTTCAGGCGGCACAATTTTTTGCATGGCTATTATGCTGGCATGATATTGGAAAGTTTGCCCACTCTTTTCAGCAGCTTTATCGTCATGAAGAGTTAAATGCGCAGGACGAATATATAAAATATTATGAAGCCATCCCGCATGCGACTCTGGGGTATTGGCTCTGGAAAGATTATTTAAGCGAGTGCGCGGAACTTTTCCCCGAATCCCCTCTTTCTGCTCGGAAGTTAAAGCGCGTCATTGCGCTTTGGATGCCCCTTACGACAGGACATCATGGGCGACCGCCTTCTTCAGTAACAGAACTAAAAAATTTTCGTCAGCAGGATAAAGAAGCGGCCCGTGATTTTCTTACCAGGGTTAAATCATTATTTCCACTGATTGAGATTCCTGATTTTTGGGATGATGATAACGGTATTGCGCTTTTTAAACATCTCTCATGGTTTATTTCCGCTGCGATAGTACTGGCTGACTGGGTTGGTTCTTCAACCCAATATTTCCCCCGAATTACAAAATCGATGGAGGTCGATGAATACTGGCAACAGCATGCGCTGGTTAAAGCGAAAGTAGCCGTGACCGTTTTCCCTCCTTCCCCTGACGTTGCCTCTTTTAGTGGAATAACGGCGTTATTTCCCTTTATTCAACAGCCAACCCCATTACAGCAAAAAGCGCTTGAGCTGGATATTGATAAACAAGGTCCGCAATTATTTATTCTTGAAGATGTGACTGGTGCTGGAAAAACAGAGGCTGCGCTTATTTTGACACATCGCCTGATGGCTACGGGAAAGGCGCAGGGGCTCTATTTTGGTCTGCCGACGATGGCGACGGCGAATGCCATGTTCGATCGTATGTCGGAGAGCTGGCTGGCGTTGTATCAACCCGGTTCACGGCCAAGCCTGGTGCTGGCGCATAGCGCACGTGGATTAATGGATCGCTTCAATCAGTCTTTGTGGTCGGGAGATTTATCGGGTTCAGAAGAACCCGATGAGCTCCAGCCATCCAGCCAGGGATGCGCCGCCTGGTTTGCCGACAGTAATAAAAAAGCGCTGTTGGCCGAGGTGGGCGTTGGCACGCTCGATCAGGCGATGATGGCGGTGATGCCGTTTAAACACAATAACCTGCGGATGTTAGGGCTGAATAATAAAATCTTGCTGGCGGATGAGATTCACGCCTATGACGCCTATATGTCGCGGATTCTGGAAAGTCTGATTGAAAAACAGGCCAGCGATGGCAATACCACGATTTTACTTTCCGCCACGCTCTCACAACAGCAGCGAGACAGGCTGGTTACCGCCTTTGCTAAAGGAGCGAAGAGCCGGGTTGAAGCGCCATTATTGGGCTATGGCGATTATCCCTGGTTAACGCAGGTGACGAGTACGTCGGTGGTTTCCCTGCATGTGGAAACCCGCAAGGAGGTTGAACGCAGCGTCAAAGTTGGTTGGATGCACTGCGAACAAGAGTGTATTGAACGCATTGAGCAAGCCGTAAGCCAGGGAAAATGCATTGCCTGGATACGCAACTCTGTTGATGACGCGATTCGTATTTATCGCCAGCTTCTTGCCAGAGGGAGCATTCCTGCCGAAAACCTCTTGTTATTCCACAGCCGCTTTGCTTTTTTCGATCGTCAGCGCATTGAAAATCAGGCGCTCACGCAGTTTGGTAAAAAAGGGAGCGTGCAGCGGGCTGGGAAGGTACTGATCGCTACCCAGGTTATTGAACAAAGTTTAGACATCGATCTGGATGAAATGATCTCCGATTTAGCCCCGGTGGATTTATTGATTCAGCGAGCAGGGCGTCTACAGCGGCATATCCGCGATCGTAAGGGCTTGTTGAAAGCTTCTGGGCAAGACGAGCGTACTGCGCCCGAGCTAGTGATCTGCGCGCCGGAATGGGATGACGTACCGCGAGAGGATTGGTTCTCCGGGGCCATGCGTAACAGCGCCTACGTCTACCCCGATCATGGCCGCTTGTGGCTGACCCAGCGCGTGCTGCGCGAACAGGGGGAAATTCGCATGCCGCAATCGGCGCGATTGTTGATTGAATCGGTCTATGGTGAAGACGTTGACATGCCTGCGGGATTTGCGAAGACGGAACAGTTGCAGGAAGGAAAATACTACTGCGACCGTGCATTTGCTAAGCAGAATACTATCAATTTTGCGTCGGGCTACAGCCCTGAGTGCAGCGATTTTCTTCCGGAGAACCTTTCTACGCGTCTGGCCGAAGAGTCGATTTCACTGTGGCTGGCGAAAATTATCGATGGGGCGGTTAAGCCTTATGCCCCAGGAGATCACACCTGGGAAATGAGCATGCTGCGAGTTCGTGAGGGCTGGTGGAAAAAACACAAAGACGAGTTTGAAAGGCTCGAGGGTGAAAGGCTTCGGCAGTGGTGCATTGAACAGCATCAGAAGCAGGATTTCGCCGTTGTGATTGTGGTGTCGGAGGTTGAAAACAGCGGTTATTCAGCCATTGAAGGATTGATTGGAAAAATGGAGGTGTAGCAGATACCCGCATGGATAATTTCTCACTTTTAACAACCCCCTGGCTCCCTGTTCATTTGAAAGACGGGTCCACGGGAAAGCTGGCGCCAGTGAACCTGGCAGATGAAAGCGTGGTGGATATCGCCGCCGCGCGGGCGGATTTACAGGGCGCGGCCTGGCAGTTTCTGCTGGGGGTATTGCAGTGCAGTATGGCGCCGAAAAACCATTCTCGCTGGGAAGATGTCTGGTTCGAAGGGCTGAGCGCAGATGCGCTTCAGCGAGCGCTGGAACCGCTGAAGCCTGCATTCCAGTTTGGTGCTGATACGCCCTCTTTTATGCAGGATTTCGAGCAGCTAAGCGGAGAGAAAGTTTCTATCGCCTCTCTGCTACCGGAAATCCCCGGCGCGCAAACCACTAAGTTTAATAAAGATCATTTTGTTAAGCGCGGCGTCACGGAGCGCTTTTGCCCGCACTGCGCGGCGCTGGCGTTATTTTCGTTGCAGCTTAATGCGCCATCAGGCGGAAAAGGTTATCGCACCGGACTGCGCGGCGGCGGGCCGATGACCACGCTGATTGAATTGCAGGAATACCAGGGTAACCGACAAACGCCGCTGTGGCGCAAGCTGTGGCTCAACGTTATGCCGCAGGATAGCGCCGGTATGCCTGTGCCTGAAAGGTATGATGAAACCATTTTTCCCTGGCTGGCCCCTACCCGTACCAGCGAACAGGCAAGCGCAGTCACCACGCCGGAGCAGGTGAATCCCCTCCAGGCCTATTGGGGAATGCCGCGACGCATTCGCCTTGATTTTAACGCGACTCATTCGGGCCGCTGCGATCTCTGCGAAAGCGAAAGTCATGAGTTGCTCAGCGGGATGACCGTGAAGAACTATGGGGTTAACTATGCCGGATGGATACATCCGCTAACGCCTTATCGCCTGCCTTTGAAGGAGGGCAGTGAACGCTATTCCGTCAAGCCGCAGCCCGGCGGGCTTATCTGGCGCGACTGGCTGGGTTTAAATCAGCAAGGCGCTTCGGAAAATAACACCGAATATCCGGCGTTAGTCGTTACAACATCCAGCGCGCGCAGCCTCAAGGACGTAAAAGTTGGGCTGTGGGGCTTTGGTTATGATTTTGAGAATATGAAGGCCCGCTGCTGGTATGAACACCATCTTCCGCTGATCTTAACCGAAAATATTATTCCTGAACTGCGCCAGGCCGCACAAACGGCGTCGCGCAACCTTAGCCTGTTGCGCAGTGCGTTAAAAGAGGCCTGGTTTGCTGATGCCAAAGGCGCCCGCGGCGACTTCAGCTTTATTGATATCGACTTCTGGCATCTCACGCAGGGATGCTTTCTTGAACTGATGCGCGATCTTGAAAACGGCCAGAACGCAGACGAAAGGCTGAACCGATGGCAAACGAATATTTGGCTGTTTACCCGCAGCTACTTTGATGATCACGTTTTTACCAACCCTTACGAGGGTATCGATCTCAAACGCATTATGCTGGCGCGTAAAAAATATTTCACCAAATCGGCGGAGAAGCAGAGCGCAAAAACCGCCAGGGCAAAAAAGCAGGAGGCTGCTGAATGAGTATCGTGAAGGACGACCATAGGGCTACGCTGCGCCGGTGGCATCAAGATTTACAGGAAAAACGCGGCCTGCGTGCCAGCCTGCGGCGCAGCAAGACGGTGAATGAAGCCTGCTTGTCGGAGGGATTTCGCTCCCTGCTGATGCAGACTCACTCGTTATGGAAAATTGATGGGCAGGAGTGGCGTTTTACCGCGCTGGCGTTAACGGCAGCGTTGGCCGCACACGTTAAATCTATTGATGAACGCCAGAAGTTTGCTGCCCAGCTAGGCCAGATGACGGGCAATAACCCGGTCATGTCCGAACGGCGTTTTTCCCGGCTGTCTGCGGTGAAAACGTCTGACGAACTGCTGCGCCAGCTACTGCGTGCCGTTCAGTTGCTCAATGGCGTGGTGAACCTTACCTCACTGGCGGAAGACGTTTTCATCTGGTGTCGGGAAAACGACGAACTGCTAAGCCATATCCGCCGCCGCCAGCGGCCGACTGAATTTATCCGTATCCGCTGGGCGCTGGAATATTACCAGGCCGGTGAAGCTAACAATGACGATCAATAAGGGACTACCAGATGACTACATTTATTCAGCTGCATTTACTCACAGCTTATCCGGCTGCCAACCTGAACCGCGACGACACTGGTTCCCCGAAAACCGTCGTGCTCGGCGGAGCGACGCGTCTGCGCGTTTCTTCGCAAAGCCTGAAGCGTTCCTGGCGCACTTCTGAACTTTTTGAACAGGCGCTGGCCGGAAATATTGGTATCCGTAGCGGACGTATTGCCCGCGAAGCGGCAAATATTCTGATCGAAAAAGGTATTGAGCCGAAAAAAGCGGTTGAGTGGGTAGAAAGCATCGCCAACTGCTTTGGTAAAGTGAAAGCCGATAAGAAAGCAAAAGATGTACTGACCAACGCCGAAACGGAACAACTGGTGCATATCAGCCCGGTCGAGTTCGAGGCGGTAAAAGCGCTGGCGCATCGTCTGGCGGAAGAAAAACGTGCGCCGAAAGAAGAAGAACTCGCTTTATTACGTCGCGACCGTATGGCTGTCGATATTGCAATGTTTGGCCGCATGCTGGCCAATAAGCCGGAATTCAACGTTGAAGCCGCCTGTCAGGTCGCACACGCTTTCGGCGTCAGCGAAACGATTGTAGAAGACGATTTCTTTACCGCTGTTGATGATCTTCGTAAGACTTCGCTAGAAGATGCCGGTGCCGGACACCTCGGCGAAGCCGGATTCGGCTCCGCGCTGTTTTACACCTATATCTGCATCGACAGAGACCTGCTGGTGAAAAATCTCAACGGTGATGAGGAGCTGGCGAATAAAACGCTGCGTGCCTTCACTGAAGCGGCGCTGAAAGTCTCGCCAACCGGCAAGCAAAACAGTTTCGCCAGCCGCGCCTATGCGTCCTGGGCGCTGGCAGAAAAAGGTATCGATCAACCGCGTTCCCTGGCAGCGGCGTTTTACAATCCGATCAACGGAACCAATCAGCTTGATGTTGCCGTAAAACGTATCACCGAACTGCGTGAAAATATGAATAAAGTCTATGGGCAGCAAACGAAGTCCATCGGTTTTGATGTGATGCAACAGCAGGGAAGTATGAAAGACGTACTGGACTTTATCTGCGCGTAAGGGGCGGCTATGAGCCAATATCTGGTTTTTCAGCTTCACGGGCCGATGGCCTCCTGGGGCGTAGATGCGCCCGGCGAAGTGCGCCACACCCACGAGCTGCCCTCGCGTTCGGCTCTGCTGGGTTTACTGGCGGCCGCACTTGGCATTCGCCGTGATGAAGAAGAGCGCTTGAACGCGTTTAATCAGCACTACTCTTTTCTGCTGTGTGCGAGTCAGGAACCGTGCTGGGCGCGAGACTACCATACGGTTCAGATGCCGAAGGAGGTACGTAAAGCCCGTTATTTCAGCCGTCGTGAAGAGCTGAGCGATCCTGAACTGCTCAGCGCGCTGATCTCCCGACGGGACTATTACACCGATGCCTGGTGGATGGTGGCGCTCGCGCAAACGCCTGATGCGCCCTGTTCGCTGGAGCAACTGCGGGATGCACTACAGCATCCTGTATTTCCTTTGTATCTGGGGCGAAAAAGTCATCCTCTGGCTTTGCCACTTGCGCCGTTGTTGCTGGAGGGTTCCGCACCGGATGTGCTGAACGAGGCGTATCACCAGTATCGGGAGAAGTTCAACAAGGTAAATATTCGACTAGCGGAACTGCAACCTGAGTGCTGGTGGGAAGGTGAGCATGACGGCCTGAATGCTAATAAAGTCTTACGTCGTCGCGACAGGCCGATGAGCCGCCAGCAGTGGACGTTTGGCGAGCGTACCGTTAATCAAGGATCGCTGTTCAACAAGGAGGAACCGTGTACCTCGCAAAAATAACGCTGTATACCAGCCAGCTTTTACCATCACAGCTATTACAGCTGGTGGATCGCGGAGAATATGTGATGCACCAGTGGCTTTGGGAGTTATTTCCCGGAGGGCAGGAGCGGCAGTTTCTTTATCGTCGTGAAGAGATGCAGGGAGCCTTTCGCTTCTTTGTACTTTCTACACAACCTCCAGTAGAGAGTAATATTTTTGATATCGAATACCGTTTGTTTGCTCCAGCATTAAGTTCGGGGCAGATACTGCGTTTTAACCTGCGTGCTAACCCAACAATTTGTAAGGCGGGCAAACGTCACGACTTGCTGATGGAGGCTAAGCGTCAGGTGAGAGGGCAGGTTAATGGCCCGGATATCTGGCAGTATCAGCAGCGGGCGGCGCAGGACTGGCTGGTGCGCCAGGGCGAGCAGAACGGATTCTCACTGTGTGAGGTGAATGTGGATGCCTATCGCCAGCAGCAGGTTGTGCGGGCGAAATCGCGCCAGATGATCCAGTTCAGCAGCGTGGATTATTCTGGCGTGCTGGTGGTTAACGAACCCGGGTTGTTTTTGCAACGTTTGGCTCAGGGATACGGTAAAAGCCGGGCTTTCGGCTGTGGGTTGATGTTGATTAAACCTGGAGACTGAAAGTGGCTTTTGTATCTCTAAGTCCAATCCCGCTAAAGGATCGCACATCGATGATTTTTCTCCAGTACGGGCAGATTGACGTACTGGATGGCGCTTTTGTTCTGATCGATAAGACCGGGATCCGCACGCATATTCCGGTTGGATCGGTGGCCTGCATCATGTTGGAGCCGGGAACGCGAGTTTCTCACGCGGCGGTGAGGCTGGCATCTACGGTGGGGACCTTGCTGGTGTGGGTGGGAGAGGCGGGGGTACGCGTGTACTCTGCCGGGCAGCCCGGCGGAGCGCGGGCGGATAAGCTGCTTTATCAGGCGAAGCTGGCGCTGGATGATGATTTACGTCTGAAAGTGGTGCGAAAAATGTACGAGCTGCGTTTTCATGAACCCCCTCCAGCGCGACGTTCTATTGAGCAACTGCGGGGTATCGAAGGGGCTCGCGTCCGTCAGACTTACTCGTTATTAGCTAAACAGTACGGTGTGAAGTGGCATGGTCGTAATTACGATCCTAAAGATTGGGAAAAGGGTGATGTGGTGAACCAGTGCATCAGCGCGGCGACCTCATGTTTTTACGGAATTTCAGAAGCAGCGGTGCTGGCGGCTGGTTACGCCCCCGCTATCGGTTTTATCCATAGCGGCAAGCCTCTTTCATTTGTTTATGATATCGCGGATATCATCAAATTTGAGTCAGTCGTCCCTAAGGCATTTGAAATCGCTGCTCGCGCACCCGCTGAGCCCGATCGAGAAGTCAGACTGGCCTGTCGTGATATTTTTCGCAGTACTAAGCTGACCGGAAAACTCATTCCTTTGATTGAAGAAGTGCTCGCAGCTGGTGAGATTGAGCCACCTCAGCCAGCGGCGGATATGCTGCCACCGGCAATACCAGAACCGCAGCGACTTGGCGACGGCGGGCATCGGGGAGGTGGGTGATGAGTATGGTGATGGTTGTTACGGAAAACGTGCCGCCGCGTCTGCGAGGACGGCTTGCCATATGGTTACTGGAGATTCGAGCCGGTGTGTATGTTGGCGATATCTCAAAACGTGTGCGGGAGATGATCTGGCAACAGGTTACACAATTAGGAGGCGTTGGAAACGTTGTGATGGCTTGGGCAACGAATACAGAATCAGGTTTTGAGTTCCAAACCTGGGGTGAAAATCGACGTATTCCGGTAGATTTGGATGGTCTGAGATTGGTTTCTTTTCTTCCCATTAAAAATCAGTAGGTTATAAGTTCTTTAATAAAAAGGAATTGTTGAACATAAGTTGGTAAATTGTTGCTGTCTGAAAATTGTAATAAAAAACAAATATATATATTTAGTGTTCCCCGCGCCAGCGGGGATAAACCGCAACGCGGAACGGAAGAGCCAGGCACACAGTTGTGTTCCCCGCGCCAGCGGGGATAAACCGGTTATATTAACGTTGATGTAAATAACTATCTCGTGTTCCCCGCGCCAGCGGGGATAAACCGGATTATACGTTTGGCTCATGCTCAGGCGCTCTGTGTTCCCCGCGCCAGCGGGGATAAACCGGCTGGTGTATCAGGCGACCAAATGGCCGATATGTGTTCCCCGCGCCAGCGGGGATAAACCGGTAAAGTTAGAGACTGGCTTGCTGCTTATATGGTGTTCCCCGCGCCAGCGGGGATAAACCGGAACCGAGGTCATCTATAAGTCAACCTCTCAGGTGTTCCCCGCGCCAGCGGGGATAAACCGACGAGGCCACCGCGCTGGTGGTTCGCGTCGAGGTGTTCCCCGCGCCAGCGGGGATAAACCGAAAAAATCCCCGGTGTGCAAGACCGAGGATTCGTGTTCCCCGCGCCAGCGGGGATAAACCGCATTGCGACAAGGTGGCAGCCTTACGCAAACTGTGTTCCCCGCGCCAGCGGGGATAAACCGCGCACCCACAGTGTCGGCTGGCGACCGGCCTGGTGTTCCCCGCGCCAGCGGGGATAAACCGCCGACCTCGGCGAAGCGATGGGCGACAAGGTCGTGTTCCCCGCGCCAGCGGGGATAAACCGCGTCCGTCGAATTCGGCGGCCTGATCAAAACGGTGTTCCCCGCGCCAGCGGGGATAAACCGGTGGATGGCCAGTTCTCCTCTTCGGACTACTTGTGTTCCCCGCGCCAGCGGGGATAAACCGGGAATAGACACAGTGCTTAAGTTAGCCGATACGTGTTCCCCGCGCCAGCGGGGATAAACCGGCCACCCAGGCCAACGAGTCAGCATACGAGAGGTGTTCCCCGCGCCAGCGGGGATAAACCGGCCAGACCATTCGTGAACGTTCTGCAGTAGGAGTGTTCCCCGCGCCAGCGGGGATAAACCGTCTCTCGTACCCAGATACGGTCGCCGACAGTAGTGTTCCCCGCGCCAGCGGGGATAAACCGTGCTGAGCTGGTAGAGGCGCTGGAGAAGGCGCGTGTTCCCCGCGCCAGCGGGGATAAACCGCACACTCTATTTCTTTTTTCACCCCCAAAAACGTGTTCCCCGCGCCAGCGGGGATAAGCCGTCTTCAGAGCGCACCCTTGCTGTTCAGGCTGCGTGTTCCCCGCGTCAGCGGGGATAAACCGCAATGGTAACAAGTGATCCGAGCGCAATCATCGTGTTCCCCGCGCTAGCGGGGATAAACCGGACTCACGAAACGCTTGGTTGATGTCTGAATGGTGTTCCCCGCGCCAGCGGGGATAAACCGCCCGGAGGAAACGTGGCAACAGTTCAATACACGTGTTCCCCGCGCCGCCATCCTTATTATCCTGTACTTTATTTTTTCCAGCATTCTTTAGTGTGGCAAAGTCCGCTTCCAGGTAATACTTGCCAAATTTTGGGCTCATGGGAACAGTGCGCCGTTTTTAACATAGCGCTTATACAGACGTTTTACCGATGCTGGGTTCCGAGCCCAAATCCAACCCGTCCTGCCAGACGCGCTGCCAGATATAAACCTGGCTGTCGGCGATGGATCGCGTGCTGGCAGCCAGTAGCAACAATGGTATTAAAAAATGAAAACGCATCATGGCGACAGTCCTTGTTGCCGGATTTTATCGTTAGTCTATTTTGAGGCGGGTATCTTCTCCGCCTTCGCCAGCTCTTTCACCAGCGGTAGCATCACTTTCATCACATCGCGTCCGCGATGCTCAATACGCCCCGGCAGCGCTTTATCAATATACTGCAGGTTATCCAGCTGTACGTCATGCCAGCTCGTGCCCTGTGGGAAGCTGCGTGATTTGCTCCGCTGCTGATAACCGTCTTTCTTACCCAATGACCAGTTGGTCGCTTCCACCGACAGTACCGGGATCCCGGCGCTATCAAAAACGCTGGCGTCGTTGCAGCAGCCGGTGCCTTTCGGGAAGTCCCGGTTCATCCCAGGATTGGTGAAGGCCGCGATGCCGTGGCTACGGGCGATAGCCAGCGCCCGGTCGCGGGTGAGCTTGCGCACCGATGCTGGCGTGCTGCGGCCGCTATTAAAGTACAGCTTATCGCCCACGACCAGGTTATCGAGATTAATCACCAGCAGGGTGTTTTTCTTTTCCGCGTCGCTCATGCGCTTAAGCAGATTCTGCGCACCCAGCCGGCCTTCTTCTTCGCCGCTGGTGGCAACGAAGCGAATACCGTAACGGGTAGGAACGTTCTTTAACTGTTCAGCAAGTTCCAGCATGACGCCGAGACCCATCGCGTTGTCGTCTATCCCCTGCAGGGTCAGGCCGCCGAGGTTGTTTTTAACATCTTTATCGCTCTGCGGCGCGTAGGTATCCAGGTGCGCCATGATAATAATCTGCTGGCGAGATTGGCCTTCATGAGCGGCGATCACCGTACTGCCGGTGGCGTTATGCCAGTTTTTACGCTGATTGCTATCGGTATAGACGTAGCGGGTATTGAAGCTGCGCACATCGCTCTGGTAACCCATCCGGGCGAACTGCTGGCGGAGATAATCGGCCGACAGCATCTCGGCCGGCGTGCCGGTCATTCTTCCGGGATAAAAGGTGGCGATATGACGAGCCTGGGCATTGGCAGTTTCGCCCGGGGCGCTGAATGCCGGGGCGGCGGAGAAGACAAAACCTGCGCCCAACGCCAGGGGGAGCAGGCGACGGCACAATGCGGAAAACATAGGGGGGTCCTTTAGCACTTAAAACAATTTCACCCGCGTAGTATGAAACTGTGACCGGGGTTAAACAATTTCAATCGCTCTTAAATGGTGGAAAAACCGCGTGTTAAGCACTTTTTGATATTTGCTTTTCCAGGTCGTTATTCTTTTGAGTAACAACTCATTCCATTTCGTAATTTCATTTGCTCTAAACCGCACCCTATAGTCGCTCTATTGCTGATTGTAAGAGAGTTGTTGCGCAGTGGAATACTTGCCGATATTTGCCGAAGTGAAAGACAGACCCGTGCTGGTGATCGGCGGCGGCGAGATAGCCGCGCGTAAGATTACGTTTTTGCTGCGCGCTGAAGCGAAGGTGCAAATTGTCGCCGAAATGCTGATGCCGGAACTTGCCGAAAAGGTCGAGCGCGAGGAAATTCAGTGGCGGGCAACCGTATTCGAAGAGCAGCAGCTTGACGACGTATTCCTGGTGATTGCCGCCACGGAAGATGACGAGCTGAACCAACGCGTTTATGTCGCGGCTAACGCGCGCTATCGGCTGGTCAACGTCGTGGATAATCAGGCGCTGTGCTCGTTTGTCTTTCCATCCATTGTCGATCGCTCTCCGCTGCTGGTGGCTATCTCTTCCAGCGGAAAAGCGCCGGTGCTGTCGCGGATTTTGCGCGAAAAAATCGAAGCGCTGCTGCCCACCAACCTTGGGCGGCTGGCTGAAACGGCGAGCTACTGGCGTCACCATATTAAAACCCATCTGAAAACCACCGCCGAACGCCGCCGCTTTTGGGAGCGCGTGTTTACAGGTCGCTTTGCCAGCCTGATGCTGGCGGGCAATAAAGATGAAGCGGAAAAAGCGCTGGAAGATGAACTTCGGCAGCCGGAAAAACGCCCTGGTGAAATTATTCTCGTCGGGGCAGGGCCAGGCGATGCCGGATTGCTGACCCTGCGCGGCCTGCAGGCCCTTCAGCAGGCGGACGTGGTGTTTTACGACAACCTGGTCACCCCGGAAGTACGTGAACTGGTGCGCCGGGACGCGGAGACAATCTGCGTCGGCAAAAGCGCCGCCGGCGTATCTGTACCGCAGCAGGAGATCAACCGCCTGCTGCTGGAAGCGGCGAAAGCGGGCAAGACGGTGATTCGCCTGAAGGGCGGCGACCCGTTTATTTTTGGCCGCGGCGGTGAAGAGCTGCAGGCCGCAGCCGAAGAGGGCATTCCATTTCAGGTCGTTCCGGGCGTCACGGCGGCGGCGGGCGCAACGGCCTATGCCGGTATTCCGCTGACGCATCGTGATTATGCCCAGAGCGTAACCTTTATTACCGGGCACTTTGGCGCTGAAAATTCGCCGCTCGACTGGGCGCGGCTGGCGCAAAGCGGCCAGACCCTGGCGATTTATATGGGCAGCCTGAAAGCGGCGGAAATCAGCGCTCAGCTGATCGCCAACGGCCGCGGAGGCGATACCCCGGTGGCGGTAATCTCGCGCGGCACTCGCGCCGATCAGCAAACGAAGACCGGCACATTACAACAGCTTGAAAACCTGGCGAAAGACGCCCCGATGCCCGCGCTGCTGGTGGTGGGTGAAGTGGTGCAATTACATCAACAGCTCGCCTGGTTTCAACACACCTCATCCTCAGACGCCTTCAAGGCTTCTGTAGTAAATCTGGCTTAAGGAACGGTTATGGACCAAAAACGACTTACTCACCTGCGGCAACTGGAGGCGGAAAGCATCCATATCATTCGTGAGGTGGCCGCCGAATTCTCTAACCCGGTGATGATGTACTCCATCGGCAAAGACTCCAGCGTGATGCTGCATCTGGCGCGTAAAGCGTTTTATCCAGGCACCCTGCCGTTCCCGCTGCTGCACGTCGATACCGGCTGGAAATTCCGCGAAATGTACGAGTTCCGTGACCGTACAGCTAAAGCCTACGGCTGTGAGCTGCTGGTGCACAAAAACCCGGAAGGGGTAGCGATGGGGATTAACCCGTTCGTTCACGGCAGCGCCAAGCATACCGATATCATGAAAACCGAAGGCCTCAAGCAGGCGCTGAACAAATACGGCTTCGATGCCGCGTTCGGCGGCGCCCGTCGCGATGAAGAGAAATCCCGCGCTAAAGAGCGTATTTACTCCTTCCGCGACCGCTTCCACCGCTGGGATCCGAAAAACCAGCGCCCGGAGCTGTGGCACAACTATAACGGCCAGATTAACAAGGGCGAAAGTATCCGCGTGTTCCCGCTCTCCAACTGGACCGAGCTGGACATCTGGCAGTACATCTATCTGGAAAATATTGAAATTGTTCCGCTGTACCTGGCGGCGGAGCGTCCGGTGCTGGAGCGCGACGGGATGCTGATGATGATCGATGACGATCGCATCAATTTACAGCCCGGCGAGATGATCAAAAAACAGATGGTACGCTTCCGCACCCTCGGCTGCTGGCCGCTGACCGGCGCGGTGGAGTCCAATGCGCAAACGCTGCCGGAGATCATCGAAGAGATGCTGGTCTCGACCACCAGCGAACGACAGGGGCGCGTGATTGACCGCGACCAGGCAGGCTCCATGGAGCTGAAGAAACGTCAGGGTTATTTCTAAGGAGCCGCCATGAATACGACTATTGCACAACAAATTGCCAATGAAGGCGGCGTTGAAGCCTACCTGCATGCCCAGCAGCACAAAAGCCTGCTGCGCTTTTTGACCTGCGGCAGCGTCGACGATGGCAAAAGTACGCTGATTGGCCGCCTGCTGCACGATACCCGTCAGATTTACGAAGATCAGCTCTCTTCGCTGCATAACGACAGCAAACGTCACGGTACCCAGGGCGAAAAACTCGATCTGGCGCTGCTGGTGGACGGTCTGCAGGCCGAGCGTGAGCAGGGCATTACCATTGACGTCGCCTATCGTTATTTCTCTACCGAGAAGCGCAAATTTATTATCGCCGACACCCCGGGACACGAACAGTATACCCGCAACATGGCGACCGGCGCGTCAACCTGCGACCTGGCGATCCTGCTGATCGACGCGCGCAAAGGCGTGCTCGATCAAACCCGTCGTCACAGCTTTATCTCCACGCTGCTGGGGATCAAACACCTGGTGGTGGCGGTGAATAAAATGGACCTCGTCGATTTTAGCGAAGAGACCTTTAACACCATCCGTGAAGCGTATCTGACCTTTGCTGAACAGCTGCCAGGCGATCTCGATATTCGCTTTGTCCCGCTTTCCGCGCTTGAAGGGGACAACGTCGCCAGCCAGAGCGATAAAATGCCGTGGTACAGCGGCCCGACGCTGCTGGAAGTGCTGGAAACCGTTGAGATTCAGCGCGTGGTGGAAAGCCAGCCGCTGCGCTTCCCGGTGCAGTACGTCAACCGCCCGAACCTCGACTTCCGCGGGTTCTCCGGTACGGTTGCCGCCGGCAGCGTGAGCGTAGGACAGCGCCTGAAAGTGCTGCCGTCGGGGGTGGAATCCACCGTGGCGCGCATTGTCACCTTTGACGGCGATCTGCCGGAAGCGGCGGCCGGGGAAGCGATCACTCTCGTTCTGAAGGATGAAATTGATATCAGCCGCGGTGACCTGCTGGTGGACGCGACTGTCTCTCTGCCTGCGGTACAAAGCGCCAGCGTTGATGTGGTATGGATGGCGGAGCAGGCGCTAACGCCTGGCCAGAGCTATGACATTAAAATCGCCGGTAAGAAAACCCGCGCCCGCGTGGATGGTGTACGCTACCAGGTCGATATTAACAACCTGACCCAGCGTGAAGTGGAATCGCTGCCGCTCAACGGCATTGGGCTGGTGGATCTGACTTTCGACGAGCCGCTGGTACTCGATAAATACCAGGATAACCCGGTCACCGGGGGCCTGATTTTTATCGATCGTTTGACTAACGTGACCGTTGGCGCAGGGATGGTACGCGAACCGAACGAGCAGGCTCAGGCAGGCGCTTCGCAATACAGCGCGTTTGAGCTTGAGCTGAACCAGCTTATTCGCAAGCACTTCCCGCACTGGGACGCCCGCGACCTGCTGGGAGGCAAGTAATGGCCCGGCATGACGAAAACGTCGTCTGGCACGCGCATCCTGTCACGCAGGCGCAGCGCGAGCAGCATCATGGCCATCGCGGCGTGGTGCTGTGGTTCACCGGGCTTTCGGGCTCGGGGAAATCCACCGTTGCCGGCGCGCTGGAAGAGGCGCTGCATCGGCTCGGCGTGAGCACCTATTTACTGGATGGCGATAACGTGCGTCACGGCCTGTGCAGCGATCTTGGCTTCAGCGACGACGACCGCAAAGAAAACATTCGCCGGGTGGGTGAAGTGGCGAAGCTGATGGTGGATGCCGGGCTGGTAGTATTGACTGCGTTTATATCACCGCATCGCGCAGAGCGGCAGATGGTGCGCGAACGTTTGGGCGAAGGGCGCTTTATTGAAGTCTTTGTCGATACGCCGCTGGCGATCTGCGAAGCGCGGGATCCGAAAGGGCTGTACAAGAAGGCACGGGCCGGGGAGCTGCGCAACTTTACCGGAATTGATTCAGTGTATGAATCCCCGGAGCGCGCCGAAATTCACCTCGACGGTGAACAATTGGTAACAAATTTGGTGCACCAATTATTAGACCTGCTACGACAGAGCGATATTATCAGATCCTGAAACGGCTGCGGCATCATCACAGGATGCCGATCGCCAGGTCAACAGGATTCGATATGCGCAATACCCAGAACATCAGTATTATTCGTTCAGAACCGCCGCCGGCAGTCAGCGACGAGACCACCTGGTCTCTGTCGGGCGCTGCCGTTGGCTTTATTTCATGGCTGCTGGCGCTGGGTATTCCCTTCCTGATCTATGGCAGTAACACGCTATTTGTCTTCCTCTACACCTGGCCGTTCTTCCTGGCATTAATGCCGGTTGCCGTCGTGGTTGGCATCGCGCTGCATTCGCTAATGGACGGCAAACTTCAGTACAGCGTCTGCGCGACGATTTTAACCGTCGGACTGATGTTCGGTCTGCTGTTCCTCTGGCTACTGGGGTAGTCCTTTCTACGAATGAATCTAGCCTGGGTATCAACGGTAAAAATGTGGTACAGTCCCCGCGTTACGCGGCGTCGTCCGCGCGCCAGAGTAGAGAACTCGGGCGAGTTATGGGATGATGATGCCGTTTTTCAGGGGGCAGGATGGGTAAACTAACGCTGCTGTTATTGGCTTTGCTGGTCTGGCTGCAGTACTCGCTATGGTTCGGCAAAAATGGTCTGCACGACTATAGCCGGGTTAACGACGATGTCTCCGCGCAGCAGGCAACGAACGCTAAATTAAAAGCACGCAACGATCAGCTGTTCGCCGAAATTGACGACCTCAACGGCGGTCAGGAAGCTATCGAAGAGCGCGCGCGCAATGAACTCAGTATGACCCGCCCGGGCGAAACGTTTTATCGTCTGGTGCCGGATGCGTCAAAACGCAACCAGGCCGCGGGGCAACAGCAGAATAATCGATAAACAGGCCCAGGATTACAACATGGCAGCCACTTTTCCGGGCGTTTGCGCCGTGGTGCCGGCAGCCGGTTTTGGCCGCCGCATGCAAACGGAATGCCCTAAACAATATCTCTCAATCGGTAACAAAACGATTCTCGAGCACGCGGTCGCCGCGCTGCTGGCAAACCCCCTTATACAGCGGGTAGTGATTGCCGTCAGCCCGGGCGACGTTCGCTTCAGCCAACTGCCGTTGGCGAACCACTCCCAAATCACCGTCGTTGATGGCGGCACGGAACGCGCGGACTCCGTTCTCGCTGGCCTGAAGGTTCTTGGCGAAGCCGACTGGGTGCTGGTGCACGATGCCGCGCGCCCCTGCCTGCACCAGGACGATCTCAGCCGCCTGCTTCAGCTATGCCAAACCAGCCGTACGGGCGGCATTCTGGCCGCTCCGGTTCGCGACACGATGAAGCGCGCGGAGCCGGGCAGGGCAGCCATCGCCCATACCGTTGAACGTAACGATTTATGGCACGCGCTGACGCCGCAATTTTTCCCTCGCGAACTGCTTGTTGATTGCCTGACGCGGGCGCTTAATGAAGGGGCGACCATCACCGACGAAGCCTCGGCGCTGGAGTACTGCGGCTTTCATCCTGAACTGGTCGCCGGACGAGCTGATAATATTAAAGTGACGCGCCCGGAAGACCTGGCGCTGGCCGAATTTTACCTTACCCGTTCCCGACACCAGGAGAAGGCTTAATGCGAATTGGACACGGTTTTGACGTACACGCTTTTGGCGGTGAAGGCCCAATCATCATCGGCGGCGTGCGCGTACCCTACGAGAAAGGGCTGCTGGCCCACTCCGACGGCGACGTCGCGCTGCACGCGCTGACCGATGCGCTGCTCGGCGCGGCGGCGCTGGGCGACATCGGCAAGCTGTTCCCGGATACCGACCCGGCCTTTAAGGGCGCCGACAGCCGCGAACTGCTGCGCGAAGCGTGGCGGCGGATTCAGGCGAAAGGCTATACCCTTGGCAACGTTGACGTCACCATTATCGCCCAGGCGCCAAAAATGCTGCCGCATATTCCCCAGATGCGCATCTTTATTGCCGAAGATCTCGGTTGCCATATGGACGATGTTAACGTCAAAGCCACCACCACGGAAAAGCTGGGCTTTACCGGTCGCGGCGAAGGTATTGCCTGTGAAGCGGTGGCGCTGCTGCGTAAGGCGGAGAAATGATCGCTTTTGACGAACTCACTTATCTGCATGGAAAACCGCTGAGCCAGGGGCTGCTAAAAGCCAACCCGGAGGACTTCGTGGTGGTTGAGGATCTCGGCTTTGCGCCTGACGGCGAAGGCGAGCATGTGCTGGTGCGTATTCTGAAAAACGGCTGCAATACCCGTTTTGTTGCTGACGCGCTGGCAAAATTCCTTAAAATTCATGCGCGTGAAGTGAGCTTTGCCGGGCAGAAGGACAAACACGCGGTCACTGAACAGTGGCTGTGCGCCCGAGTGCCGGGCAAAGAGATGCCCGACCTGAGCAAATTTCAGCTTGAAGGCTGTCAGGTACTGGAGTACGCGCGCCATAAGCGCAAGCTGCGCCTCGGGGCGCTGAAGGGGAACCAGTTTACGCTGGTGCTGCGCGAAATCAGCGATCGCGACGATGTCGAAACGCGTTTACAGGCGATTGCTGAGCATGGCGTACCCAACTATTTTGGCGCCCAGCGCTTCGGTATCGGCGGCAGTAACCTGCTGGGGGCGCTGCGCTGGGCCGAGAGCGGCGCGCCGGTGCGCGATCGCAATAAACGCAGTTTTTGGTTGTCGGCGGCCCGCAGCGCATTGTTTAATCAACAGGTTGGTATTAGATTAAAAAAACCGGAATTTAATCAGGTTGTTGATGGCGATGCGCTACAATTAGCGGGGCGCGGAAGCTGGTTCGTTGCGGCCTCTGAAGAACTGACGGAACTCCAGGCGCGGGTAGATAACCGCGAGCTGATGATTACCGCAGCGCTTGTGGGCAGCGGCGATTGGGGAAGCCAACGGGATGCGCTGGCCGCCGAGCAGGCGGCAGTGGTCGAAGAGACGCAGCTACAGGCGCTGCTGGTGCGTGAAAAAGTAGAGGCCGCCCGCCGGGCGATGCTGCTTTATCCCCAGCAGATGAGCTGGAACTGGTGGGATGACGTTACCGTTGAACTGCGTTTCTGGCTGCCCGCGGGCAGCTTCGCCACCAGCGTAGTAAGGGAGCTTATCAATACAACGGGTGACTATGCGAATATTGCTGAGTAACGATGATGGGATTCATGCGCCGGGCATTCAGACCCTGGCAAAGGCCTTACGGGAATTCGCTGAGGTTCAGATAGTTGCACCCGATCGTAACCGCAGCGGAGCGTCGAACTCCCTGACGCTGGAATCTTCGCTTCGCACTTTCACTTTTGATAACGGCGATATCGCCGTACAAATGGGCACGCCGACGGACTGTGTTTATCTCGGGGTCAACGCCCTGATGCGGCCGCGTCCGGATATCGTGGTTTCCGGCATTAACGCCGGACCCAACCTCGGTGACGACGTCATCTATTCCGGCACCGTTGCCGCCGCGATGGAAGGCCGTCATCTGGGCTTTCCGGCGCTGGCCGTCTCGCTAAACGGCTATCAGCATTACGATACCGCCGCTGCGGTCACCTGCTCTATTCTGCGCGCTTTAAACCGCGAGCCGCTGCGCACCGGGCGCATTCTCAATATCAACGTGCCGGATCTGCCTCTTGAGCAGATCAAAGGTATCCGCGTGACCCGCTGCGGCAGTCGCCATCCTTCCGACCAGGTGATCCCGCAAAAAGATCCGCGCGGCAATACGCTGTACTGGATCGGACCGCCGGGCGAAAAGTACGACGCCGGGCCGGATACCGACTTTGCCGCCGTGGATGAAGGCTATGTGTCGGTCACGCCGCTACACGTCGATTTAACCGCCCACGGCGCGCATGAGGTGGTTAGCGGCTGGCTGGATCGCGTTGGAGTTGATACGCAATGGTAAGTAAACGTGTTGAAAGTCTTCTCAATCAGCTCCGCACGCAGGGCATTATTGACGAGCGCGTGCTGAACGCGATCGCCATGGTGCCGCGAGAAAAGTTTGTTGATGAAGCCTTTGAACATAAGGCGTGGGAAAACACGGCGCTGCCGATTGGTCAGGGGCAAACCATCTCGCAACCCTACATGGTGGCGCGGATGACCGAGCTTCTGACGCTAACGCCGGAGTCCCGGGTGCTGGAAATCGGCACCGGCTCTGGCTATCAGACGGCGATTCTGGCGCATCTGGTGCATCACGTTTGCTCGGTTGAGCGAATTAAGAGTTTGCAGTGGCACGCGCGCCGTCGTCTTAAACAACTTGATTTACATAATGTTTCAACCCGTCACGGCGATGGATGGCAGGGTTGGCAGGCGCGTGCGCCGTTCGACGCGATTATCGTTACCGCCGCGCCGCCGGAAATTCCGGCCGCGCTGCTGGCGCAGCTGGACGATGGCGGCGTACTGGTGCTGCCGGTTGGCGAAGAGCATCAGTTCCTGAAGCGGATCCGTCGGCGCGGCAACGAGTTTGTCATTGATACTGTCGAAGCCGTGCGCTTTGTTCCCCTCGTGAAGGGGGAGTTAGCCTGAACCCGGATTATTCCAGGTTTTTTTGCCTGCATTTAGGCATAGGGTGGACACATTTTTCGTGTCCTGGCCGGGCGCCGTCCGGTGAGCAAGATATTGGTAGTTAACATATTCCTGGGGGATAAATGAGCGCGGGAAGCCCAAATTTTACCTTAAGCCGCATTGCGGCTTTATCACTGGTGTCACTGTGGCTGGCAGGCTGCAGCAGCTCCAACAATCCGCCTGCGCCGGTCAGCTCGGCTGGCGGGACTTCGTCTTCCAGCACGAATTCCGGAATGCTGATCACGCCTCCATCCAATAACGTTCCGCAGGCGCGCCCGGTACAAACGCAGCCGGTGCAGACGCAGCCCGCTCAGGTCCAGCCGATGGCTCAGGAGCCGGTACAAACGGTGAACGGCAAAATTGTCTACAATCGTAAGTATGGGGATATTCCGAAAGGTAGCTATACCGGCGGCAGTACCTATACTGTTAAACGCGGCGACACGCTATTCTATATTGCGTGGGTCACCGGGAACGACTTCCGCGACCTGGCGCAGCGTAATAATATCCCGGCGCCGTACGGACTGAACGTGGGTCAGACGCTGCAGGTTGGCAACGCATCCGGTCAGCCAATCACCGGAGATAACCCTGTCGCCCAGGCCAGCGTGAAGGCCAGCAGCGGCGGGATGTTAACCGCAAATTCTGCACAAAAATCCACCGCGGTGGTTGCGTCCCAACCAACTATTACGTATTCTGAATCTTCAGGTGAACAGAGTGCTAATAAGATGTTGCCGAATAACAAGCCTGCGACGACAACAACCGTCGCGCCTGTTACGGCCCCGGCTGTCAGCACAACCCAATCGACTGCAAGCAGTACGTCAACCAGTTCGCCGATCTCTTCATGGCGCTGGCCGACTGATGGCAAGGTTATCGAGAACTTTAGTGGTGCCGAAGGTGGCAATAAAGGTATTGATATTGCAGGCAGTAAAGGACAGGCTATTGTCGCGACCGCAGATGGGCGCGTCGTCTATGCCGGTAACGCACTGCGCGGTTACGGTAATCTTATTATCATCAAACACAACGATGATTACCTGAGCGCCTACGCACATAACGATACGATGCTGGTAAAAGAGCAACAAGATATCAAGGCGGGGCAGAAAATCGCTACCATGGGTAGCACAGGTACAAGTTCTACACGTTTGCATTTTGAAATTCGTTACAAGGGGAAATCCGTCAACCCGCTGCAGTATTTACCGCAGCGATAATTTGGCAAAGTACGGATAAGCTCAGTATCGCTAAAAGAGGCGCCAGGGCGGCCAGAATGCCTGCTTTACCGGGGCAGAAAAGGTTCTCGTCCGGGCGTCTTTTAAGTGATGTTTAGCGGAAGGTGCTTTGCTCAGGGATCACGGGTAGGAGCCATCTTTATGAGTCAGAATACGCTGAAAGTTCATGATTTAAATGAAGACGCGGAATTTGATGAGAACGGAGTCGAGGTTTTTGATGAGAAAGCCTTAGTTGAAGAGGAACCCAGTGATAGCGATCTGGCTGAGGAAGAGCTTCTTTCGCAGGGAGCAACCCAACGGGTGCTCGATGCGACGCAGCTTTATCTTGGAGAGATTGGTTATTCCCCACTGCTGACGGCCGAAGAAGAGGTTTATTTTGCGCGTCGCGCGCTGCGTGGTGACGTTGCGTCACGCCGCCGGATGATCGAAAGTAACCTGCGTCTGGTCGTCAAGATAGCCCGCCGTTACGGCAATCGCGGTCTGGCTCTGCTGGATCTGATTGAAGAAGGTAACCTGGGGCTGATTCGCGCAGTTGAGAAGTTTGACCCGGAACGTGGGTTCCGTTTTTCGACTTACGCGACCTGGTGGATTCGCCAAACGATTGAACGGGCGATCATGAACCAAACCCGTACCATTCGTTTACCTATCCATATCGTCAAAGAGCTGAACGTTTATCTGCGTACCGCACGCGAGTTGTCCCATAAGCTGGACCACGAGCCAAGCGCGGAAGAGATAGCCGAACAGCTGGATAAGCCAGTTGATGACGTGAGCCGCATGCTGCGTCTGAACGAGCGCATTACCTCGGTGGATACACCGCTGGGCGGCGACTCGGAAAAAGCGCTGCTGGATATTCTGGCCGATGAAAAAGACAACGGCCCGGAAGACACCACGCAGGACGATGACATGAAACAAAGCATCGTCAAATGGCTGTTCGAACTGAACGCCAAGCAGCGTGAAGTGCTGGCTCGTCGCTTTGGTCTGCTCGGCTATGAAGCCGCGACGCTTGAGGATGTGGGCCGCGAAATTGGCCTGACCCGCGAACGCGTGCGTCAGATCCAGGTAGAAGGTCTCCGCCGTCTGCGGGAGATCCTGCAAAGCCAGGGGCTGAACATCGAAGCGCTGTTCCGCGAGTAAGACACCTTTCTTAAAAAAGGCTCAATCGTTTGATTGGGCCTTTTTCTTTTTTGGGCCTCCGTCGCTTACGCGATCGCCGTCTCGTGGAGGTGCCGCCAGATGATTTTCTCTTCCTGCAGACGGAAAAGAACCGTCGACCAGCGCGCGGTTTCCGCTTTACCGGGGAGCGCGTGTATTTCCCGGTAGCTCACCGCTGCGCCATCGCGCCATTCGGCAAGTATGACGGCACTATCGACGACAATCTTTAAGCCCGGACGGCTGGCGCGAGCCCCGTGAAAAAAGGCGCTGACCGCCTGATGATCCATGCGCATACCGTTTATCGGGATCATGGTAAAGTCCGGGCTAAAGCGACGCATCAGCGCGTCGGCGCTCCCTTCACCCTGATTCAGCCAGTTTTCTATAGCCACGTGGGCCGCAATAACTTCCGCAATATAGCGATTCATTTGTTCTCCATTTTACCGTGCAGGCGCATGATTATCGCCCGGTTATCGAAGGTAAGGCAGCCCAGCAGCGGCGCCAGGGTCAACGCGGCGGCGGCGATAAATACGCCACGCCACGCCTGCGGCGTTGGCCAGTAAAGCAAAAAGGCGCTCAGTAAGGCTGCCAGTAGCGCAGATCCCATCAGGAAACTGAGCTGGCGGTTAAGATTCCACAGCGCGCTGGCGTCCGGCATATCGCCGTTTGCCACATTCAGAAACGCGCTGCTCTGGGCCGTACTGCTGCACAGGCTGCCGCCTGCGCCCATGAATATAAATGCCGCGATTAACATACTGCTGGCGGTATGGGCATTGACGCCAGCCAGGGTGACGATCCCGACTGCCTGGAGAAGGCAGCCTACCGCGATAAGCGGGCGAGGGCCGAGACGATTGAAATAGCGGCCGGTCGTCGCGATCGCCACAAACGAGGCCAGCGACCACGGAAGCATCAGGGCGCCGATGGCGGAGGGCGACATCCCCGTCACGCTTTGTAAATAAAACATCCCGACGACATTGATGCCAATAAAAGTCCCCGGCACGCAGAGATAGACCAGCATTGAAAAGCGCAGCAGCGGATCGCGCAGTAGCGAGAGACGCAGGAGTCCCCCCGGCCGCGCGACGCGTCTCTCATCCTTAATCCACAGCGCTGCCAGTCCGAACGTCAGCAGCGCGATCGGCAGGCTGGCAAAGAAAACCCAGCGCCAGCTGAGCGACTGCACCAGCACCCCGCCGATCGCCGGCGAGCACGCCGGCGCCAGCAGCCCGACCAGCATCACCGCGGCGGAAAGTTTCGCCCGCTCGTGAGGCCTGAACTGTTGCCAGGTTAGCGACTGGCCTGGCGGAATCAATAGTCCGCCGCCCATCCCCTGCAGGGCGCGCCACATGACAAGGCTGGTCAACGAGTCGGCCATTCCTGCGGCCAGAGCCCCAAAGCTAAATATGCTGAGCGAAAGCAGGAATACCCGCCGGGTACCAAACTGCTGGCTGAGCCAGGCGCTAAACGGCAGTACCAGCGTGAGCCCGGCAATATAGCCATTGCTGACCCACGCCAGTTCGCCCACCGACGCGTGCAGCGTCCGGCCCATCGCCGGAAAGGCGACGCTGGCGATGAACATATTGATTAAGTCGAGAAAGAAACCCAGCAGAAAAACGGTTGCGACCTTGCTGCGATACGTCATTGATTAAACCCCCCGTGAAGGCCGCTACTGTAAACCTCAGCGTCAGGGCGAATAAACACGACATTCGGAGATATACTGTCTGAAATTTTTTGACAATTGGCGGCGCGATGCTGAACCTGCAGCGGATGAACATGTTTGTAGCGGTGGTCGATAGCGGAAGTTTTACCGCGGCGGCGACGGCGCTGGGGCAGACCAAGGCGGTGGTGAGTTTCAACATTCGCCAGCTGGAGAGCGAGCTGGGTGTTACGCTGCTGTTGCGATCGACCCGTCGGCTGACGCTGACGGAAGCCGGTTCGCTCTTCTATCATCGCGGGGTCGCGCTGCTGAAAGCGGCGGAAAACCTGCAGGACGACGTCCGGGGCAGCCACGTGGGGTTGAGCGGTGAACTGCGGATCACAACGACGCCAGAATATGGCGCGCAGGTGATTATCCCGGCGCTGGCGGAGTTCAGCCAGCGGCATCCAGCGCTCCGCGTGCGCCATGTTTCTTCTTCTCACCACGCGGATTTAATCTCCGAACGGTTTGACGTGGCGATTCGCCTCGGGACGCTGGCGGATTCGCGCTACCGCGCGGCGCTGATATCGCGTTTTGCCATCGTCCCGGTTGCTGCCCCATCATGGCTGGCGCAGCATCCTGTAAAGACGCTTGAGGAGCTGGCCCACGCGGCGTGGATTATTCATGAACGTCTGACCGCGCCGCTCCGCTGGCCGCTTACCGGGCCCGATGAGGAGAGCATCGCCTTCGAGATTAAACAGGCGCCGCGGCTGTCGGCAGATAGCGCCAGCGCGCTGATGGCCTTTGCGCTAGCGGGCAGCGGCATCGCGCTGCTGCCCGAATGGCTGGTGGCCGCTGCGCTGGCAGACAGCGCGCTGGTGAAGGTGATGCCGGCGTTTAGCTTTCCGCGCCAGGGGGTGTACGCGGTTTACCCAGACGCGCAGCACGTTCCCGTCAGGGTCCGGGCGTTTATTGATTTTCTCCGCGAGCGCCTGGGTTAATTGGGTTCTCGCGCTATCAGCTTGTGGATGATTTGCGAAAACTGCTGGCGCTCTTCATCGTTCAGCCGACCTAAAAATTCTTCATCAACGGCGTTACCCAGCGGCATTGAGCTTGCCAGTAGCGCTTCGCCTTCTGCGGTTAAATAGACAAACCGACGGCGTTTGTCCGCCGGATCGTGTTCGCGACGAACCAGACCGCGGCTCTCCATTCGGCTCAGCATCTCCGCCAGCGTCGCTTTCGTGCTGACCGCCGCTTCCGTTAGCGTCACCTGTTCAATGCCGGGATGTTCGGCAATGGAACGCATCACCGCATACTGCGGTTTGGTGAGGTCCGGCAGTTCAAGCTGCCAGCGGGCGGTGTGCTGCTGAAAAAGCTGGCGTAGCAGGTGAAACGCCTCGTTTTTTAACTCCATGACAACTCCGTAATCAAACCGTCGGTTCTATGATAGCCGTTCGGGAGGCGTTTTAGCATTTTTCCTGTTTTGATGAAAAATGCGGCCGTGTACGAACGCACTTGCACGAAAAGCTCATCAAGCGTAGTTTTAATAAAAACGTTCGTATACGAACAATTATGAGGCGATGATGAAGCTAATTGTAGGGATGACCGGAGCGACGGGTGCTCCGCTGGGCGTGGCGCTGCTCAAAGCGCTTCGAGAGATGCCGGAAGTGGAAACGCATCTGGTGATGTCAAAGTGGGCCAAAACCACCATTGAGCTGGAAACGCCTTACAGCGCCCGTGAAGTGGCTGCGCTGGCCGATTTCTCGCACAGTCCGGCGGACCAGGCCGCCGTCATCTCATCGGGTTCGTTTCGTACCGACGGCATGATCGTTATCCCCTGCAGTATGAAAACGCTGGCGGGTATTCGTGCCGGTTATGCCGAGGGGCTGGTGGGGCGGGCCGCGGACGTGGTGCTGAAAGAGGGGCGTAAGCTGGTGCTGGTGCCGCGTGAAATGCCGTTGAGCACGATCCATCTGGAAAACATGCTGGCCCTGTCAGGCATGGGTGTGGCGATGGTGCCGCCCATGCCCGCTTATTACAACCATCCCAAAACCATTGAGGACGTCACTGACCACGTTGTCACGCGGGTGCTGGATCAGTTCGGTCTGGAGTATCACAAAGCGCGCCGCTGGAGCGGGTTGCGGGCGGTAGAGAATGTATCACAGGAGAATGAATAATGGCTTTTGATGATTTGCGCAGCTTTTTGCAGGCGCTGGACGACCAGGGGCAACTGCTGAAAATTAGCGAAGAAGTGAACGCGGAGCCGGATCTGGCCGCGGCGGCAAACGCGACCGGGCGCATCGGCGATGGCGCTCCCGCGCTGTGGTTTGACAATATTCGCGGTTTTACCGATGCGCGCGTGGCAATGAACACCATCGGTTCCTGGCAGAACCACGCTATCTCGCTGGGGCTGCCGCCGAATACGCCGGTGAAAAATCAGATCGACGAATTTATTCGTCGTTGGGATAAATTTCCGGTGACGCCGGAGCGGCGGGCAAACCCGGCGTGGGCGGAAAATACCGTCGACGGCGAGGCGATTAATCTGTTCGATATTCTGCCCCTGTTCCGTCTCAATGACGGCGACGGCGGCTTTTATCTCGACAAAGCCTGCGTGGTTTCTCGCGATCCTCTCGACCCGGACAATTTTGGTAAGCAAAACGTCGGCATTTACCGTATGGAGGTGAAGGGCAAACGTAAACTCGGCCTGCAGCCGGTACCTATGCACGATATCGCTCTGCATCTGCACAAAGCGGAAGAGCGCGGTGAAGACCTGCCGATCGCCATTACCCTGGGTAACGATCCGATTATCACCCTGATGGGCGCCACGCCGCTGAAATACGATCAGTCGGAATATGAGATGGCCGGCGCGCTGCGTGAAAGCCCGTACCCAATCGCCACCGCGCCGCTGACCGGCTTCGACGTACCGTGGGGGTCAGAGGTGATCCTCGAAGGGGTGATTGAAAGCCGCAAGCGCGAAATTGAAGGCCCGTTCGGCGAATTTACCGGCCACTACTCGGGCGGCCGTAATATGACGGTGGTGCGTATCGATAAGGTTTCCTACCGCAGCAAGCCGATTTTCGAGTCCCTCTATCTCGGTATGCCGTGGACCGAGATCGACTACCTGATGGGCCCGGCCACCTGCGTACCGCTGTATCAGCAGCTGAAGGCTGAGTTCCCGGAGGTGCAGGCCGTCAACGCGATGTACACCCACGGCCTGCTGGCGATTATCTCCACCAAAAAACGCTACGGCGGCTTTGCACGCGCGGTGGGTCTGCGGGCGATGACCACGCCGCACGGCCTGGGCTACGTGAAGATGGTGATCATGGTTGATGAAGACGTCGACCCGTTCAACCTGCCGCAGGTGATGTGGGCGCTGTCGTCGAAGGTCAACCCGGCGGGTGACCTGGTGCAGCTGCCGAATATGTCGGTCCTGGAGCTTGATCCAGGCTCCAGCCCGGCGGGGATCACCGACAAACTGATTATCGACGCCACCACGCCGGTTGCGCCCGATCTGCGCGGCCACTACAGCCAGCCGGTACAGGATCTTCCTGAAACCAAAGCCTGGGCTGAAAAACTGACCGCCATGCTGGCCAACCGTAAATAAGGAGAAGAAGATGATTTGTCCACGCTGCGCCGATGAACATATTGAAGTGCTGGCAACATCGCCGGTAAAAGATGTCTGGACGGTATTCCAGTGCCAGCACTGTTTCTACACCTGGCGGAATACTGAACCGCTACGCCGCACCAGCCGGGAACATTATCCGGAAGCGTTCCGCATGACCCAAAAGGATATCGATGACGCGCCAATGGTGCCGCATATTCCGCCGCTGCTGGCGGAAGATAAACGCTAAAATCAACGGGGTCCGCTTAGTCGGGCCTTTTTATATTTAGTTAATCAATGCAAAATATTTATTAATTAAATTTTCAAATTGCATAAAAGGTTAATAGAGCAGATACGTTTGCGAGCCATCTTCCAGTTTATAATAAAATCAACGGGTTTGATAAATTACCGATAAGCTTCGCGGCCGGGAAAATATAGAATAGCGGCGGGTGCTTGAGGCTATCTGGCTTTGAGCATTGACAAGGATTCAGATAGACGAAAGCCCCAGGAGATATTTCTATCAACTGAGGCTGACGAATGAACCTGAACAATTCAGATGTTAGTCTCTTCTTTGCAGGGAGGCAAGACATGCTAACAAAATATGCCCTTGTGGCAATCGTCGTACTGTGTATTACGGTACTGGGATTTACGCTTTTGGTGCGCAGCTCGCTGTGCGAACTCAGTATTAAAGAGCGTAGTATGGAGTTTAAAGCTGTTCTCGCTTACGAATCGAAGAAATAGCATCAGCGCGGGGGCAACCCCGCGTATTGGTTGTCAGGATGCATCCTCTCGCACCCAGTTTGCATTTGTTAAAACGGCAGCACCGCAGGGCGCTGCCGTTTTTTCACGTTAAACGAGAACTACACCAGGCTCTTCAGGCGATAGATCCACTCCAGCGCCTGGCGCGGAGTCAGCGAATCCGGGTCAAGATTCTCCAGCGCTTCAACCGCGGGCGAGGTCTCTTCCGGAGCGGAAAGCAGCGACATCTGGGTACCGTCCACCTGCGTGGCGGCAGCGCTCGGCGCAATGCTTTCCAGCTCGCGCAGCTTCTGCCGCGCGCGTTTAATCACCTCTTTCGGCACACCGGCCAGCGCGGCTACCGCCAGACCGTAGCTCTTACTTGCCGCACCATCCTGCACGCTGTGCATGAAGGCGATGGTGTCGCCGTGCTCCAGAGCATCAAGATGGACGTTGGCCACGCCTGCCATTTTCTCCGGCAGCTGGGTCAGCTCGAAGTAGTGGGTGGCAAACAGGGTCAGGGCCTTAATCTTGTTCGCCAGATTTTCCGCGCAGGCCCACGCCAGCGACAGGCCATCGTAGGTCGAGGTGCCACGACCGATTTCATCCATCAGCACCAGGCTATGCTCGGTGGCGTTATGCAGAATATTGGCGGTTTCGGTCATCTCTACCATAAAGGTTGAGCGGCCGCTGGCCAGGTCATCCGCCGCGCCGACGCGGGTGAAAATACGATCGATGGGGCCGATGTCGACTTTTTCCGCCGGAACGTAGCTGCCGATATACGCCAGCAGGGCGATCAGCGCGGTCTGACGCATATAGGTACTTTTACCGCCCATATTCGGACCGGTGATAATCAGCATTCTCCGCTGCGGGGCGAGGTGCAGCGGGTTAGCGATGAACGGCTCTTTCAGAACCTGCTCAACCACCGGATGGCGGCCTTCGCTGATACGAATACCCGGCTTATCGCTAAAAGTCGGGCAGCAGTAGTTGAGGGTCTCCGCGCGCTCGGCGAGGTTCACCAGCACATCGAGCTCCGCCAGCGCGCTGGCGCTCTGCTGCAGATCGCCAAGATGCGGCAGCAGCATATCGAAAAGTTCATCGTACAGCTGCTTTTCCAGCGCCAGCGCCTTCCCTTTGGAGGTCAGCACTTTGTCTTCATACTCCTTCAGCTCAGGAATAATATAGCGCTCGGCGTTCTTGAGGGTCTGGCGACGGACGTAGTGGATCGGCGCATGCTGGCTCTGACCGCGGCTAATCTGGATGTAGTAGCCGTGGACGGCATTGTAGCCTACCTTCAGCGTGTCCAGCCCCAGGCGCTCGCGCTCGCGAACTTCCAGTCTGTCGAGGTAATCGGTCGCGCCATCGGCCAGGCCGCGCCACTCATCGAGTTCCGCGTTATAGCCGGGGGCGATAACGCCGCCGTCGCGAACCAGTACCGGCGGCGCATCGATAATCGCCCGTTCCAGCAGTTCGCGCAGCTCGCTAAATTCCCCCATCTTTTCCCGGAGCCGCTGTACTGGCGCACAGTCGACGTCCCCCAGCATCGCGCGCAGTGCCGGCAGCTGCTGGAAAGCGTGACGCATACGCGCTAAATCGCGAGGACGGGCGGTGCGAAGCGCCAGGCGCGCCAGAATACGTTCGAGGTCGCCGACCTGGCGCAGTACCGGCTGCAGCTCGGTGTAATGTTCCTGCAGCGCGCCGATGGTCTGCTGGCGCTCTACCAGCACGGCGGTGTCGCGCGCCGGCATATGCAGCCAGCGCTTAAGCATACGGCTGCCCATGGGGGTCACGGTGCAGTCGAGCACCGAGGCCAGCGTATTATCAAAGCCGCCGGCCAGGTTCTGGGTGATCTCCAGATTGCGGCGGGTGGCCGCATCCATAATGATGCTGTCCTGCTGGCGCTCCATCGTGATGGAGCGGATATGCGGCAATGACGTGCGCTGGGTGTCTTTGACGTACTGCAGCAGGCAGCCGGCGGCGCACAGGCCGCGCGGGGCGTTTTCAACGCCGAAACCAACCAGATCGCGCGTACCGAACTGGAGATTGAGCTGCTGGCGCGCGGTGTCGATTTCAAATTCCCACAGCGGACGGCGGCGCAGGCCGCGGCGGCCCTCAATCAGCGACGACTCGGCAAAATCCTCCGCGTACAGCAGCTCGGCGGGGTTGGTGCGCTGGAGCTCCGCCGCCATCGTTTCGCGGTCAGCGGGTTCGCTCAGGCGAAAACGTCCGGAGCTGATATCGAGGGTGGCGTAGCCAAAACCTTTACTATCCTGCCAGATGGCGGCCAGCAGATTGTCCTGGCGTTCCTGCAGCAGCGCTTCATCGCTGATGGTACCCGGGGTCACAATGCGGACGACTTTGCGTTCAACCGGCCCTTTGGTGGTTGCCGGATCGCCAATCTGTTCGCAAATGGCCACCGACTCGCCCTGATTAACCAGCTTAGCCAGATAGTTCTCAACCGCGTGATGGGGGATCCCGGCCATCGGAATCGGTTCGCCCGCGGAAGCGCCGCGCTTCGTCAGCGAGATATCCAGCAGCTGCGATGCGCGTTTCGCATCGTCATAGAACAGTTCGTAAAAATCACCCATCCGGTAAAACAGCAGAATCTCCGGGTGCTGGGCTTTCAGCTTGAGATACTGCTGCATCATCGGGGTGTGGGCGTCAAGATTCTCTAGTGTACTCATCAGTTTTTGCTGTCCATTTTCTGAAGTTTTAATGAGTTAGCGGAGTTTATTGTTTTCATGACGTCGCGCTATCGCTCATCGGTTCCCGTGAAACTGTGCATTTCTGTTTATTGACTCATGAGCCGCATGATAACGGAGTCTTCAGGTCAGGAAAACAAGAAGCAGCGGCGGTATGCCGGAGGAGGAGGTCGCAGCGGAAAAAGGCTATACTGGCGAATGCAGGTCGATGGTATAGACGGGGAGACATCCGTTTTCACCGGCGTCGTACGCCTCGCGTTATTTCCCTTATTCCGTCTACTTTTCACCGTTGCGTGTAGCAGAAAAGGGGGTTTGTTAATAAAATGTGATCTGTGTTACAATTCTCTTACCATCAACATCTTTCGTTTATCCTCTATTAATTACCTTTCGTAATTTGTTTTTAGGATATATCTCAGCATTCTGCGAGTTAATTTCCTATGGTGGCATTGTTCGCGAGGTTAAATCTTTTTTTAATTCCTTTGTAAATGTATCTCTTTTTACCTAAAAAATGATTTGTTAGTATTTTTGTCGACCAGGGGATCTGGCTTTAATTAAATTATTAATATTAATTAATAGTCTAATTATTGAAACGGATTTTTCGGTGATGCGGAGGGCTGCAAATTGTTATGAGAGTATAACTCAGCAATTTTATAGCTCCTTACTCTTTAGGATAAAAATTTATAACGCAGGAATTTTCTATGAAACTGAATAAAGTTGCTATGGCTGTGGCATTAACTGCTGCTCTCGGCTCAATGTCTGCACTGGCTGATACCACTAATGGTCAGATTGAGCTTCAGGGTGAGCTGGTGAATACCGCGTGTGGTTTAGCGCCGTCGTCCAGCCCGGTAACCGTTGATTTTGGTCAGGTTCCAGTTTCCCTGCTGCAAGGCGGGGGTCAGGCAACTGAAACCAAAAACATCGAGCTGCAGTATTGCGATACCACCATCGCCAGCAGCGCCGTTGTTTCCTATACCCCGACTTCGGTTAACCCGAACGATCCTACTCTGGCTGCCTTTACTTCTGGTACCGCATCTGGTGCAGGTATCGGCCTGAAAGATAGCGCTAGCCAGACTGTGACCTGGGGCGCGCAGACCACGCCGGTCACCCTGGTCGATGGTACTAACACCATTCCTTTCGTGGCCTTCCTGAAAGCGGAAGCGGCAGCGAGCGGTTCTACCACTACCGTAACCGCGGGTGCATTCCAGTCAACGATCAATTTCACTATCGATTATCAATAATCGATTTTGAATTATCGCTCGCGGGGAGGTTCCTCCCCGCGATATTGGATGGTGTACCCGATAATATGGAATTCTGAGTATGGTTAAGGATACAGAGAAAAAGAGACTGATGGCGCTATTCGTATCGGTATTACTCTTTTCCGGACATGCTTCGAGTACTAATTTTACGCCCGGACAGCTGGCGCTTTCGGGGGAGCTGGTTGCTGCCGCCTGCGATATTGATCCCAGCTCGCGGGAGCTATGGGTGGATTTCGGCAACATATCCGCTCGCGATATTAATATGGATCAAGAAGGTAAGCTCGTCCGGCCTTTTCTGGTGCGCTTAGTGGGCTGCGCGTCTTACGGCAGCGAAAATCAATCAACGCCCGGTGCTTATGCCACGATTACTTTTACCGGCAATGCGTCATCGCAGGACCCGACCGTATTAATTCCGGATGGGGAAGGAAAGGGGTTTGGTATACAGATTCGCGATCGCCGTGGGGAAGTTTTAACTTTTGGAGAACCCTCTTCGGGATATCTGCTAAGTGATGAGAATAATACGCTGAAATTCACCGCTTCGCTGGTTCCTGTTCAGCAACATATTAAGGCTGGGGATTTTTACGCCGTCACTCGTTTTTATATGGATTACAACTAGACGCAAGCCAGCTATTGCTGTTGTAGCTTGTTTACCGCGCACGATATTTTACTGAATGATTCGGGATGAATAGTCATGTCAGCAGAACTAAAAATAAAAATAATCCTCTCTCAGATGCTTTTTTTCTGCTGTGCTTCTATGGCTTGTGCCTCAACCGACGTGGAATTCAATACCGACGTACTGGATGCCGCCGATCGCGACAATATCGATTTAACCCGTTTCGCCACCGACAACTATGTCCCGCCGGGCGAGTACTTATTAGATATTAAAATAAATGGCCAGGCGGTGGGGCAGCAAAAGGTTCGCTATCTGGCTTCTAAGGACCAGAAGCATACCCAGGCCTGCATTAACGGCGAAATTCTTGCCAGATTGGCGTTGAAAGAAGAAGCGCAGAAAAAGGTCGCACAGCCGTTTGCCGATTGCTATGACCTGCTGAGCCTTCCTGGCGCTACGCTCAGCAACTACGCCGGGGTGCTGGACATCACCGTCCCGCAGGCGTGGATGAAATACAACGATCCGAACTGGACGCCGCCGGAGCGCTGGGACCAGGGCATTGGTGGTTTTTTGCTCGACTACAGTCTGACCGGGCAATATACCCGCCAGCTTGATATGCATGAAGATTACACCACCCTGAGCGGATACGGCCAGACCGGGTTTAACCTCGGCGGCTGGCGTTTGCGCGGCGAATATCAGACCAGCTATTACAGCGCGACGCATCAATTTGATTTCGACATGAATCAGATCTACGCCTACCGTCCTCTGCCGATGATGGCGGCAAAGCTGACGGCGGGGGAGATCTACCTTGATTCTCAGGTCTTCGACACCGTGCGCTTTACCGGGCTTAATCTCGCCAGCGATGAGCGTCAGCTGCCGCCAAACCTGCAGGGCTACGCGCCGGAAATTCGCGGCCTGGCCAAGACCAACGCCAAAGTGACGGTGAAGCAGAGCGGGCGCATTATTTATGAAACGACGGTTCCCGCCGGGCCGTTTAACATTCAGGATTTACGCAGCTCGGTGCGCGGTACGCTGGATGTTCAGGTGGAGGAGCAGGACGGTTCCATTTCGACGTTCCAGGTTAACACCGCCAACATTCCTTACCTTACGCGTCCCGGCTACGTGCGTTACAACGTGGCTGTCGGCGCGCCGTCCCGCTATAACCATAAAATTCAGGGGCCAGGTTTCGCTTCCGGTGATTTCTCCTGGGGGATAACCAACGCCTGGTCGCTGTACGGTGGTTTACAAAGCGCAGGGGCGGAATATACCGCGGTCTCCGCCGGTATTGGCCGCGATCTCAGCGTACTGGGCGCGCTCTCGCTGGACGCCACCGAATCCTACAGCCAGCAGTCAAACCAGAAGCGGCTTAAAGGCACCTCGTTTAAGCTGAGCTATGCGAAAACGTTCGACGAATATAACAGTTCAATTACCTTCGCCGGCTATCGCTTCTCTCAGGAAGATTTCCGCTCTTTCTCGCAATATCTCAACGAGCGTTACGAGGGTTACGACAGCCTTGGCCGTGAAAAAGAAGTCTATACCATCACCGGGAATAAAACGTTCTGGGCCGATGAGCCAGGCAAAGCGACCACCGTCTTTCTGACCTATACCCACCAGAATTACTGGAATCGAAGCAGCCAGGATCGCTACGGCATCTCGTTAGGGCGCTCGTTTAACGTCGGTAATATTCGCGGGATCACCACCAATATTTCGGCCTACCGTTCCGATTACGAAGGGCGTAAAGACGACTCTATTGCTTTCTCGCTTTCCATTCCCGTTGGCGATAGCAAATGGAGCGGTCTCGACGTACAGACCAATAACGGCAAAACCAGCCCGATGCTCTCGTACACCGACAGCAGCGACTACAACAACCTGTGGCGACTGCGTGCCGGGGCGAGCCAGAGCGGCTATGCCAACGTCGACGGCTACTATCAGCGCCGCTCGCAGTATGCCGAAATCAACAGCAACGCCAGCTATCAGCAGGATCACTACGTTTCCCTAAGCAGCACCCTGCGCGGCGGCTTTACCGCTACCCGGCACGGGGCGGCGATCCACAACAGCGGCGCGACGCTTAACACGGCGCGCGTGATGGTGAATACCAACGGTATCGGCGACGTTCCGCTCAATGACGGTAAATCAAGAACCAACAATTTCGGTATTGCCGTTATTCCGGACATCGTGAGCTACAACAGCTTTGATACCCGTGTTGATGTCGATGCGATGTCGGAATCCATCGAACCGGCAAAGGCCATCAGCACTGCCACGCTGACCGAAGGCGCCATTGGCTATCAGACCTTTGGCATGGCCAAGGGCGAAAAAATGATGGGGATTATTCGCCTGGCTGACGGTACCTATCCACCGTTCGGCGCGGAGGTTATCAACGGCGATGGCGTGAGCGTCTCCATGATTATGGAAGGTGGCCAGGGATGGCTGGCGGGGGTTAATCCTCAGGAGCTGCTAAGCGTAGTGTGGAGCGGGAAAAAGCAGTGCCAGATTGCCATCCCGCCGACCATCGTGCGTCGTTCGACAGCCGCGCTATTGCCGTGTAAATGACAGTGACAGTAATAAAAGGCCAAAAATGAGCATAACAAGCAACAAATTCTGCTGGATGGGCGTTGTGATGCTGGCGGCGGTAAGCGGTACCGCTCAGGCAGGGGTTTCGCTGGATCGCACGCGTCTTATCATCACCGGTAAAGACAGCTCGGCGAGCGCGAATTTAACCAACACCAGCCCGGATATTCCTTTCCTCGCGCAATCGTGGGTTGAGGACAGCAAGGGCAACAAGATTACCTCTCCGCTGGTGGTGCTGCCGCCTTTACAGCGGATTAACGGCGGGCAAAAAGGGGTGGCGCGGGTCACCAAAACTGATGGTATTAACCAGCTGCCGCAGGATCGGGAAAGCCTGTTTTATTTAAGCGTGCGCGAAATCCCGCCCAAGCCGGATAAAGCGAATGTCCTGCAGTTAGCCATGCAGTCGCGGATTAAATTATTTTACCGCCCGACGGCCATTATTCCCAAAAGCAAAAGCGAGATTTGGCAGGACCAGGTCGTCTTTCAAAAGAGCGGCAATAAGATGACCGCGCAAAACCCGACGCCCTATTACATCACCATTATTAGCTTGTCCCGCGTTAAGGGTGAAAAAATCACTAAGTTTCCGGGGATTATGATTGCGCCGAAGTCCAGCATGGAGTTCAGCGTAACCGACGGCGGCGTGCGAGATTTCGCCATGATGTATGTGAACGATTATGGCGGTCATCCGGAGCTGAAATATCGCTGTGAAGGAAATACCTGTAAAGCGCTGCCGCCATCGCAGCAAGGGTAATTAAAGAGGAACCTGATGATGAAAACGCGTCTATCGCTATTAGCACTGTTTGTATTCGGTATCAGTATGCCAGCGCTGGCCGACGCTGATATTCCGCTACAGCCACAGCACTATAACCGGGATCATCAGGGGGAAGATGGCGGTAACGTGATATTCAATGGCTCCGTTTATGCCTCGCCTTGCGTGCTGGCGCCGCAGAGCCGCCTGCAGATTATTGAGATGGGTGAAATCAGCGCCCGCCGTTTTCATCAGGCCGGCGACCGGAGCCAGCCGGTGCTGGTTCGCGTCGAACTCAAAGATTGCCTGAAAGGCGCCTCGCAGGCGCGCGACAGCATCGCCTCACGGACGACGGGCAGCAGCAAGCATCTCTACACCACCGGCGAGCAGGCGGTTCAGCTCACTTTTATCGGCGAATCGGATGAACATAATCGCCAGCTGCTGCGCCTGACCGGCAGCATCTCAGGAGCCGGTATTCGCCTGCTGGATGTCAAAGAACGGGCGCTGGATATTAATCAAACGCAGCCGCCGTTTATTGTGAAAACCGGCGATAGCAGCCTGACGTTTATTGCCGTGCTGGAGTCAACCGGACGAAACGTGACCGCGGGCAACTTTAGCGGACTGCTGCGTTTAAAAATGGAGTATCTCTGATGACGACGATGGTTATCGGACGAAAATCTTGCGTCACGCTTTTACTCTGCGGCGGCTTATTATCCCTTGACGTCAGCGCGGCGATTGAAGGGGAAATTACGCCGGTCGGCGGACCTAAAATGTATAATATTGACGTGGTCAATCAGGATATTACCAATAACAGCATAGGGGCAACGATTCCTTATGAATTTTCATTGGGCGGGCAATATTCTGGTATAGCCAGCTGTACCATTCCCATGGAAAATCAGGCGATTTATTACTCTGCGACCGCCTCGCTGATGCAGCAGGGAAGCGCGCCGGGCTATTTAAAGCTCAATGATTATATGGATGTAAAAATTGAAATTTATATCCGTGGTAAGCGCATGGATTATTTTGCGGTGCCTTTTTATAATGAATCGAATAACGCTTTTCAGAATAAATGCGTTCCGCCAACCACCCAATTTAATAACTTTGAGTCCGGCGCCAAGGGGCGGGTAACGTTTATGATTACTAAGCCTATTGTCAACGGCGTTAACCTGTTGGGTACAGAAATCGCCAAGCTTTACGGCCGCCTGGGGAACTATAGCTCAGGAATGGGCAGCACTCCAATGTCGATTGTCTCGATTAATTCCGGGGTCATTACCGTTCCGGATAAATGTATTGTTAACTCAGGCTCACCGATCGTCGTCGATTTTGATACCATCCCCAGTTCGGGTTCGCTGCTAAATGGCAATAATTACAGCCGGTCCGTGCCTATTCAGGTGAAATGCGAAGGGGGAAGTTTCGCGAACGGTAATTTAAATATTCGCCTGGGTATTCAGCAGGCCAATACCGCCAGTTTTAATAGCGATTATTTAGGGACCACCGGCGCCGTCGATCGATCCAATCTTGGCATTATTCTGAAAGATTCAGGCGGCAGTTTAGTGGCCGCGAATAGATTTTATGACGTGCCGGGTTTTAATAATAATCAGGGAACCTGGAATCTCACCGCCGCGCCGATTGCCAATGCCGGGACCAACGTTCTCGAAGGGGATTTCCAGGCATCGGCCACCGTGGTCGCTGAGTTTCAGTAAGGGGGCAGCATGCGTCAATTTATCGCATCTATGGTACTTCTGGGCTTACTGTCGGCGGCCACGCCGGCGTACGCCAGTGGGGAACTGATCGGCGGCGACTTAACCTTCAAAGGCACCGTCGCGGCCCATGGCTGCAGTATCGTTCCTTCATCCAAAAATATCGCCGTGGATTTTGGCCAGATTTCAACCCGTACGCTCTATGCGGAGAGCAAATCACAGCCCAAAGCGTTTGTGATTGAGCTTAAGGATTGCAGTACCGATGTTTTTAATTCCGTTACCGTAACCTTTAGCGGGACGGAAAATGCCAATATGAGCGACCGTCTGGCGATTACGCCGGTAGCGCCAAATTCCGCCAGCGGTATTGGCATTGGTTTTGAAGAGAGTAACGGCACGGCGATTTCACTCAATACGCCAACAACCGCGGTCGCCATTTCCGATGCCACCATGCAGTTAAATTTTAAAGCTTTTGTTGAAGGGGAACCGGACGCCTTGAGTAACAAAACCTTGCAGACCGGTGCCTTCCAGGCAACAGCGTATTACACCCTTAATTACCAGTAGAATAGATCAAGGATGATGATAAATGAGCCGCCGTTTCTTTCTCTACGATAAAAATATCTTTTTCTCAGAAGGCGTACGTTCTTTGGTTGACGATCTTGCCGCGCATGACGGCGACTGCGCTTTCTCAAGGCTGGACCAGTTCTCTCAGCTGATTAATACGCTGCGTCTGCCGAAGCAGAAAGAGGAGCTGCGCTGGGTGCTCTGCGATGTCGACAGTTTGCCGGACGAACGCTTTAATGCGCTATACACCATTAAAGAGTACTACTGCCGGGAAAATCAGCAGCTGGTGATTTTATTAGGAGAAAATAATATTTCTCTGTTTTTTGCGCTGCATTCGCTGCTCCCGGAGGCGAGCTGGTTATTAAAAAATGAGTCGCTGGAGAATTTTTTCAAATTCATTGAAGGCGCTGATTCGATGGTGGCAAAGAAAATATTTTATAGCCGCTCGCTAATTAATTATACCCGACAGAAGTGGTTAGCCCGGGATTTTAATAACAGTATCTCCAGCGATGACTGGTGGTTAATGGAAGAAATATTCAAAGGGAAGTCATTGTCGCAAATTTCCTCTGAGCAAAAAATTGATGTTCGTCGACTGAGCCGCTGCAAACGGGGCCTGATGAAAAAGTTAAACGCTAAAAATAACGTAGAGCTGTTTAATATTTTCAAATGTATCGTCGCCACCCCCTGCGTATAACAGCATACAAAGTCTAACATCGACAGAATTACTGGCAGATAGCTAAGCCAGTAGGTAAGTGTAAGAAAAATACATTTCAATATAAATAGTTAAGGATCTAACAAATGCAAAAATTAAGTATGATTGAAGCGTCAACTATTATTGGCGGCTGCTGCAAGGAAACTTGCACAAGCTCTTACGAGACAGTGGTCGTTGGCGGTGTTTCTACCTGTAAACAAGTGACCACCTGTACGGATAAGCACGGTTCAACCGTTAGCATGAAAGATGCGCCGGACAGCATGTGCGTCGTGCCAAATAGCGCCCGTTATTAATCACTGATGTGATACATGGAGGGGGAACCCTCCATGTATTTCTCCGCTATTTTCGCGAGCCTGGTATCAAATGAAGATAAAACCTATTACCGCCGTTGGCTATACGTTTCTGGTGGCGATAACTTCGTCACTAATTACCGTGCTGTGCTATCACATTTTTGTGTTTAATACATTTTCACTGGATAGCAGTCAGCCTTCCGCCCTGCGGGAAATTGACAGCGCAACCGTTGCCAGTAGCCCAATAAAAAATGAGAAAAGCATTATTGAAGTGATGTCCTATGGCTGTCACTACTGCGCATCGAACGAGGAAGAGATCGAAAAATTCGCCGCCACGCTACCCGCGGATAGCACCTTTGAAGTTATCCATATTACTGGCGAGAATAACGGCCTGGCGGTCTTTGCGCCGGTTTTTGCGACCCTTGAAGTCATGGGTATTGAGCGCCAGACGCGCGACCAGGCATTTAACGCGGTAATGACCCGTGGGATTAATTTAGCCGATGAGGAAACGCTTAATGGCTGGCTGAAAAAGAATAGTATTGATGTCGATAAATACCATCAGCTACGCCAAAGTCAGGCCGTCGCCGAGCGTCTGGAATATATGGCGAAAATCACCGAACTTTATGACATTAACGCGACGCCGCTGTTTATTGTCAATAAAAAATACGTAGTGGCGAAGGATCGTCAGTTTCCTGAATTTGCCGACTATTTGCGCCAGCTGTTAACCCAGGATAAGGAGTAAGCGTGGCGCGCTTTCTCATCGTCTGGAGCGTCTTCAGCGTAAGAAAATGGTCCGCGCAGCTGAGCTGGCGCTACCGGCCTCTTACCGGCTACGGCCAAAAAGCGGTGCGTAGAGTCATGCGTTTTACCCCGATGCCGCTGCTGCTGCTGGCGGTTCGCGCGCTGTGTCGGCTGCGGCTGCTGGGGAGACAGTACCGTGGCCGCAGCGCCGTGGCGACGCAAAACTACCGCTGCCTGACGGGCGTCGAGGGCCGAATTGATGCCGGATGGATAGCCATGCGTCGCCAGCTGCTGGAGATAGGGGCGACCTGGGGACAGCACCCGGCCACCCTGGCCCAGATGCAGGCATGCACACGAGAGCTTGACGCCGTTGTCGCTCCCCTGGCGGCGCAAAAGACGCCGGTCGTCCTTGCGCCGCTGCACTGCGTTTCCGATATCTTAGCAGCGATGGTCGGGGCTGGCGTGACGCCGGGCAAAGCCAGCGTAGTGGTCTCTTCCAGCGCGGAAAGCTACACCGTCGCCAGCCGTAAAATGGGCGGCGTCGCGCTCTCTTATTGCTCAATCCACCAGGATAATACATCGCTGGCTAGCGAGCTTATGGCGTTAATGACTAATGTATCGGCAGGGCGGGAAAATATGATTATTTTCCCCGACATTCCTGCCGATTACACGGTGCAGACCCCGGAAGCGCAGTCCGGGAAAATAAGCTGCCGGATATTTGGCCGCCCGGCGAAATTACATAGCGGGGTACAGCGGTTTTCTCGCATCGTATCGGCGCAGGTGGTTTTTTATCACCTCTATTATCAGCACGGGATAAAAATAAAGATCTATTCTCCGCTGAGGCCAAAAGAGGTCGCGGCAAAGCTACCGACGATGATTGAAAACACCCTGCGTGACTATCCGCAGGATTGGCTTTTGTGGCACAGCCATTCGCTCTATTTTATTAATCACTGATGCATCATCATGAAAAAGATTATTCCTGATATGGTTTTCCAGGAAGAGACCAATGAATGCGGCCTCTCCTGTATTGCGATGCTGGCGCAAACCCAGAATATTCCGTGCTCGCTGCCGGCTTTGCGGGAAATTTTCCCGGCATCCGATCATGGGACATCGTTGAGCGATTTATCCGTTATTCTGCAGCAGCTCGGCATTGCCACCGCGCCGGTATTGTTCGATCACGCTGAGCTTCATGCGCTGCCGTTCCCGTCCATTTTGCACTACGGCGCCAGCCACTATGTTCTGCTGGCCTGGCGAAAAGGGGATTACGTCTGCGTCATGAATCCGGCGATTGGCCAGCAGTGGCTGCCTTTCTCGGCATTAAAAAAAGAGATTAGCGGCTATGCGCTGATCCTTGAAGAGTCGCCCGGCGCGATTGCCGGCCCGGACCCGGTTATTACCGGCGCGCAGCAGGAGATGCCGCGGACGATGAGCCTGAAGGAGACCGCGGCGGTTCCGGGCATTTATAAGCTGATGCTCTTGACCTTCCTGGTGTCGCTCACCCTGTTTTTAATGCCGACGATGGTCAGCCGGGCGATCAACCAGGCCTTCTCTGACGTTCAGAATACGCAGTTTCCTTATTTATGGTTCATCCTCGCCTTTGTTGTATCCACGCTGCTGGCGCTGGGCGTCAGGGTGATTAGCGAGCGATTTATTCGCCGCTTTGTCCTGCTTAAAAGCGATATCGGTTTTTCCCGCCTGCTGAATAATCCGCTGCGTTTTTTTGAAAAACGCGCGCCGGGGGACGTTTTCAGCCGTTTTATCGCCTGGCAGGGCGGGATGCTGCAAAAAATCGAACTGGATAACGGGCTCCGCTCGGACTGGATCATCTGCGTTATCGCGATCGGCATTATGTTCTGGATCTCCCCGGTGCTGGCGCTGATTTCCGCCGTGGGTATTGTGGCGATGGGGCTGATTAGCGTCTGGGCCATTTTTCGCGACCGCTGGTATACGCAGCAGCTGCAGCTGAAAAGCGCGACGCTGAATGACTTTTTTATGGAAACGCTTCAGGGCGTGTTAACCATCAAGACCGCCGGGCTGGAAACGCAGCGTAAAGCGCAGTTTGCCCGTCTGTCTCATGACCTTTTCACCTGCCTCCAGCGGCAGAAAGTTTATCAGCAGGTCAAAGAGGGACTGTACCAGCTGACCGGCAGCCTTGAGATGGTGGTTTTTATGCTGGTGGTGCTGCCGCTGGTGCACGCAAAGCTTATCTCGCTGGGCGACTTTTTTGCCTACAGCTTTTTACGACAGATTTTTACCTCCTACGTCACGCGGATATTTTATGCCGTGATCCGTAAATCACAGCTGCACGTGATCGATACCCGCGCGCAGGGCCTGTTCACCCGCCATGAGCCTGCTGCGCCCCAGTTTGCTCCGCTCAGCGGTGAAGCGGTTCCGCGGCTGACGTTCGAGCAGGTGAGCTTTCATTACAACCCGCAGCGTCCGGTACTCAATGCCGTTGATCTCATCCTGGAGCCCGGCGATCGGCTGGCGATCGTGGGTGATTCCGGCGCCGGAAAAAGCACCCTGCTGCGGCTGATGGCAGGGCTTTTTTCCGCGCAGCATGGGCGAATTTTGCTGAACAACGACGAGGTGAGCGCGCAGCAGCTGGCGTCGCAGGTATGGCTACAGAGTCAGGAAGACATCCTGTTCAACGCCTCGGTGCTGCAAAACATCACCCTGTTTGACCCGTGGTACAGCGACAGCGATCGCGGGCGAGTGGAGGCGCTGGTCGAAAAAATGGCGCTGGGGCCGGTGGTTCAGGCGCTGCCGGGAGGAATGGAAGCGCTGATCCGCGAGAGCCACTCGGCGCTCTCTTTAGGCCAGCGTCAGCGGCTGATGCTGGCGCGGGCGCTCTACAGCACCCGGCCCATACTGCTGTTCGACGAACCGACCGCCAATCTTGATGATGAAACCGCGGAAACGGCGATCCTCGCGCTGTGCCAGTACTGCCGCGAACAGGGCAAGACGCTGATCGTCGTGACCCACAGCGAGCAGATCCTGCATCACTTCACGCGGCTTTATCGCCTGAAGGAAGGCAAGCTGCGCGATATCACACAGGGAGAGGTGGAGCAATGAGAAGAGCATTTTTACGCCGCCGTAAAACGTGGCTGTTTGCGCTGGTCGCTATGCTGGCCATTGTTGCCGCCGTCTATTATCAGCGCTCATTTCCGGCACAGGCCGAGTCGATTGATACCGTTACGCTCGATCGCGGGGATATCGAAAAGGTCGTGCTGGCGAGCGGGATTATCAAACCTGCCGTCCAGGTGAGCGTCGGCGCGCAGGTCAGCGGCCAGCTGCGTAAGCTGTACGTGCGCCAGGGCGAGCGGGTGCGCAAAGGGCAGCTGTTAGCCGAAATCGACCCGACGCTGCAGCTTTCCGACTTACGCAACGCTACCGCGCAGCTGGCCAGCGCCAGAGCGCAAAAGCAGGCCTCTGAGGCCACGCTGGTGCAGTACCGTAAAGCGCTGGCGCGCGAGCAGGCCATGAGCCGCGACGGCTCCGGCGTGAGCAGCGACCTCGAACAGGCGCAGGCGCAGTATGCCGCGCAGGTTCAGCAGATAGCGGTGAATGAGGCGCAGATTGTGCAGGCGGAAATGAGCGTGCAGACCGCTAACGCCAACCTCGGCTATACCCGCATTCTCGCGCCTATGGATGGCGAAGTGCTGGGCATCGTGACCCGTGAAGGGCAAACCATCGTCTCCTCGCAAATTGCGCCTACGATTCTGGTGCTCGCCGATCTCGATAAAGTCCAGGTCCAAACCCGCATTTCCGAAGCCGATATCCAGAAAATCCATCCGGGACAGCCGCTATGGTTTTACGTCATTGCCGACCCGCAAACCCGTTATGAAGGGGAGCTTGGCTATGTCCAGCCCGCGCCGCAGGAGGCGCTGGAGGAACAAAACGCCGGCGCGTCTGCCGGTAACCAGCAGAGCAGCGCCATTTACTATAACGGCACCTTCGAGGTGGATAATCGCCAGCGATTGCTGAAAACCTCGATGACCGCCCAGGTGTTTATCCGCATCGCGCAGGTGAAAGATGCGCTGCGCGTGCCGGTTGCCGCGCTGGGGCGTTCGCTCGGCGATGAGCGCTACCTGGTCGTGGTGCAAAAGGAGAACGGCAGCGAGGAGCGCACCATCCGCATCGGGATTAACGACCGCCAGTATGCGCAGGTTCTTGAAGGATTACAGCCCGGTGAGCGGGTGGTGATCCCGCAGGATGCGGGGTCCGTCTGATGGCTGAGCCGTTAATTTTGCTAAACAACGTCACGCGTCATTTTGTTGCCGGGACGCAACTGATTCCGGTGCTGAAATCCATCTCTCTGACCATTATGCCTGGCGAGATGGTGGCGATTATGGGCGCTTCCGGCTCGGGTAAATCGACGCTGATGAATATTATCGGTTGTCTGGATAAACCCAGCAGCGGTGAAGTGTATATCAACGGCATCGCCACCCATCAGGCCGACAGCGCGGCGCTGGCGGAGCTGCGCAGCCGCTGGCTGGGATTTATTTTTCAGCGCTATCACCTGATGCCTTATTTGACGGCGGAAGAGAATATTGCCATCCCTGCGCTCTATACCGCGATGCCCGCCGCTGAGCGCCAGGCGCGCATTGCGCTGCTGGCGGAAAAGCTGGGCATTGACGCGCGCCTGGCGCATAAACCCGCGCAGCTTTCCGGCGGCCAGCAGCAGCGGGTCAGCGTCTGTCGGGCGCTGATCAACGGCGCGCAGATTATTCTCGCCGATGAACCCACCGGGGCGCTGGATAGCGTCAGCGGCCGGGCGCTGATGGATGTTCTGCACCAGCTGAACGCTGACGGGCATACGGTGATTATCGTGACCCACGATCGCGAGGTAGCGCAGCAGGCCCAGAGGATCGTCGAGATCAGCGATGGGCAGGTGGTCGCCGACAGCACCCACGGCGCGCGTGATAATCGCGGCATTCCGCGGCTGCCCGCGGTACAGGATAACGGCCGGGCCTCGCTGTCGCGCAGTATCGGAGAGTCGGTACGGATGGCATGGCGGTCGCTGCTGGGGCATCGTATGCGCGCCTTTTTGTCGATGCTGGGGATTATCATCGGCATTTCGTCCGTGGTTTCCTCCATGGCGGTGGGAGAAGGCGCCCGGCAGAGCATCATGAACGAGATTGGCAAGCTGGGTAATACCACGCTCGAAATCCGCCCCGGCACCGGCTGGGGCAGCAAGCGTCCGGATATGGAGCGGGCGCTGTCGCTGGATGATATCGCCAGCCTCGGCAAACAGTCGTGGGTGCTTGGGGTGTCGCCGATCGTCTCCAGCATGACGACCGCGGTGCGCCAGGGGTTTGATTCCTCGATTATTCTTTCCGGGGTTTCCGCCGACTATTTCTCGCTGCAGGGCATTCGTTTTCTTCACGGCAACGGTTTTACCCACCGCGATGTCGACGATCGTGAACCGGTGCTGGTGCTGGATGAAACCAGCAAAGAGACGCTGTTTCCCGGTAATGAAGATCCGCTGGGTAAAATTGTGCAAATCGCCGGCGCGCCGTGGCGGGTGATCGGCATCGCCAGCAAGCCGGGACCGAAGGTGGTCAGCGGGTTTATGTCGGCCTGGATCCCCTATACCTCTTTGTTGCAGCGGATTTCCGGGGACAAACCGCTGGAGGCGCTCACGCTGCGCTTTCAGGAAACGCTGTCGCCGCAGGACGCGGCGCGACGGGCGGAAAGGCATCTTATCCGCGAGCATGGCAAAAAAGATTTCTTTGTCCAGACCGACGAACAGCTCGCCAACGCGCTGCAAAAAACCTCTGACTCCATGTCGCTGCTGATCACCGCGATTGCCGCCATCTCGCTGCTGGTTGGCGGCGTTGGCGTCATGAATATCATGCTGGTTTCCGTTACCGAACGCACCCATGAGATTGGCATCCGGCTTTCGGTCGGCGCTCGCCCCAGCGACATCATGCATCAATTCTTAATTGAGGCGGTGATGATCTGCGCGCTCGGCGGGCTGACGGGGGTATTGGGCTCCTGGGCCGCCGGTAACCTGTTTGCCCTGCTGACGCAGGAGTTTTCCATGGTCTTCACCTGGCTGCCGGTAGCGATGGCCTGCGGTTTTTCCGCCCTGATTGGCCTGACGTTTGGCTATTTTCCAGCGCGCCGCGCGGCGCGACTGAACCCGACGGAGGCGCTGGCCCGCGAATGAGACCGCTGACTTTATTACCGTTAATTGTATTGCTGACGGGCTGCGGGAATTTAACCCGCAGCGATTATCAGCGCCCGCTGCTGTCGGTGCCGGAGAACTGGCAGCGGACGGAGGGAGACAGCATCGCGCGCTCGCAGGAGAAAACGCAGCGCTGGTGGGACCGTTTCGGCGACGAACGTCTGTCGCGGGTGGTGGGGCAGGTGCTGGAAAGCAATAACGATCTCGCCGCTGCCGCCTTAACCCTTAAGCAGGCGCGTATTTCCGCTGGGCTCACCCGGACCAATATCAGCCCCGACGCGAGCCTCAACGGCTCCGGCAGTAACTCAAAACCGCTCAACAGCGGCGGTTCGCAGGAGAGCTACAGCGCCTCACTGTCCCTGAGCTATGAGCTGGATCTGTGGGGCAAGCTGGCGCGGATCCGGGAGCAGAGCGAATGGGAGGCGATAGCCAGCGAGCAGGACTACCGGGCGACGATCCTGTCGACGATTGACACCACCGCGCAGCTGTACTGGAACATCGCTCTGCTGAACCAGCAAATGATGTATCAGGCGGCGAGTCTGGATATCGCCAGGCAGACGCTGGCGCAGATTGAGTCCTGGCAGCGAGCGGGGAAAGTGGGACTGCTTGATGTGCTGCAGGCGCGACAGACGGTCATCAGCCGGCAGAATCAGCTGCTGAGCCTGAAGCAGCAGCGGGCGATTTCCCGTAACGCGCTGGCGCTGCTGCTCAACAGACCGCCGGCCCAGCACACCGATGAGTCCTCCGCGCTGGATGTGCGTCAGCATATCGCCATTGCCAACGCCACGCCGCTGGCCGCGCTCGCCAGCCGGCCGGACCTGCAGGCGGCGGAATCCCGCCTGCGGGCGGCGCTGGCGGGCTCAGACGCCGCGCGGCTGAGCTTCTATCCCACGCTCTCGCTGCAGGGAACGCTGAGCGCCGGAAGCCAGCTCTTTCACCAGTGGTTTAACGACCCGCTGCGCACCGTGGGCAGCAGCGTTTCCGCGCCCTTTATCCAGTGGAACACGGTACAGCTCACCGTGGAGCAGGCCAGCGTGAAGGTACAGCAGGAGGCGGTGAACTTTCGCCGCACCGCCTATACCGCGCTGTCGGAGGTGGACAACGCGATGGAGAAGCGGCTTAACGCCGACGAGCAGCGCGATCGTCTGCTGCAATCGCTACAGCTGGGCGAGCAGCGTCTGGCGCTCACCGGGAGCCGCTACCGCTCAGGAGCGGTGGATTATCAGACTCTGCTGAACGCCCAGGACGCGCTGCTTGATGTGCAGAACAGCCTGGCGCAGAACCAGTACGACTATCTTTATGCCACTTTGCAGCTTTGGCTGGCGCAGGGAGGCATTAACCCGCAACAGAGGACTTCCCAGAATGAGTCACAGTAACTCCCCTTATCGCGTGGTGATAACCGGCTATGGCGCGGTGACTCCCCTCGGCGATAGCGCCGCCGAAAGCTGGCAGGCCATCATGGATTATCGACGCGGCTACCGCTATGTGGATCTCTCCGCGAACGGTATTCACACGCATTTTATCGGTCAGGTGGCGAATGAACCCAGCCTTAAGGGGGTTCCCGCCGCGATTCGTCGGCGTCTGCCGCGTCACGCGCGCCTGGCGCTGGCCGCCGCGCGGGAAGCGGTGGTGATGGCCTTTGCGGGCGAAGCTCCCACGGCGTTTTATGACCCGCTAATGTGCGGCGCCATCATCGGCTCCGGCTGGGCAGGGCTGGATGAAAGCTATCTGGCGGTACCCGAGTTTGAGAAAACCGGCGTCTCCTCGCCCTTTAGCTGTTTTTTTTCCATGCCCAACGTGAGCACCGCCGCCTGTAGCCAGCTGTGGAATTTGCGCGGCTATCAAAATACCCCGGTCGCGGCCTGCGCCACCGGCACTATCGCTGTTGGCGAGGCCTATGATGCGATTCGCTTTGGCCGCGCCAGCATGCTGCTCGCCGGCGCCGGGGAATCGCTAAACAGCGTTTGCGCGATCTGGAATATCGATGTGCTCGGCGCGCTGAGCCGGGAAACGGAGTCGCCGGAGCGGGCCAGCTGTCCGTTCAGCCTGCAGCGCAGCGGGTTCGTGCTTTCGGAAGGCGGGGCGGTGCTGTGCCTGGAGGAGCGCGAGAGCGCCCTCGCGCGCGGGGCGACGATCCTGGCGGAGGTCACCGGCTATGCTAATTTCTCCGACGCGGTGGATTTTACCTCCCCGGCGGAGGACTGCGTAGCCCGCGAGCAGACCATCCGTTGGGCGCTGCGCGGCGCAGATCTCCAGCCTGCCGACCTCGATTACATCAACGCCCACGGCACCTCCACGCCGCTCAACGATCTCAACGAAACGCAGTCGCTGAAAAAGGCGCTGGGCGACGAGGCGTACCGCATCCCGATTTCCAGCACCAAAGCCTACTCCGGGCATCTGATTGCCGCCGCAGGGAGCTTCGAGACCATTGTTTGCCTGCAGGCGATGGCGGCGGGGATCCTGCCCGCGACGGCCCATTTAACCCAGCCTGACCCGCAGTGCGATCTTGACTATATCGCCGAAGGGCACCGTCAGGGGGAGATACATCGGGCGCTGAATCTGAGCTTTGGTTTCGGCGGCGCGAACGCCGCGCTGGTGCTGGAGAAACACGCGTGACGCTGCTGCACTACACCCTTGCCGACGCGCGGCAGTGGGCGGCGTTTTCCGGCGACGAAAACCCGATTCACTTCGACCTCGCGGCAGCGCGCGAGATGGGCGCGGGACAGCTGAGCGTCCACGGAATGCGCGCGCTGCTCGACGTGAAGCGCGATGCCCACTCCCGGCTGTACCGCCCTGAGCGTTACGTAAAATGCCAGGTTCGCCTGCGCAGGCCAATATGGTGCGATACCGACTGGCTGTTAACGCCCGGGGTAGCCAAAAATCGCCTTTTGTCCGCCACTTCGGTCAGCAATCCGCACAATGGCGAACTCTGCCTCTCCTGCCAGATGAGCACGGCGGCCGGGCCGGAATCGCTGGTGGGTAAACAGCCCTGCACGATTGCGCCAAAGACGCTGCGCGAGCTGCAGTCGTGCTTCCATGCCGCCTGGCCCGACCTGGCGCAGTGGCAGTTTCTTGACGCCTTGCTGTTCCGCCAGCTGATTGGCGATCCCGCGCTGCTGCGCCAGGAGAACATCGCCTCCCTGCTCGGGCCGGGGGAAACCTCGTTGCAGCAAATATTTACCCGCTATCCGGTGCTGCAAACCCACCAGGAGGTGGTGTTTGATGCTCGTCTCGCGGGCAAAGCGACGCCGATTTGGCCCGAATCTCTGGCGCTCTGGCTGCTGCCCTCGCTGGTGGTGGGCCAGGTCGAACAGGGGGCGCTGGTGCGCATCGCCGCGGCGGCGCAGCTGGATAACCTGATAATAACCAACGTGGTCACGCTAAAAGTTGGCCCCGTGCCTAATTGATAATTAAGGATAATTTATGACTGCCTATGATGAAGTTCTGCAAAAAGTATGTGAAATGATTTGCGATGCGAAAGACCTGGAACCGGATGAGATTGATGAGAATACGCCGCTGGTTCGACTGAAATTAGATAGCCTGGACTACGTCGAGCTCATGGTGCTGGCAAAACGTGAATTCAATATCACCCTGGAGGCGGACTGGTTTATTCACAATCCGGGGATCACCCTGGGCGAACTGTGTCAGCACATCAGCAAAGAGTCAGGTAACTGATATGACGCAACAATGGATATTAGTGACCGGCGGCAGCCGCGGTATCGGCCGGGCGCTGGTCACCGGCCTGGCGCAAAGCCGGAACGTGGTCTTTACCGGCCGCGATGAGGCTGCGATTAACGCCACCCGGGCGGCGAGCGAAAACTCCGCCCACCGGGTGCAGGGATACGTCTGCGACGGCAACGACGCGTCGCGGGTTGAACAGCTTGCGCAGGCGCTACTGGCCGAGCGGGGGGCGCCGGAAGCGATTATTCACAATGCCGGGATAGCTCGCGATGGCCTGCATATTCATCAGGACGCCGCGCTCTGGCGCGAAGTGTTGGACACCAATGTGATCGCGATGATGAACTGGAACCGGGTGCTGCTGCCGGCGATGCTCACGCAGCGGCGGGGCTCCATCGTGATGATGTCGTCGGTCAGCGCGTTAAAGGGCAACGTGGGGCAGACGGCGTACGCCGCGAGTAAAGCGGCGATGAGCGGTATTGCGCGCTCGCTGGCGCTGGAGGTCGGGCGTTTCGGCATTCGGGTTAACTGCCTGGCGCCGGGCCTGATCCGTACGGAGATGCTGGAAGAGATACCCGCGCAAAAATTAAAAGAGATGCGCCAGGCGATACCGCTACGCCGATTGGGCGAAACGGATGATGTGCTGCAGGCGGTGGCGTTTTTAATCGGTGAGGGGAGCCAGTATATGACCGGGCAAACCCTGGTTCTGGACGGCGGATTGAGCGCCTGAGTCTGTGATTAGGCCGGGTTAGCCTCTAAAGGGAATGCGTGAGTTGCGCAATGCGATTCATTAACGCCTGTATTTCGCCAGCGGTTGCACGATAGACCTGGATAATTTGTGGGGAATATTGGGCAATCAGGGATAACATAAACGGGGGAATTTCCTCTCCCGGGTTATTTTTTATTAACTGCGCCAGCGACTTCTCTTCCGCTTTCGGTCTATTTAGCGCATGGACCACCCGTCGGCTCACCGCGATAAGCACGGCTTCTGGCGTAAGGATTTCCTCGGGTAATTGAAGCGGCGCGGGGCCATTTTGCATGGCCATCCACTCAGAAATATCATCAATACCTTCAATAGGATAAAGCGTGTGCCGGGCGTTGTCTGACGCACCAACGCGTTTTGACGGCGGGCTATGATCCAGACAGGAAATATTATGCAGTAACCCGCCAATTTCTACTTTCAGCGCTTGCGTCGCGCTCATTTCTATTTTTGTCGCCAGATAACCGGCAATGTGCCCGACGGCGGCGGAGTGCCAGGGCGTCTGCTGACTGAATTGATCGATAATAAAAGAGACCAGCTCAGCAATATCGCGGAGGTTGTGTAAAGAGAGGGTGTCGTTATGAACGCCGGAGATCGCGTTAATGTAATCGCGATAGTCGGTGGATGCCATGACAGACCAGAAATGGTCATCGGCGGAGAGCGTTCTGAAGGCCTGAATATACTCCTGTTTATAAAAAATATTAGCTCCGGCAGCAACGATGTCGACCAGCTTGTTGCTTAAAAAGGCGCTATGGTCGGTACGGTGCTCGCAATAAAGTACATCCAGCCGGTCAGCGAAGAAGAGCAGATGGCTCTCTTCGGGTACCCGCTCACCTTCAATATAACGCCCCAGACCGTTACGCCAGCGGGTGTGATGATAGCGAACGATTCTGTTGAGCGGGCGAAACAGCGGAATTCGGCTAAGCAACTCGCTGCCGATTAGCGCGTGATTATTATGTTCATTATCGATGTAGTTGAGCGGCTCAAGGCGCGACTTTTCATTTAATCCGCCGACATCATGAATAAGAGCGGCGAGAATGGTTTTACGCCGCTGGGCCGCAGAAAAATTGACTAAATTTGCCAGATGCGATGCGATAAACGCCGTTCTGACATGGTGCAGATTTAGCCGTGGGTTAATCATATCAATGATATTAGCGATGCTGGCTAACGTCGGTAGTAAATGTATCGTCATGATATCTTTATAATTAAAATTAATGAGATGAATCTCAATCAATGATTGTTTTTTTGACGCTGGCAACCATATTGTGGGAACGTTTGGTTACCGAATAAAATAGTATCATCATTAACGCGATTGATATAGATGATTCTATCATTTGTTTGGTTGCCAAAGAGGATTTTTTGCGCGATGTTATCAGGCGTATTATCACCGTTGTGGCGAGTGGTTTGCGAATCAGAAATATAAAAAAGATGACCCGCAGCGGCGCTTTTTTTTAATGTGATGGAGAGGGTGCGCGAGACAATGTATTTATCTCCCGCGCTGGTGAGCAATCCCTCAAGGTTGATTATAAGATGATGGTTGGAAAACTCAGCGGATAGCAAGCCCTGGGAGCGGAGAACATTCTCATTTATTTCCTCTGTAAGATCGTATTGTGATTTACAGGAGAAAGCGTCATGGCTGTTGAAACAAATGTACAGGATGGTAGCTAATGCCAGCGTTAGCGTACAGGCCAGCGCGATAAAAGCGTATTTACGCATTTTTTATTTCCTTATAGTAGTAACTGTGGCACTGCTGGTACTTCATATCGCATTTGAGTATGAATATATCCATATAAATACCTAAGTCCTGTTCCTGATTTAATTGTCGGTTGAAAAGATAAATTTTCTTGGGTGTAGAACAATCGAGCCCCGAGGGGAACAGCTTTTTATTTCTGAGTATTTCCCCCGCGCGTAGCGCTCCTGCGCCATAAAAAATACATTTATCCTGAGTAAAAATCGCTGTAGGGGACTGTTTTTGATGGGTAAAAAACTGTGAAAGCAGCATCAAAGCTATCACCAACGGGATAAATAAAATGGCGACTTTGCGGTGTTGCCACAGCAAACTACGTCTGGGAAGTTCTGGGGCCAGCGTCGGGAGAGTGAAAGAGGAGGAGTAATCATTGTCGCTGGTGATAATGACTTCCTCAGAAATTTTAAAGCCAATTCGCGGTACCGTAATAATCACATTTTTCTCAACGCCCAGATCCGCAAGGCTGCGACGCAGCGTTGAGATGTATTGATTCAGGTTGCTATTAGAAGGTCTGGCGCCATATTTTTCAAACACCGACTGAAAAATGTCAACGCGAGAGATAATATCCCCACGGTATTGTAACAGATTGGTCAGGAGGCGAGTGGAAGTAGCAGAGAGTTCAATACAATCACCGGTCAACAGATTGACCAGGGATGCTTCCTCAGTATCAAATGTAATAAATCCCTCTATATCGAACCGCATTTTTATCTCCGCACGGAATTAAAAATTCACTCTTTATATCAGGGTTTTTATCATAAAAAAAAGTGAATTTCAGATAAATGTACTGTTTAAGTTGAAATTTAAAGCTAATGTTGCCGTTTTCGTAGGGTCAATCCATACTGCCGTGTACTTAATGACAGAAGGAGCTGACTCATGAAGATTTCATTTTCGTCCTGTACACCGCATTCGCATCAAAATTCTGTAACCGCAGTTGAGAATTTACGAGTATTGATGAATTCAATGGGCATCAATAAATTCGCCGGGGTAATCGTACCAGAGCAGGAGTATATTCTTTATGTATTAAAAGAACATGAACCTGAAGGGTTACTTACTCGTGAGTTAGCGGACAAGTGCGAAATGTCAATTTATAAAGTCAGACATTTACTGCTGCCGTTGGAGAAGTATGGTCAGGTGATTAGAATAAAAATTAATAAGCATCATAAATGGTATTTTTATAATAAATAATATATGTCAAGGGCCATATTAACAAGAGGTAATGTTGTTTGCAATAAAGATAGAGATCTTGACTGTTTTTTTTATGTTTTTAGATTTTTAACAATTAATATCTCGCAAATGATAGAGAATATTCTTAATAATGAGAGCTCGCGACTCTTAAGAAAAAGATGTTTTGCTATCGACAGGCCGATAAGCAATTATGAATAATGACAGATAATTCTTATTAGAGGTTTTTAATCGATAGCCAACGGCCTGGGATGGCCGCTTTGTTGAGGAAATGATGCTTTTGTTTCTAAAGTGTTAAGTCGACGATATGACCATCTGATGCACTTGATGTTGGCGGGCGGCGAGATAAGGAGACGGATAAGAAAGAGGTATAGAGAATAATCGAAGGCAGTTTCTAACGTGCGCCGGCTTAAGCGTCATGAGTCCCTCCTGTTTCTGTTGTGCTTCTGCAGAGATATCTTTTTGGCTATACGAATGCGTATCGGCAGTAAATGATAAAATAATGTGATCCAGTTCAATAATATCCATCATGAGATAATATCTTTCTCAGGTCTATACCCAAAATAATTCGAGTTGCTTAAAGGCGGCAAGGGAGTGACAAATTCGTCGGGAACGAATTTGACCAGCCGAAGGCTGGCCTCCGGTGAGAGGCAGGAGCCTCTCATTAGTCCCCAGGAGCATAGATAACTATGTGACTGGGGGGAATGAGCGTAGCCAGCACATAAGCAACTTGAAGTATGACGGGTATATATTACTGTTGGTGTCCCTGGGCGTCATTAAAGTTGATGCTCGCTGATGTCCAGTATGCTGGACAAATCTCATGGCTAATGTGCGATGGGTTAATTAACTGCAATAGCGTGCCGGGCAATTAGGGTGTTATTTGATATGAAATAATAAAATGGCCGCGCCAGTCACGTTACTGTAGGGCTAAATATTATGGTTATCAAACACTCGAATTGAGGGAGCACAAATGGCTTACAGAATGATTTTAAACGAAACCTCGTATTTTGGCCCAGGTTCGATTCGCTGTATCGTTGATGAAGTTAAAAAACGCGGCTTCAAAAAAGCGTTGGTGGTCACGGATAAGGATCTGATTCGTTTTAACGTCGCCACAAAAGTTTTTGCTATTCTCGACGAAGCCGGGCTGCCTTACAGCATTTTTGATGAAGTGGTCCCGAATCCCACGATTGAGGTTGTGCAGCAGGGCGTAGAGACGTTTAAACAGTCGGGCGCCGACTACCTGATCGCTATCGGCGGCGGCTCACCGCAGGATACCTGTAAGGCGATAGGCATCATCATTAATAACCCTGAGTTCGCCGACGTCCGCAGTCTTGAAGGCGGGGCGGAGACGAAAAACGCCGCCGTGCCGATGATTGCCATCCCAACCACCGCCGGTACGGCAGCCGAAGTCACCATCAACTACGTGATTACCGATGTACAGAATCGGCGCAAATTTGTTTGCTACGACCCGCACGATATCCCGGTAGTGGCGATCATCGATGCCGACATGATGAGCAGCATGCCGGCCAGCCTGAAGGCGGCGACCGGCGTCGACGCGCTAACCCATGCGATTGAAGGCTACATCACCAAAGGCGCATGGGAACTCACCGACATGCTGCATCTGAAGGCTATCGAGGTGATTGGCCGCTCGCTGCGTGCTTCCGTTCAGGGCGAGGCGCAGGGCGCGGAAGGGATGGCGCTGGGGCAGTATATTGCCGGAATGGGCTTCTCAAACGTTGGTCTGGGGCTGGTCCACGGTATGGCCCACCCGCTGGGCGCGTTCTACGGTACGCCGCACGGCGTGGCTAACGCGGTGCTGCTGCCGCATATCATGGCCTACAACGCCGAATATACTGGCGAAAAATATCGCGACATCGCGGTGGCCCTCGGCAACAAGCAGGCGTCAACTCTGCCGATTGCCGAAGCGCGTCAGGCAGCCATTGAGGCGGTGGCGCAGCTGAATCGCGACGTCAATATCCCGGCGCGCCTGCGCGATGTCGGTATGAAAGAAGAGGATATTGATGCCCTTGCGGCGGCGGCTCTGGCGGATGTGTGCACCGGCGGCAACCCGCGTGACACTAATCTGGAAGAGATTAAAGCGCTGTATCGGGCAATTTTCTAACGCACTATAAAACCGCCGTTGTCGGTAGCGATACCGGCAACGGAAAGTTGTAATAAGAGGGGAGGGCGATTAATCAATTGTTGCTGCTGGTTGAAGACTTAATTTTATCAATGGCGGTAACGTTCTCCGACATGGCTTCGTTAAGTACTTTCACTGCTGTACTGGCATCGCGATTTTTTATCGACATGTAGACTTTGATATGGGCTTCTACGCTCTCAAGGGTGATACCGAGCGCGCGATTCAGCTCCTCAAGATAATAGTAATAAATATCTTTTATTGAATTCATTACGTTATAAAAGACGCTGTTGTGTGAGGCCCTGACGATAGCCAGATGGAAAGCGTAGTCTGCCTCCGAATACTTTTTGTAGTCGCCTTTGTTAATCAGCATATTGTTGAGCGCCTGTTCGAGCTCAAGAATGTCCTCTTCCGTGGCATGAGTAACGGCCAGCTCCACGCATTTGAACTCCACGGTCTGGCGGAAGATCATCATATCGTGAAACTCTTCGCGGCTAAGATGCATGATGGGACGAGGATCGTTGCTCAGCATCTGCGGCGTAAAGTGATCGCTTACGTAGCTACCGCTCCCCTGACGAGTGACGACGATGCCGAGATCGCGAAAGCGCTGGACAGCGCTGCGCACGCTGACCCTGCTAACGTTAAAGGAAGCGGTCAGCTCCGCTTCAGACGGAAGGCGGCTACCCGGCGGCCAGCTCCCATCCAGCAGCTTTGCGCTGATCTGATCATAAATTTCATTTACAACGTTCTGTTTTTGAATGGATTTTATGCTCAAGATCGCTGTCCGGTAGAGTGCTGAGAATTGCAGCATTGTATAACATTCACTTTTAAGAACAAAGCGCCCGACCGGGCGCTTATCGCGGTTATTCAAAGCGAATGAGGACCTTAGCTGAGATATTTTTGTCCGCCGCGGTTATCAATGCCTGTTCAATGCTGTCAGGGGAGAATTCGGCGCTAATTAGCGGGCGCGGATTAATGCGGCCATCTTCGAGCCAGCGCACTGCGGTAGTAAATTCGTCAATAAACCGGAACGAGCCTACCAGATTAATTTCTTTGACCAGCATGGCAGAGACCGGCCAGGTTATCGGGCTTACGCCTATACCCACTTGTACAATCGTTCCGGTTGGGCGGGTGAAATCCACCGTTGATGCTATCGCCGCAGGTGCGCCGGAGGCTTCGAAGACTATGTCGAAGTAGCCTCTGTTTTGCTGATAATACGCGCTGCGCTTTTCATCCCGAGGATCCATCACTGCAGTGGCGCCCATCTGATGCGCCAGTTCCAGACACCGCGGGCTTAAATCGCAGGCCACCACATCAGAGGCGCCTGCGCTTTTGGCCGCTGCCAGAATCAGGCAGCCGATAGGGCCTGCCCCAATCACCAGTACACGTTTTCCAGCCAACTGGCCTGCCATTTTCACCGCGTGAATGGCAACGGCCAGAGGTTCGGAAAAAGCCATGACGTTGGCCGGCACCCGACTATCGTATGCAATACATTGTTCCGGCTTAACCGCTACGTATTCAGAAAAGCCGCCATTCACGTGCGGGTTAAACTGCGCGCTTCCCATAAAGCGCATTGAGCTACACATGTTTTGTTTGCCCGAAAGACACATCTCACATTGGTTACACGGGCAAGAGGGGTTGATAGCAACGGTTTGACCAACCTTTAACCCGCTCTCTGCCGGACATTTTTCCACCACGCCAACAAATTCATGGCCGATGACCATGGGGTGTTTCAAAATCGACATACCCGCGCGACCATGTTGATAATAGTGAATGTCTGAACCGCAGATCCCGCCGTAGGCCACTTTAACCAACACATCATGCTTGCCGTATTCAATATCGCGTGTTGCAAACCGCACGTCTTTTTCAGCATGTGCCAGACAGGCGTTACAGGTTATTTTCTCAGTGTTCATAATTACCTCAGGATTTATTATTTGTTGCCGGGTGCAATGCGTTATTATCGCGGCTATCTGGATTATCCTCTCCGGGTAAAATAACTTCTATTTTACCTACCAGAAAGATATAGGCCAGCAGACCCAGTCCGGCGACGGCGGCGATATACCACATGGCATATTGGAAATTTTGAGTGCGCTCAAGAATGATCCCGATAACAATCGGGCTGACGATCCCGGAAAGATTTCCGCATATATTTAAAAAACCGCCCATGGTTCCGAGGAAATTTCGCGGAATGACATCGCTCCACACTACCCAGCCTAAATTTGAAAAGGCATTGGCGAAAAAAGCAATGGAAAGTATCACAATAGCAATAATCGGCTGGTCTTCAAAAAAGTTAACTAAAGCAATAATCATTGTAACTAATAAACCAGCCATTACTGGTAATTTACGGGCAAAAGTTCTGGATTTTCCTTTTTTCAGCAGTAAATCACTGAGTGTGCCACCGCATAGCACTCCAAACATTGCCATAATATAAGGTAGCATGGCGCCAACCCCTGCTTTTGATATGGAAAGGTGCAGCCCTTTTTCCAGATAAACAATAAACCAGGTGAGAAAAAAATAGAGCGTTGAGGAACAGGCAAACTGCGTAATGAACAGGCCCCAGACGGTCTTCCGGCAGAGGAAGAATTTAATATCCTGCCAGCCAATTTTTGTACTGACGGCGGATTGGTTCTCTGAGCCATAGCCGCCTCCAGCCTTGATGTAATCAAGCTCTGCCTGATTCACCGTAGTGCTGTGCTGCGGGTCGCGATAATATATCAGCCAGTATATGCCAAACAGTATTCCCGCGCCGCCGGATAAATAGAATGACATTTCCCAACCATAATTGGCGACGATAAAAGACAACGCTGGAGTCAGTAGAGCCAGACCAATATATTGTGCGCTGGAGTATATGGCGGTAGCTCTTGCTCGTTCATGATCCGGAAACCAGGTAGCAATAATTTTTGTATTAGAGGGGAATGACGGTGCTTCGGCGACACCAATTAACGCCCGGCAAGCTAATAGCATGACGAAGGATGCCGTCGCTGTCGAGAAAAGATGGTGGGATGAAAAGCCCATCATAAAAGTAAATACGCTCCATAAAATAATAGCGCCACCGTACAGAATGCGGGAGCCTATTCTGTCAAGAATATAGCCTACGGGGATCTGGCTAGCTGCATATGCCCAGGTGAACATAGAAAAAAGTAAACCGAGCTGCGTCGGTGTTAAACTAAAGTCATCCTGGATATTTGAGCCTGCGACTGCAAGATTGGCGCGATCCATATAGTTAATAGCGGTGACAATAAATAACAATGTGAGAATAAAGAGTCGTGATCTTGAAGCCTTCATAATTATACCTGTGTGATATCGGCAGACCCGTATAGTAAATATTCAGGCACGCCGAAAATTTTAAAGGCAAAAATGCTGAATGCACCGCGATATTACAGAACCGCCAACCAGCCGCCGTCGACGTAAATAATCTGTCCGTTGATATAATCTGAGGCTTTCGAGGACAAGAAAACCGCAGTACCAATCAATTCTTCCGGGCGGCCCCAGCGCTGCGATGGGTTGCTGTTTTTCACCCAGCTATCAAACTGCTTATCTTCGATAAGGGCGGTATTCATATCGGTCAAAATATACCCTGGACCAATGGCGTTGCTCTGTATATTGAACTGTGCCCACTCCGCCGCCATGGAGCAGGTGAGCATTTTGATCCCCCCTTTTGCCGCCGTGTAGGGAGCGACGGTAGGCCGTGCAGCCTGGCTGGTTAGCGAACCAATATTGACAATTTTACCGCCGGACCGGCGGGCGATCATTCGTTTTGCCGCGGCGCGCGAGACCAGAAATGCGCTGGTCAGGTTGGTATCAATCACTTTTTGCCAGTTTTCCAGCTCCAGCTCTACCATCGGCTTGCGGTATTGAATCCCAGCGTTGTTTATCAAAATATCCACGTGAATGCCCTGTGCATCCAGTTTGCTAAAGGCTTTCTCAATCGCATCTTCGCTGGTGACGTCGAACGCCGCGCCGTGCGCGCTGTAGCCTTTACTTGCCAACACATCGACCGACTCTGCCAGCAGCGTTTCGCGAATATCGTTCAGTATCACTCTGGCGCCTGCCACGGCGAGGCCTTCCGCATAGGCAAACCCCAGACCGCGCGCCGAACCGGTGACCAGAGCCGTTTTTCCCGTTAAATCGAATAATGCGCTCATTTTTATTTCCTCGCTTAATTTTACTTGTATGACGACTGTCTTATTTAAGCTTGATTTTTTGGTGAGGCAAAAGCAATAAGCTAAAAATAAATTTGCAATATAGATCACAAACACAACTCCTGTTTAAATGAGGTGTTTTATATAACTTATTGTATATATTGTTTTTTTAATCTTTTTTGTTTGCTGGCATGATCGCGATCACAGAAATAAAGATTGAGGTTACGAGCCGCTAATCGTCGTGTTATAACAACGCAAAGTTGTAGGACAACTTACAAATGTGGCGATGATATTCGCTTACAGCATGGCAGGCAGTTAATTCTGTGAACTGAGGAGTTAAAGTGAGTAACCTGAAAATCACCAACGTGAAAACGATTCTGACGGCGCCCGGCGGCATTGATCTGGCGGTTGTGAAGGTCGAAACCAACGAGCCAGGCCTGTATGGCTTGGGCTGTGCGACGTTTACCCAGCGAATCTTCGCCGTGAAAAGCGCTATAGATGAATACATGGCGCCTTTTCTCATTGGCAAAGATCCCACGCGAATTGAAGATATCTGGCAGTCTGGCGCGGTCAGCGGCTACTGGCGCAGCGGACCGATTATGAACAACGCGCTATCCGGTGTGGATATGGCGCTGTGGGATATTAAAGGTAAGCTGGCGGGCATGCCGGTGTATGATTTGTTAGGTGGTAAATGCCGCGACGGCATTCCGCTGTATTGCCATACCGATGGCGGGGACGAAGTTGAAGTCGAGGACAATATCCGCGCCAGAATGGAAGAGGGATACCAGTACGTACGCTGTCAGATGGGGATGTACGGCGGCGCGGGTACCGACGATCTTAAGCTTATTGCGACCCAGCTGGCGCGGGCGAAAAATATCCAACCGAAGCGTTCCCCGCGCAGCAAAACGCCGGGAATCTATTTTGACCCGGACGCTTATGCTAAAAGCGTTCCTCGCCTGTTTGACCATCTGCGCAACAAGCTGGGATTCGGTATTGAGTTCATTCATGACGTGCATGAGCGCGTGACGCCGGTAACCGCAATTCATCTCGCCAAAACGCTTGAACAATATCAGCTCTTCTACCTTGAAGATCCTGTCGCCCCGGAAAATATCGACTGGCTTAAAATGCTCCGCCAGCAGGCCTCCACGCCGATCTCTATGGGGGAGCTGTTTGTGAATGTGAATGAGTGGAAACCCTTAATCGACAATAAGCTGATCGATTATATCCGCTGCCACGTCAGCACTATCGGCGGGATTACGCCAGCTAAGAAACTGGCGGTGTATAGCGAGTTTAACGGTGTGCGCACCGCATGGCATGGGCCTGGTGATATCTCACCGGTTGGGGTTTGCGCGAACATGCACCTTGATCTTAGCTCGCCCAACTTCGGTATTCAGGAGTACACGCCGATGAATGATGCCTTGCGCGATGTCTTCCCGGGATGCCCGGAGATAGACCACGGTTATGCCTACCTAAATAATAAACCGGGTCTGGGAATTGACCTTGATGAGGCCAAAGCGGCGAAGTATCCGTGCGAAGGTGGCATTCCGTCATGGACGATGGCGCGGACGCCGGATGGCACGGCTTCAAGACCGTAACCGGCTAATCACGAACGGAACGGACGTCAATGCCTTACTGACAACGTGCGCCCTTATGGAGTCCTCCGGGCGCGGCTGACGCCTTCGCCGGGCTACATACCGCACGAATTATAGCCCGACTAAGCGCAGCGCGAGCCGGGAAAGGATTATTGGCTGGCATCGGGCTATTCTGGCGCAACACTGCTATCAGTTCACGGCGCCAGATAGACCTGTGGAACGGCCGCATCGGGATGTTCACCCATGCTGACCTCCGCGCCGTACCAGCGGCTGATAATCGGCTGCTGGATCACCTCCTGCGGCGTGCCCTCGGCTACCAGCTTCCCCTGATACAGCAGCAGAATCCGGTCGGCCCACAGCGCCGCGAGGTTCAGGTCGTGCAGCACTATGCAGACGTGCAGCCGGCTGCTGCGGGTCAGGCGTTTGAGCAGGCGCAGCAGGTGCTGCTGGTAATAGAGATCCAGCGCCGAAGTGGGCTCATCGAGAAACAGCCAGCCCTCGGGGGCGCCATCGCGCCACAGCTGTGCCAGACAGCGGGCCAGCTGCACCCGCTGCTGTTCGCCGCCGGAGAGGGAAGGGTAGCGTCTCCCGGCCAGATGATCGCAGCCGGTCTCTTCCATCACCCGGCGGATCATCTCCTCATTTGCTACGCCGCCCCACGGCGAACGGCCCATGGCGATAACCGTCTCAACCGGCCAGTCGGCGTGAAGCTGGGTACGCTGCAGCATCACCGCCCGCCGGCGGGAAAGCGTTTCTGCCGACCAGCTCTCCAGCGGACGGCCTTCCACCACCCGTTCGCCACCGTCGGGCGTTAAATAACCGGTCAACAGGCGCAGCAGGGTTGATTTACCGGCGCCGTTGGGGCCAATCAATGCCGTCATCCCACCGCCGCAGAGCTGGAGCGAAACATCATGAATAATCTGCCGGTTACCCAGACGCAGCGACAGCGAACGCGCGCTATAGCGGTTATCCATGGGGCTCTTTCTCCCGACGAAAAATCAGCCACAGAAACCACGGCGCGCCGAGTACGCTGGTCAACAGCCCGACCGGCATCTCGGCGGGGGCGGCAACGGTACGCGCCAGCGTGTCGGCCAGCAGCAGTAACATCGCGCCGCACAGCAGCGAACCGGGGACCAGGCCGCGATGGTCCGGCCCCAGCCACATCCGCATCAAATGCGGCACGACCAGACCGATAAAGCCGATAATGCCGCTGATAGCCACCGCCGACGCCACCAGCAATGCGCTGCACAGCAGCAGTAGCCGCTGCAGGGCGCGAACGTTGACGCCGAGGTAGTGCGCCTCTTCATCGCCCAGCTGCAGCAGGTTAAGCCGTGAAGCCATCGCCCACACCACGAGAGAGGCCGGGATCATCAGCGTGGCCGCCACCAGCAGCGTCGACCATTCCGCCTGCCCGAGGCTGCCCATCCCCCAAAGCGAAAGCTGGCGCAGCTGGGTATCGTTGCTGATCCACGCCAGTACCCCGACCAGCGCGCCGCACAGGGCGTTAATGGCGATGCCGACCAGCAGCAGGCGCGAAAGCGAGGCGTCTCCCGCCCGGCTGAGGATAAAAATCACCACCATCACCGCCATGCTGCCGATAAACGCCGCCAGCATCGGGGCGTACAGCGCCACGAGCAGCGGCACCGACAGAGGCAGCACCAGCCAGCAGGCGACCGCCAGCGCCGCGCCGCCGCTGATCCCTAACAGCCCCGGATCGGCGAGGGGGTTGCGAAACAGCCCCTGCATCACGCAGCCGGAGAGCGCCAGCGCGGCGCCGACCAGCAGCGCCAGCAGCACTCGCGGCAAACGAATGGTCAGCCAGATGTTTCTCAGGATCTCATCGCCGGAGGGCAGCAGGCTGGCCAACGGCAGACGCATGGCGCCCAGGGTCGTGGCGAGCAGCGTCAGGACAATCAGCAGCAGCGTCATTAACCACAGATGACGGGCAGGGTGGGAGCGCATCAGGGCAGCTGCTCCGCTTTTTGCCGCAGCGCGAGCACCGCCTGCGGGGTGCGCGGACCAAAGCCGAGCAGGGCCATATCATCTATCACCAGTACCTGCTTATGGCGTCCCGCAGGCGTCTGCGCCAGCCCCGGTAGCTTCCAGAGCCCGGCTTCGCCGCCCATGCCTTTCAGCCCATCGGCGGAGATCACCACCAGGTCCGGTTTACTGGCGATAACGCCCTCCTGCGACATGCTGCGATAATGGTCGAAGTTCTGCATGGCATTTTGCAGCCCGGCCGCCCTGATTGCGCCATCCGCCGCGGTTTGTTTCCCGGCCACCATGGTATTCATGCCGCCGTGGCTGAGAATAAACAGCACCCGCTTGTTCACGGGCTGCGACGGAATTTGCGCGATCTGCTGATGAATCTTCTGGCGCAGGGCGTTACCTTCGCTCTGCTTACCAAGGGCGTCGGCAATCACGCCAATTTTTGCCTCGATTGCCGGCAGGTCGTAGCCGCCCGGGACGTTGATCACCTTAACCTTATTCTCTTCAACCTTTTTCAGCACCAGCGAGGGCTGCGCCTGGGCGCTGGCCAGCACCAGCGTCGGCCGCAGGGAGAGGATCCCCTCGGCGTTCAGCTGGCGGATATAGCCCACATCCGGCAGGCTCTGCGCGGCGGCAGGCCAGGTGCTGGTACTGTCTTTTGCCACCAGCTGCCGCTGGGCATCGAGGGCGTAAACTACCTCCGTGACGTCGCCGCCGAGTGACACAATCCGCTCGGCGGCGGCGCTGGCCAACAGCGGAAACGCCGCAAGTAATATCAGCCAGCGCTTCATGCGAGTAGACCTTCGGTGGTCAAACGATCGACCTGCGCACGCCACTGCGCCTGCTCCGGGTGGCCTTCGCTGCGTTGACCGAACAGCTGTGCGATCTGCGTGCCGTCTTTGGCAAACAGCTCGACGCTGGTGACGTGGCCGTCAGAGGTCGGTTTGCGGGTCACCCAGATCTCATCCACGCTCTCCTCGCGCAGATGCAGGGTAAACGTGGGGTTGAAGATATTCAGCCAGCCGCGCATCGGGGCGACCTTCTCCAGCGCGCCGGTGAAGATCTGCACGCAGCCGCGGTTGCCGACAAAAATCATGATCTCGTTGCCATCCTGGCGGATGGTTTCCAGCAGGCCCGGCAGCGTCTGGGTGTCAATCCGGCAGGCGAGGTCGTCGCTGACCAGACGGAAAGCCTGCTGGCGCGACAGGCTATATTTTCTCAGCAGGCCGAAGAACTGGTGAACGTCGGTCATGGCCCGCCATTCATTTTCCAGCGCCGCCGCGTCGGCGGAGTCGGCATATTTCAGCGGTTCGGCCGGGCGAATCGCCAGCGGGGCAGGCGATTGCTGCGTATGCCCGGCAATCAGCGCATCCCAGGCCGCCATGTCGGTATTGCCGGTGGTGTAAACCTTGAGCAACGCGTCGCCGTGCGGATCGAAGAACTGGATGCTCTGGCGGCCGTTGTCGTTCAGGCGAAAAGCGCTGGCCCACTGGCTGAGAAACAGGCGCAGATCGAGGGCGCGCGGATTAAGCACCAGCCCGGCGTGGCCGCTCAGATGCTGATGGGTAAATTCGCCGACCTGCTCATGCACCGCGTATTCGTTGCGGCAGATGCATTTGGTTTCCCCCACGGTTTCCAGCGCCGTCAGAATGGCGCGGGCGTCGTCCTGCAGACGTACGGCATCGTAGCCCAGGCGGGCTTCGGTCAGCTCGGCTTCGCTAATCCCCATTTCGGCGGCGATATCGCGGGCGTATTTCGCGGAGGATTGCGCTTTCGTGGTCAGATAGCGCTGCCACAGCGGGGTATGTTGCGGTTGGGTGTTTTGCATAATTCACATCCTTCTCTACGATGAGTTTCCCCGGCGCGCGGCCGGGGAGCAGGTTTCTTATTATTGGCCGGTCAGAAATCGACGTTCACGCCCAGCTGCCAGGTGCGGCCAGGCATCACCGCCAGCGCTCTGTCGTTGGCTTCCTGGTTCGTCGCCGTTTCGATATTGCGGCTGCTCAGATAATCCCAGTATTTACGATCGGTAATGTTGTATACGCCGCCGTTCACGCGCACATTCTTCGCGACCTGCCAGTACGCGGTCCAGTCCAGCATGCCGTAGCCCGGAACGCGCATATATTCGCTGGTCGAATCGGTAATCGCGGAGCCGGAGTTGGTATAGCTTTCGCGGTTGGTGGCGGTGGCGCGCTTGCCCTTAACAAAGGTGGCGGTCAGCGCGGTGCCGTACACTTTTGCCGGATCGTCCCACGCCACGCCGACGATGGCCTTCATTGGTGCGACACTATCGAGGTCGACGTACTTATCGCCGCTGTAGCTGGATTTCGATTGCCCTTCACTATAGCCGTAAGCGAGGGTGGCGCTCAGGCCGTTAACCTCTTCAAACCAGGTGCCAAAGTTGAATTTAGCGCTGATTTCGCCGCCGTAGATGTACGCTTTATCGCGGTTTTCCGCCTGGTAAATGGTGTAGATGTTCGACGGTACGTTAGTGAACTGCGTCGGATTATTGGCGCGGGTGTAGCGGGTATAGGCGATAAAGTTCTTATAGGTGTTGTAGAACAGCGCGGTGCGCATGGTGATGCCTTCCGCCACTTCGCCCTTCATCCCCCACTCAACGTTATCGCTGGTTTCGGTTTTCAGATCGGTGTTGCCGATCAGCGCATACTGGGCGCGTCCGGCGTAGCTGGAGCCGAGGTTCCACGAACCGTACAGCTGGCTGGCGTTCGGGAACTGCGCGCCGCGCTGATACTGCAGATAAGTCATCAGGCGCGGGGTGATATCGTACTGCAAGACCAGCGACGGCAGCGCCTGGGTATCAGCGTTCTTACCGTACAGATTTGACACGTCGGAACCGGTCAGCACGCTGCTGTTGTTGGCCAAATCGGAGACGTTTTCCGGTTTGGTCGACTGATGCATCACGCGAATGCCCGGGATAACCGCAAAGTTATGGCCGTCGAGGTCGAAGTTAATTTTGTCCTGCAGGAAGCCGGCGACGATATAGCCGCGGCTGTCGGCGTCCGGCTGCATAATCTGGCTATAGGCGCTCGGGGTTGGCGACTGGGTTAACGGCCGCTGGGTTTTCGTCGTGCTGGCATTAAAACCGGCGCTCAGATCGTGGCGGCCTATCGATTTCGCCAGCGCGCTCTGAATCCCCCAGGTGTCGGTATCGTAGTCGGAGCTCACCGTTTGCATCGCGCGGGTGACGCTGTCCGGCATATATGTCCAGTCATGGGCCTCGGTATGCTGGTAGTAGACTTTGGTCGATACGCTGTCGATATAGTCGTTCATCGGCGTCCAGTCGTCTTTCAGGCTCAGGCCCCAGCGGCGGGTCTGGCTGGTCTGGTTTGACGTACCGATAACGCTGTTGCCGCTGGAGTCCCAGGCGTCGTAATGCGTGTGGTTCGTTTTATGGTAATAATCGAAGGTGCTGGTGAACTTATGTTCGTCATTCGGCTGCCAGATCCCGGAGGCCATAAAGGCGTCCGAGTGCCAGTTTGCTGGATAGGAATCAACGGTCCCGCTGTTATTTTCCGTCTCCTGACCGTCGCGACGGCTGTAGACGAAGATCCCGCGCAGGGTCTCGTCGCCGCCGGCAATGGTGACGCCGTTGTGCCAGCTGCGATCGGACGAGTCGTAGCCGCTGCGGTAGCCGAAGGCGCTGGTTTTGCCCGGATGCAGGTAGTCATCCGCGGATTTCGGGCGGAAAGAGACGTTGCCGCCGATGGCGCTGTTAGCGGTTTCCGTTGATGTCGCCCCGGACTGAATATCGATGCTGCCGTACATATAGGGGTCAATATAGTCGCGGCCCATACCGAAGGTATTAAGGCCCGCGCGGCTGGCGTAGCTGCGCCCGGTGGCGTTCGGCTGGGCGATGCCGTCGACATCGATCCCGACGCGGTTGCTCTCCATGCCGCGTATGTTGTAGCCGGTATAGCCGCCGCGGTCGAAGCCGCTTTTGCCGTTGCCGGAACCGCCGCTGGCGCCGGTGGCGCTAATGAGCGGCTCGTAGCGCATGATCGAGCCAAAGTCGTTGGCCCCTTTATCCTGCAGCTCCTGAGCGCCGATCGAATGTTCGCTGCCCGCTTTCAGCAACGGCGCCGGCGCGGTAACGGTCATCCGTTCCGAGCTGTCATCAGTCGATGCGCTGCTGGTGGTTTTCGAGGTGGTATCAGCCGCCCCGGCGGAAGTCTGATAAATTGCTGTAAGCAAAGAAGTCACCAGCAGGCTTTTCTTGAACCATGCTGTTGATTGAGTGGAGTTATACATAGTAGCCACGCCTTAATCATTATTAGTATTGGCTCACGCGTTACTTCCAGAGTGCAGGTGTGTCCCGTTATTCCGTTACTGGACGTTTTTTCTCCATGCTTGTTGATTGCGAATGGTAATGATAGGTATTATCGTTTGCAACAAAATAATCATGTATTCTTCAATTAATCTGCAAGTTGTTTACAATTTGCCCTTTTACCGACAGCGAGAAGCCGATGAGCCATAAAGCCGCGATTACCATCACCTACTGTTCGCAGTGCAACTGGATGCTGCGCGCCAGCTGGATGGCACAGGAACTGCTGCACAGCTTTAGCACCGATATCGCTTCGGTCACGCTGGTTCCGGGAACCGGCGGGATCTTCGTGGTGGCCGTTGATGATGTGCAAATCTGGGAGCGCAAGCAGGATGGCGGTTTCCCCGACGCGGCGGAGCTCAAGCGCCGGGTGCGCGATGTGTGCTTCCCGGAAAAACCGCTGGGGCACGTGGATAAACCGGCATAATCCTCAGGGAGTATGGGGCTGCATCGTCCTCTCTGAATGTGTATTATGAATGCATCTTTATCGGGGGAACAGGTGATGGCGGGCAAACGTATTGCGCGGGAAAAAAAGACCATTAGCAGCATGATTGCGCTCTACCAGCGCCGCTGCCCGGATGCCCGCGACGACGCCGAACACTATCAGGCGCTCAACGGCTATGCCGACAAGCGGCTGGATAAGTGCGTATTTGGCGAAGAAAAGCCCGCCTGCAAGCAGTGCCCGGTGCACTGCTATCAGCCCGCGAAACGCGAAGAGATGAAGCAGATTATGCGCTGGGCGGGGCCGCGGATGCTCTGGCGGCACCCGATCCTGACGATTCGCCACCTGATCGATGACAAACGCCCGGTGCCGGAGTTACCGGAAAAGTATCGGCCCAAAAAGCCGCAATAAACTCCCCGGCTCGCGCTGCGCTTAGCCGGGCTACAATTCGTGCGGTCTGTAGCCCGGGTAAGGCGTCAGCCGCGACCCGGGGCTTCGCCGGAACGAGCCGTGGTCTGACTATCGCGAACCGACGTCCAGACAAACGTGATAACGAACAGGACGGTAAACAGCACCACAATGGTCGGCGCCGGGGCGCTGTCGAGATAAAACGACAGCCACACGCCGCCCAGCGAACAGCTTAACGCTATCGCCACCGCCAGCAGCAGGGCGCTGACAAAACGTCGCGTCAGCAGCAGAGCGATCGCCCCCGGCGCTATCAGCAGCGAAATCGACAAAATGATCCCCACCGCTTTCAGCGTCGCCACGATGGTCAGCGCAATCATGCACAGCAGCCCATAATGCAGCAGCCCGCAGCGCAATCCGCTGGCCTTCGCCTGCTGCGGATCAAAGGCGTGCAGCAGAAAATCACGCCACTTAAGCCCGATTATCAGCGCAATCGCCAGCGCGATCAGCGACGTTTGCGCAATATCGCTGGCGGAAATACCCAGCATGTCGCCAAACAGAATATGATCGAGATGGACCTCCGACTGAATCGACACGTACAGCACCAGGCCCGCGCCAAACATCCCGGAAAAGACGATGCCCATGATCGTATCGCGCTTAATGCGGCTGTTATCGTCGAGATAACCGGTGGCGATGGCGCAGAACAACCCGGCGATAAACGCGCCGATGGCGAAGGGGATACCGAGGATATACGCCACCACCACGCCCGGAAAAACCGCGTGGCTCATGGCATCGCCCATCAGCGCCCAGCCCTTGAGCACCAAAAACACCGACAGCAGCGCGCAGGGGACGGCAACGATCGCCGCCACCAGCATGGCGTTGACCATAAAGGAGAACTGGAAAGGTTCAATCAGCGCGCTCAGCATGAGGCCTCCCTGGCGCGGCGACGGCTGGCGAGCAGGCCGTGCTTCGGCGCGAAAACAAAAGCGGCTAAAAACAGCAGCGTCTGGGCGACGACGATAATCCCGCCGGTCGCCCCGTCCAGATAGTAGCTCAGCCACGCGCCGAAAAAGCTGGTCAGGCTGCCAATCGCGACGGCAATCGCCAGCAGGCGCGGGAAGCGGTCGGTCAACAGCCAGGCGGTGGCCCCGGGCGTCACCACCAGGCAAATCACCAGAAACGCGCCGACGGTCTGCAGCGCCGCCACGGTACAGGCCGCCAGCAGGGTAAAGAACAGCAGCTTCAGCGCGGTGGTATTCAGGCCAATGGAACGAGCGTGGTTCTCATCGAAAAAGGTCACCATCAGGTCTTTCCACTTCAGCAGCAGAATCGCCATCGAAATAGAGCCAATCGCCGCCAGCTGGATAATATCCTCCGGGGCGATGGCCAGAATATTGCCGAGAATAATGGTCTGGATATTCACCGAAGTGGGGTTCAGCGACACCATAAACAGGCCAATACCGAAAAAAGAGGAGAAGATCAGGCCGATAATCGCGTCTTCCTTCAGCTTCGAACGCTGGTTAAGAAACAGCATGCTGCCCGCCGCCAGGCCGCCGGAAAGAAACGCCCCCAGCGCGAAGGGCAGACCGAGCATATAAGCGCCCGCCACGCCGGGCACGATGGAGTGGGAGAGGGCGTCGCCAATCAGCGACCAGCCTTTAAGCATCAGGTAGCAGGAGAGAAACGCGCACACCCCGCCCACCAGCGCCGAGACCCACATCGCGTTCAGCATATAGTGATAACCAAACGGCTCCAGTAGCCAGCTCATCTTTCGCCTCCCGCCGCCCGACGGCTGATAAACGGCCGCTCATCGTCGGTGATAATCCGCTCTTCCGCGCCGCTCAGCACCACGTGGCGCAGCACGCCGCTAAACGCCAGTTCGAGGTTTTCGGCGGTAAAGGTGCTTTCCGTCGGGCCGCTGGCCAGCACGGTGCCTTTGACCATCACCGTGTAGTCGCAGAACTCGCTTACCGAGCCGAGGTTATGGGTGGAAACCAGCATGGTGCAGCCTTCGTCGCGCAGTTCCCGCAGCAGCTCGATGATGCGCGCTTCGGTCTGCACGTCGACGCCGGTAAAGGGTTCATCCAGCAGAATGACTTTTCCCTGCTGAGCGATAGCGCGGGCCAGAAACACGCGCTTTTTCTGCCCGCCGGAGAGTTCGCCGATCTGGCGGTGGCGGTACTCGCTCATGCCGACCCGCGCCAGGGCGGCGTCGACAATCTCATGGTCGCGCGGTTTGGCCCGCCGTAGCCAGCCCATATGGCCATAGCGCCCCATCATCACCACATCTTCCACCAGCACCGGGAAGGACCAGTCCACCTCTTCCGCCTGCGGAACGTAGGCGACGAGGTTCTGCCGCAGGGCGCGATTAACCGGCTGACCGAGAATCGCAATATCGCCTTTTCCGACGCGCACAAAGCCCATCAGCGCTTTAAACAGCGTCGATTTTCCCGAGCCGTTCACCCCGACCAGCGCCGCGATGGCGCTGCGTGGGACGCTAAACGAAGCATCGCGCAGCGCGGTATGACCGTTGCGGTAGGTGACGCTGACGTTGTTGACCGCGAGGCCCGGCAGCTCGTGACTCATGCCTGTTTCCTTAGTCCGTCGTTGATGCCCTGGACGATGGTTTGGGTGGTGACGCGCAGCAGGTCGAGATAGGTCGGCACCGGGCCATCGGCGGCGCTCAGAGAGTCGACGTACAGGACGCCGCCGTAGTGGGCGCCGGCCTCCCGGGCCACCTGACGCGCCGGTTTATCAGAGATGGTGCTTTCGCTAAAGATAGTCGGGATCCGCTCTTTCTTCATGGTGTCGATGGTTTTGCGCACCTGCTGCGGGGTGCCCTGCTGGTCGGCGTTTATCGGCCACAGATAGCGCTCCTGGAGGCCGTTATCGCGGGCCAGATAGGAGAACGCGCCCTCGCTGGTCACCAGCCAGCGCTTATCCTGCGGCAGCTTCGCCAGTTCCGCCTTCAGCGGCGCCATGGTCTGGCGGATCTTCTCTTTGTAGGCTTCGGCGTTGTGGCGATAGGCATCGGCGTTCGCAGGATCGTATTTCACCAGCGCGTCGCGAATATTATCGACGTAGATCAGCGCATTGTCCGCCGACATCCACGCGTGCGGGTTAGGTTTGCCGTTATACGGCCCTTCGCTGATGCCCATCGGCTGAATGCCGTTGCTGACCACCACTTCCGGTACGCCGTTTAAGTGCTGATAAAAGCGGGCGAACCACAGTTCAAGGTTCAGGCCGTTGGCGAGGATCAGCTGCGCGCCCTGCGCGCGTTTGATATCCCCGGGGGTCGGCTGATATTCATGGATCTCGGCCCCCGGTTTGGTGATGGAGCTGACGTCGGCGGCGTCGCCCGCGACGTTTTGCGCCATATCGGCGATCACCGTGAAGGTGGTAATCACTTTAAATTTCTCTTTTGCCTGGACGGGGGCGACGGCCAGCAGCGCCAGCGTGGCGGCAAACATCAGATGCTTCAGGGGGGGCAGGTGCAGCATAAGGTCCCTCACAACGTTGCGGTTAATTAATCATCATTTATAGCCATTGCTATGTTATATAGCACAAGCTATTTATAAATGAAAATAATTCTTATTTAGATGTGAGGCGAATGATTAGCGTGCGAACCCGCGGCGGGAGAGGAAAAGGCCCGGCCACGCGGAAGGCCGGACGCTGAAATCAGGAGAGATCGGCCACCGACTGGCGGGGGATCAGGCGGCCCGCCAGCGTGCGCCCTTCAGGAGAGAAGGTGGGGCGCTCGTCTATCAGGTTGCGGATACGCTGCAGGCAGTTTTCCATCAGCTGCTCCAGCGGCCAGGAGATACAGGTCAGCGGCGGATTGAGCAGCGAGGCGAGGGGAGAATCTTCCAGGCTCAGCAGCGAGACCTCCTGCGGTACGGCAACGTTGAACTCGCGCAGCAGGCGCATCGCTTCGGCGGCGTAGCGGTCCCGTTTCACGATAATCACCGAGTATTTGCTGAAGCTGTTAATCAGCGTCAGCAGCGCCTGTTCAACGTTATCGTTGGCCGCCAGCATCAGCTGCCGGTTAAAAGGGATGGAGTAGTTTTGCAGGACGTTGCGATAGCCTTCGAGCATCTGGCGGCTGGCGTCATCGCTGTCGTTATCAACGAGCAGCGCGATATTGCGATGGCCCTTGCCGATCACGTAGCGGCAGGCGCTTTCGGTGGCAAAAGCGTAGTCGTAGCCCTGATTATTGACCCCGGCAATGCTGAAGCGGTCAAAGGAGATCACGTTGCGCGGCGCATCCGCCGGGACGGCGCCGAGCACCACCACCGCCACGCACTGGCGCTGTAAATCGTCGACGACCGCCGCCTGTTCCGCCGCATCCGTGACGTACTGAACAATCAGGTTTTTATTCAGCCCCTTCAGCGCTAGCGAGAGCATCGGCAGCAGGCGCGCGCCGCTGCTATCATCGTTCGCCGGGATCACCAGCCCCACGTGATTGGATGTCTGACTGGCGAGGTTTTGCGCGGCAAAGCTCGGGCGGTAGTTAAGTTCCTCTACCGCGCGCAGCACCGCTTCCCGGCTCTCTTCGCGCACGCCCCGCGTGCCGGTCAGCACGCGGGATACCGTCGCTCGGGAGACATTCGCTAATCTTGAAACATCATCAATGGTTGGCATGGCATTTTCTGTCTGAATATTTTCGCCTAGCTTAGCATACCTGCTGAAAAAAGTGTCTACCGCCGACCGGCTTCAGCGTCGGCCAGAACCGGCAGCCAGGCCGCGCCGCGCACGCCGCTGGCGTCGCCGAAGCGGGCCTGTTTGATCTGCGTTCGGCAGCTGTCGGAAAAGAGATACGGGACAATCGCCGACGGCAGCTGCTCATAGATTTGCCCGACGTTGGAGAGCCCGCCGCCCAGTACAATCACCTGCGGATAGAGGATATTGATTACCGACGCCAGGCTACGGCCGAAAGCGTCAATAAAATGCCGCCAGTGGGCCAGCGCCTGCGGTTCGCCGTTTTGCGCGGCGGCGATAATCGCTTCCGCAGGCGCCTGCTCGCCGTAGCGGCGGGCAAAGCCGGTACCGGAGATAAAGCTTTCGATGCAGTTCTCTTTGCCGCAGTAGCAGGGCTGCGCCGGGCCGTCGCGCTCGGGGCAATAGCCCGGCAGAGGATTGTGTCCCCATTCGCCAGCGATGGCGTTAGGCCCGCTGAGCAGCCGTTGGTTCACCGCGACGCCGCCGCCGCAGCCGGTACCGATGATAACGCCGAATACGGTCGTTGCCCCCGCGCCCGCGCCGTCTACCGCCTCAGAGAGGGTGAAGCAGTCGGCATCGTTCGCCATCCATACCGGTTGACCGAGCTCCCGCATCAGGTCATGACGCAGGTCGTGGCCGTTGAGCACCAGACAGTTACAGTTTTTAATCAGGCCGCTTTGCGGGTCGATAGCCCCCGGCAGGCCGATACCGAGAGTAAACGGCCGTTCGCTCCAGTCGCGGACGGTCGCAATCAGTCCGAGCAGCTGCTGCATAAACGCCTGATAGCTCTCTTTATGCGTCGGACGGCGCTGGCGATAGACGCACTCGCCCGCCGCGTTGAGCAGGACGGCTTCCATTTTGGTGCCGCCAATGTCTAAACCCAGATGTAGCATGGTTGTCCTTAATTGTGGTCGACGGTTTCCCGGGGCGCTACGCGTGCAGTCCAGGTAGCCCGGCTAAGCGCAGCGCGAGCCGGGAGGTCAGTCAGCCAGGTGACATGAGCATTTACCGTTTTCCCGGGTCGCGGCGTCAACGCCTTACCCGGGCTACGTCATCTCCTCTCCCCCGGGGAGGGGGAACTCTACGCGTGCAGCGGTCGCGAGCGGTAAATGGAGATCAGTTCGCCGATCAGCTCTTTCGCCAGAATTGAGGTCATCAGATGATCCTGAGCGTGAACCATCACCAGAGTCATTTTGGTTTTACCCTCGCCTTCGTCGGCCTCAATCAGCTGGGTCTGTACCAAATGCGCCTCGCGGGCAAAATGCGCCGCTTCTTTCATTTTTTCGTCGGCGGCGGCGAAATCACCCGCTTTAGCGCAGCTCAGCGCTTCGTAACAGAGACTACGCGACTGCCCGGCGTTGATGATGATACCCATTACCTGTTCTTCTAATTCCATGACAAACCTCTGAATAGTATGAATTATGCGGACTGCGGCGCGCTTTCGGCCTGGGCCGCCGCGTTAGCGTGCTCCTGCTCCAGCAGCTGTTTTTCGTAGGCTTTGAGGAACGGCAGATACATCACCATCGCCGTCGCCATGCAAATCAGGCACATGATCACCGGGCTAAAGCTCCAGTTCGCCGCCCACGAGGCGCCGATAGGGGCCGGCGTCGTCCACGGCGTCATCGACACCACGCGGCTCACCAGGTCCAGCTTCAGCGCAAAGTAGGCCAGGGTTGCGTTGATCATCGGCACCAGCACGAACGGCAGGAAGAACAGCGGATTCATAATGATCGGCGCGCCGAACAGAATCGGTTCGTTGATGTTAAATACGCCCGGCACCACGCCCATCCGGCCAATCGTCCGCAGATGCACCGCCTTACTGCGCAGCAGCATCAAAGCCAGCGGCAGGGTGGAGCCGACGCCGCCGATCAGCAGATAGTGATCCCAGAAGCCCTGGACATAGATATGCGGGATCGCGGTGCCTGCGGCCATCGCCGCCTGGTTGATCGACAGGTTCGCCATCCAGAACGGATTCATAATCCCGGTGACGATCAGCGCCCCGTGAATGCCGGCGAACCACAGCACCTGGCACACCAGCACCGACAGCAGAATCGCCGGTAGGGTATCGGACGCCGCCACTAGCGGTTTCACCAGCGACATGATCGCTTCCGGGATGATCATGCCCAGCTGCGCTTCGATAAACAGATTCAGCGGATGCAGCGTCAGCACGATCGCCAGCACCGGGATCAGGATCTCAAACGAGCGCGCCACGCCCGCCGGCACTTCAGGCGGCAGACGGATCGTAATATTGTGGCGCTTGAGGAAGGCGTACAGCTCGGTAGAGTAAATCGCCACCAGAATTGCGGTGAAGATCCCCTGGCCGGAGAAGTAGGCGGTGGAGATCTGGCCATCTTTCAGCGGCGCGGCCACCAGCAGGAACGACATCAGGGACAGCATCCCGGCGGTCAGCGAGTCCAGATTGTGGTGCTTCGCCAGGCTGGCGGCGATCCCGACGGCGATAAACAGCGTCATCACCCCCATGCTGAAGTTAAACGGCAGCATCAGCGCATCGCGATGATCGAGCGAAAATTGCAGCCAGGCGCGGGCAAAGCCCCACGTCGTATCCGGGGAAAACGGCGGGAAGATAAAGACCAGCAAAAACGAGCCGACGATCATAAAGGGCAGGGCGGTAATAAAACCGTCGCGGATGGAGGTGACGTATTTTTGTTGGCCGATCGCCCCCGCCATAGGCGTGATCTTCTGTTCAATCACGGCGATCAGCTTCGCGTACAGAGAGCTCATGATCTTTCCTTAGTTTTTGTTATCGATAAGGGAAAGCGCGAAATCCAGTACGGCGCCGCCTTTCTGCATGCCGTAATCCATCATGTTGATGGGTTCCACGCGGATACCGTATTTATCAGCCTGCTTTTGCAGATCTTTCTGCATGTATTTCACCTGCGGCCCCAGCAGGACCACCTGGTAATGGCCGACCTGTTGATCGAATTCCGCGACGCCAAAGGCGTTGATCTCCACCGGCAGACCGCGCTGCTCGGCTTCGGCGATCATTTTTTTCACCAGCAGGCTGGTGGACATGCCCGCGGAACAGCACAACATTATCTTTTTCATATATCGCTCCTGATGAGATGGATGCGCCGACTATAGTCATAACGGATATAAAACGGAAAGCGCTTTCCATTTGTGGATTTATTTATTGTGACCACGATCACCTATGGCGGGCTTTTACTTTACCCGGGAGTGCGCGATCATCCTGGCGACACCTCTATTCTTAAAGGCAGGATTATGAACATTCAGTTGATGAATGTTGCCGTCGATATTATCGAGCAGCGGCTGGCGCCGCTGGCCAACGTTCTGACGCGCAATAACCACATTACGGCGATGCGCGACAGCTTTGCGCTGGCGATGCCGTTTGTGATTGTGGGAAGTTTGCTGGTGCCGATTTTGTTTCCGCCCGTTTCCATTAACGGCGCATCGGCTTTCGGCCAGTTCTATTTCCAGCTGCGGCCCATTCTGCTGCCAACCTTTGAATTGACTATCGGGCTGGTGGCGCTGATTGTGGCCTTCGGCGCCAGCGCCAGCCTTGCCAAGCAGTACCGGCTGCCGGAGCGGCTCTGCGGGCTGACCGGCTGCCTGGCGTTTTTGCTGTTTATCGGCTTTCGCGACAACGGCGCGACCAATATTTTCCTCGGCGGAATGGGGATTTTTACCGCGCTGATTTCAAGCACTTACTCTATTGAAATCGTGCGCTTTTTCTATAAGAAAGGCTGGTGCATCCGCCTGCCGGAAGAGGTGCCGGTGATGACCCGCAACGGCTTTCAGCTGCTGATCCCGCTGCTGGTGGTGATGCTCTCTATTAGCGTCATCAACGCGCTGCTGCTGCAGAGCACCGGGCGCATTTTACCGGAGCTGATTAGCGAAGCGGTGCGGCCGCTGGTGGTGGCGTCCGATACCCTAACTGCGGTATTAATTTCTTTATTTATCTGCAACCTGCTTTGGTTTGTCGGCATTCACGGTGCGCTGATTATCACCGGGATTATGAACCCGTTCTGGATGACCTATCTGTTTGAAAACCAGCAGGCGCTGGCCGCCGGTTCCGCTACGCTGCCGCATATCTATCTGCAGGGATTCTGGGATTTCTACCTGCTGATCGGCGGCATCGGCTCGACGCTGCCGCTGGTTTTTATGGCGATGCGCAGCCGTTCGCGGCAGCTGAAAAGCGTGGGGAAAATTGGCCTGCTGCCCTCGCTGTTTAACATCAATGAGCCGATATTGTTCGGCTTTCCGATTATCATGAACCCGGTTTTCCTGCTGCCGTTTCTTTTTGTACCGCTGATAAACGCCTGTATCGCCTGGTATTTAACCCATCTTGGGGTTCTCGATCGGGCGGTGGCGATGCTGCCGTGGTCGATGCCGGCGCCGCTCGGCGCGGCGTGGTCAGCCAACGGCAGCTGGAAAAACCTCTGCATGTGCCTGTTCGCCATTTTTAATGCCTGGATGCTCTATCGTCCGTTCTTCAAGGTCTATGAACGGCAGCTCGCCGATGCCGAACGCTAAGCTTTTCGCCTGCCTGCCACAGCCCGCCGCGCGCGGGCTTTTTTATTTCCGCTTAAAGACGTGATCTAAATCACGAATATTTGCCCGCTATCGTTAAATTTGTGAACTCATCCGGCAATTACGGAAAGCGCTTTCCATTAACGGATGTACATTTCCAGTTTTGATCCGTAAATTTCCTCCCGTTCTCAGGCAGTGTTAATAAAAAAATAACCAAGGATAAAAAATGATCAGGCTAAATCATTCAATACCTCTGTCTTTACTCGCCCTCGCGGTGATGAGCGACTGCGCCATCGCCGATCCGAAGTACGATTTTATGCTCCACGGCTATATCCGTTCGGGGATCCTCGCCAACGCCGACGGTAACCGCGCCGACTCCGTTGGCCTGATGCCGGACGGCAAGTGGCGTCTGGGCAACGAAGAGGACACCAAGATCGAACTGATCCCGACGGTGACATTAACCTCGGACAGCGGCGTGGTGGCTAAAGTCCAGGCCAACATTACCCATCAGTCGAAATGCACCTCAGACTGGAACTGTCAGGATGACGACGGGCATGATGTGCAGTTCCGTGAAGGTTTTGCCGAACTGTCAAACCTCGACTTCGCCCCGGAAATGACCTTCTGGGCCGGTAAGCGCTACAGCAGCTCCAACACCTCCAGCCACCAGTTCGACTGGGAGTACATTCAGTACAACGGTACCGGCGGCGGCTTCGACAACATGGATCTCGGCTTCGCGCGCTTCGATGCCGGGGTTTACGCCTTCTCGCCGACGGATGAAACCAAAGCCTACCCGGTCGATAAAGGCGATCAGGGCTATCCGGATGACTACTCGCTCAACCTGTGGCTGAAAAAGATCGGCGGCACCGGCTTCGATCTTGAGCTGATTGGCCACCACATGAACCGCAACGAGAAGCACCCGACCTCGGCGGAGAAGGGCTACGGCGTGACCGGCGTTTACAACTTTGACGGCTTTTACGGCCTGACCGGCGGCTACTCTCGCGTGGTCTTCCAGTACGGGCGCGGCCTGGCGGCGGGGGACTCGCTGGGTAAAAACGGCTGGGGCTGGGCAAACCTCGACGATACCCAGTCCTGGCGCGTGGTGCTGGATAACATGGCCTCGCTCGGCGACTGGGAAATCTCCACGTTCGCCTACTATCAGAAAGACAAAAACTACCGCTGGTGGACGGAAGACGCCGAAGGCTGGGGGCGCACCAGCTGGGTGGCGGGGATTCGCCCGTACCAGCAGATCACCAAAAACTTCGCCATGCAGTACGAGCTGGGCTACGAATATCTCGACGATAAAAACTACAAAGGCGTGGACGGCAAAGGCAAAGGCGGCCTGACTAAAGTGACCATCGCGCCGACCCTGACCTTTGATTCCGGCTTCTGGACTCGCCCGCAGCTGCGCTTCTTCGTGACTTACGCGAAGTGGGATAAAGGGGTGTCCGACGCGCTGGACGGCAACTACGACTGGAGCACCAATACCCTTTCCGCCGGTAGCTACTCGCGCAGCGGCGACACCGATACGCTGAACTTCGGCGTGCAGGCCGAAGTCTGGTTCTAAGGAGAGATAACGATGATTAAGCCGGTGAAAAAACTGATGCTCGTCGCGCTGCTTTCGGCGCTGGGAAGCGCAGGCGCGATGGCCGCGGAGCAGTCGCACTTTGAACACTTTATTACCCGCGACGGCGCAACGTTAAAAGATGGCGACAAGGTGTTCCGCTTTGCGGGCATTCATGCGCCGGAACTACACCGTATCGAGGACGATGCGCGCGGTACCTGCAAGGCCGACTCGCGCGGCTGGGGGCAATACTTCCGCTGGCCGACGGCGGAGGAACAGGAAAACTGGATTAAAGCGCTCGTGCAAACCGGCGCCAGGGCGCAGCGGGTATACGTACTCTCGGTGCAGCAGACGTTTGACGAGGCCTGCGGTCGCGAAACCCATATTCTGGCCCCGGAAACCGCCGACGGCATGCCGCGCCTGAACGAAAAGGCGATGCGGGTGTACGACAACATGATCGCCGAGGCGGACAAACAGGGACTGCGCCTGATTCTGCCGTTTATCGATCACTGGTGGTGGTGGGGCGGTCGCGAGCAGCTGGCGGCGTTCTACCACGAAAAGCCGGAGGATTTTTACCGTACCGACAGTAAAACCTTCAAGGCCTATCTGGACGTGATTCGTCAGGTTATCACCCGTACCAACAGCGTGACCGGGCGCCCCTATTACGACGAAAAAGCGATTATGGCCTGGGAGACCGGCAACGAGCTGGAGGACACCAACGCGGCGTTCCTTCAGCAGACCGCGGCGTGGATCAAAAAGTGGGCGCCGCACCAGCTGGTGGTGGATGGCACCTATAAGAAAATTAATGCGTTTGCGCTTAACGATCCCCATGTCGATATCGTCAGCAACCATTACTACACCAATGCCGATAACAACCATCCCGAACAGGTGAAAAAAGACCTGACGGCGGCAGCGGGTAAGAAAGTCTACATGGTGGGCGAATTTGGCCTGCTGGACGCGCAGCAGCTTAACGCCATTATGCAGTCGATCGTCCATAGCGAAGTCAACGGCGCGCAGGCGGCGGGCGGTTTAATCTGGGGCTTCCGCGGTCATCGTCACGATGGCGGCTTCTACTGGCACAAAGAGTCCACCGGCCACTACAGCTACCATCTGCCGGGCTTCCCGGTCGAAGGTAAGGCCAACCAGGAGATGGAGGTGGTCGACCTGGTGCGCACCGCCGCCGCGCAGATGAACGGGCAGGAGAAAGCGCCGCCGCTGCCGAAACCTGACGCGCCGACGCTGCGGCCGACGGATTCACCGTTTGCGATCAACTGGCTGGGGGCGGCGGTAGGGCGCGCCTATGATGTTGAGCGCGCTGATTCGCCATCCGGGCCGTGGAAGGTCGTGGGGCGCGACATTTCCGACGGCGTTAACGAGTGGAACCCGCAGACGATGGATCTGTTCCGCGATGACTATCGCAGTCTGCGGCTGGGGAATACGTACTATTACCGCGTCATCGCTAAAAACGAGAGCGGCAGTTCATCGCCTTCGAACGTGATTAGCGTGAAGCATACTCAGGCGAATCAGGCGCCAGTAGTGGCGCTGGCGGAGACGCTCACCACCAGCCAGGACCAGGGCGTGCAGCTCAGCGCGAGCTGGCGCGATGACGCCCTCCCGGACCGCAACGTGACGGTGAGCTGGAGCAACGGCGGCAGCGCGCAGGCCCACTTCTGCGCGACGGATAAAGCCGAAACCCGCGCCTGGTTCAGCGCCCCCGGTGAATACGCGCTGACTTTTAGCGCCGATGACGGCCTGCTCAAAAGCAGCAAAACCGTTAAGGTCACGGTGACGGAAGCCGTCGGTAAAGTCCCCGCCGACTACTGCCGTTTTGGCGGCGGGGTATTGAACGTGACCGATGGCAAGATTGCGGCGGCGAAAAGCGAAAAAGACGCGCTGGCGATTGGCGACGACGGCTTCCTCGGGCCGTTCGCCAACGACGGGGATAAGGTCAGCTGGCAGGTTTCCGCGCCGTGGGCCGGCAAGTATCAGCTGCGGGTGACGTTCAGCGGCAAATGGGGCGGCAAGAAAAACTCGTTTATCGTCAACGACGGCGCGCCAATCGCGGTTGAATTCCCGCAGACCGATGAGCAGGGCCAGCAGCTGCTGGTGCCGGTTGAGCTGAAGGCCGGCGATAACCGCATCGACTTCGGTAAATTCGCCGGCGACTGGGGCTACATGTTTATCAAATCGATTGAAGTGGTTGCAGAGTAGTGCTTATTGGCTGCGCCCGTTGGGTGCGGCCTTTTTTAACTTACAGGAGGCGTTATGACCCGGTATCAGTTTCCGGAAGGCTTTTTATGGGGCGCGGCGGCATCCGGTCCGCAAACGGAAGGGATAAGCAACAAGCCGCACCGTTCTATTTGGGATAGCTGGTTTGCCGAACAGCCGGAACGTTTTTATCAGCAGATTGGGCCGCAAACCGTTTGCGACACCTATCATCAGTATCCCCAGGACGTGGCGTTGATGAAGCGGACCGGGTTCAACTCCTTCCGCACGTCGATTCAGTGGTCGCGGCTGATTGACGACTTCGAAACCGGCGCGCCCAATGCGGACGCGGTGCGTTTCTATCATGCCTACCTTGATGAGATGATTGAAAACGGCATCGAGCCGATGATCAACCTCTATCATTTTGACATGCCGGAAGCGCTGCAAAAGCAGTACGGCGGCTTTGAGTCGGCGCACGTGACCGATCTCTTCGCGCGTTTTGCCCGTACCGCTTTTGAGCTATTCGGTCACAAGGTGAAATACTGGATTACCTTCAACGAGCCGATTGTGCCGGTTGAGGGCGGCTACCTGTACGACTTCCACTATCCCTGCAAGAAAGACGGCAGGCTGGCGGCGCAGGTGGCGTTTAACATTATGCTGGCCCACGCCAAAGCGGTGCGCGAGTTTCGCGCGCTGGCGCTGGAAAGCGAGATTGGCGTGGTGCTGAATCTGACGCCGTCCTATACCCGCAACGACAGCGCGGAAGACCAAAAAGCGGCGTGGTATGCGGATCTGTTCTTCAACCGCAGCTTCCTCGATCCGCTGGTGAAGCATCAGTTCCCGAAAGCGCTGTGCGAAATTCTGGCCGCGCACGACTGCCTGCCGGAGGTGACAAAAGCCGACGTGGAGCTGATTACCGGATCGCGCGTCGATTTTCTCGGCGTTAACTATTACGTTCCGCGCCGGGTGAAGGCGCGCGAAAGCGACTATACGCTGGACTATTTCACCCCGGAGGTCTATTTCGAAAACTACGTGAATCCGCAAGGGCGCTTTAATCCTTATCGCGATAATAATGAGATTCTGCCGCAGGCGATTTATGACATTGCCGCCAATATTCGCGATAACTACGGCAATATAAAGTGGTTCCTCGCGGAAATTGGTATTGCGATGGATATTGAGTCGGAAGGCGAACCCGGCGCAGACGGGGTGATTGACGATTCGTTCCGCATCGGCCTGATGGAAGAGCATCTGGTGCAGCTGCATCGCGCGATAGCCGACGGCGCGAACTGCTTTGGCGTGCATCAGTGGACCTTTATCGATAACTGGTCGTGGATTAACTCGTTCAAGCGCCGCTACGGTTTCTGGCGGCTCAACCTGCAAACCGGAGAGCGGCAGATAAAGCGCAACGCGCTGTGGTTTGCCGAACTGGCGACCAGCAACGGCTTCAGTTCTGATAAATAGCTCGGCAAAATCCCCCGGAGGCGGCGCTTGACGCGCCTGTCCGGGCTACCAAACCGCACGAACTTGTAGCCCGGACAGATGCGCAGCATCGCCTCCGGGAAACCGTACCTACCGGGGCTTCGAGGTCCCCGCCGTCTGCGGACAGGTAGCCCGGCTAAGGCGTCAGCCGCGAGCCGGGGATTACCGGCGCTATTTTTTCATTTCCGCCAGCGAGCCTATCCAGTTCATCGCCAGCTGCGGCCACTCGGCGGCGGGCAGGCCCCGGGTCCCGCGAATGCCAAATCCGTGTTTCCCCTCGGCGAACAGATGCAGCTCGGTCGGCACCTGCTGCGCGCGCAGGGCGTTAAACATCACCAGCGCGTTATCCACCGGCACGGAAGGATCGTCCACCGCGTGAAAAATAAAGGTCGGCGGCGTTTGCGGCGTGACGTTCTGCTCCGGTGAATAGCGGTGCTGCCGCTCTGCCGTCGGCGTTTCGCCAATCAATGCCTTGCGCGATCCGGGATGGGCAATCGCCGGATCCATGGAAATAACCGGATAGCCGAGCACCGCGAAGTCCGGCCGCGCGCTCTGCTGGTCAACCGCGTCCACGGCGGCGTAAGCCGGTTCGCTATAGCGGGTCTCCAGGCTTGCCGCCACGTGTCCCCCGGCGGAAAAGCCCATAATGCCGATTTTTTGCGGGTCGATATGCCACTCGGCGGCCCGCGCCCGCAGGGTACGCAGCGCGCGCTGCGCATCGGCCAACGGCGCCTCGCTGCCTTCCGCGTGACCGTCCGCCGGCATCCGGTAGGTCATCACAAACAGGGTATAGCCCCGGGCGTTAAATACCGGGGCGAGATCGCTGCCCTCTTTATCCAATACCACTCGCTGGTAAGAGCCGCCCGGCGTCACCAGCAGCGCGATACCGTTGGGCTTCTCCGGCGCGTAAACGGTAATTGTCGGAGCGCGAACGCCGGTGACCGCGCGATCGGGCAGCGAGGGATCTTTGCTGCGCTCCACCAGCGATTCGCTCGCCGGGCTGTTTTTCGCGCCGGGCGCTTCACCGCCGGGCCAGACGGAAAAGGTGGGAAGAGAGGAAAATGCAGCCTGAGAAGCCAAAAGCAAAGCGATGGCGGCGGCCAGAGGTAAACGCGTCATAAGCATCTCCATTAAGGAAAAGGCTTATTTATCATTCATCAGGAACGGGTAAAGCGAGTTGTCTCACAGAACGCTGTTTCATTAAAATCAAAATGAAACAGCGTTCTGAAGATGTGCCTACTGCAGCTGGTCTTTATTAATACCCAACCGTTTCATGCGCGAAAGCAGCGTCGTGCGCTTTAATCCCAGACGCTGGGCCGCGCCCTTTGGTCCGGCGACCACGCCGTTGCTCTCTTTCAGCACCCGGACAATCAGCTGGTATTCGTCTTCCCCTTCCTCCGGCAGCACTTCCGCCGCCAGCGGCTCCGTCTCGATACTCATTTCCGGTAAGGAGAGCTGCAGTACGCTGCCGCGGGTCAGCAGCACCGCGCGCTCAATGACGTTCTCCAGTTCGCGCACGTTACCCGGCCACTCCATGCGGCTGAGCAGGCGCAGCGTTTCCGCCGGAATGCTGTCAATGTTGCGCCCGAGACGGCGGGCAATTTTAAAGGTGAAGGCCTTCACCAGCAGGGGAATATCCTCCGGCCGCTCGCGCAGGGGAGGCAGGTGGATCGGGAAGACGTTCAGCCGATAGTAGAGATCGCTGCGAAACTCGCGATCGGCGACCATTTGCTTAAGATCGCGGTTGGTGGCGGCGATCAGGCGCACGTCGGTGTGAATCAGCTTATTGCTGCCGAGACGCTCGAACTCCTGCTCCTGCAACACGCGCAGCAGCTTCGGCTGCAGCTCCACCGGCATATCGCCCACTTCATCGAGGAAAAGCGAGCTCTTGTCCGCCAGTTCGAAACGGCCGATACGCTGGGCGCTGGCGCCAGTGAAGGCGCCGCGCTCGTGGCCAAACAGGTCGCTTTCCAGCAGCCCGGCGGGCATCGCCGCGCAGTTCATTTTGACCATCCGGCGGCTATTGCGGCCGCTCAGATTATGAATAGCGCGGGCAATCAGCTCCTTACCGGTGCCGGTTTCGCCGAGGATCAGCACCGTGCTGTCGCTCTGCGCCACCATCTCCACCTGCTTGAGCACGCTGTTCATGGCCTCGCTGCGGCCGATGATTTCGCCAAACTCGCTCTCGACGTTGTTAAGCTGTTCGGTCAGGGCGAGGTTCTCATCGACCAGCCGCTCTTTCAGCCGCTGAATCTCGCGGTAGGCGAGGGCGTTGTCGATGGCGATCGAGACGCGCTCGGCGATTTGCCGCAGCAGCTTGAGGTTGGTGGTGGTGAAGACTTTCTCATCGCACTGCGCCAGCTTCAGCACCCCAAGCAGGGTATTGCCGGACATCAACGGCAGCAGGCACAGGGTCTGAATTTTGTTATCCCACATCTCGAAAAGCATTTTTTCGTACGGCGCCAGCGGGTCGTGCTGATGCAGGTTGAGCAGCAGCATCTCTTTGCTTTTGAATACCCGCTCGGTCAGGGTACCGGCTTCGTCCACTTCGCTCTGGTCGTGCACCGGATGGCTGGCGTCGAGGTAGTGGGTGGAGTAGATATTGAGCTTGCCTTTGCGGTTGCTGCGCAGTACCACGCTGATGGCGTCGATGCGGAAGTAGCGGTGGATCTCTTTGGCCACTTCGCTGACCAGCTCATCGATATCCAGCCGCGAGAGCACCGCGTTGGTGATCGCCACCAGGATGCGGAAGTTATCGCGTTCCCGGCACAGCAGGTCGTAATCAACGTTGTTGCTGACCCGGCTTTGGATCTGTTCGGTCACCACGGCAACGATTTGCGTAAAGGTGTGCAGCCGCTGGTACTCTTTTTCGGTCCACGGCCGGTTGTCGTCGCGAATAAATTCGCAGCCGCCGAAAATACGCCCTTCCGCCGCCAGCGGCAGCAGACAGTAATAGCCAAAGCTGGGATAGAGTCCGCTGCCGGCGAGCTGCGGCCAGGTTTCGGCAAAGGTGGCGCTATCGCAATGCAGCGCATCCGGGCGCGAGAGCAGGCGTCGAACCGGGCCGTTGGCGAGGACGGTTTCATCCTCGTAGCTCACCGGCTGCCCCGCGTCGTCGCAGGCGTGCCGGACCGCGCGATGGTTGCCGGAATGCCACAGAATAATCGCCGCCCGGTCGGCGAGCGCGGACTGCTGCACCAGGCCGGTCAGCGTCTCGCTCAGCGCGGCCAGGTCCGGCTGCTGTAATAAAATGCGGGTGATATCAAACAGACCCTGCTGCCCAAGATCGCCCATCGGTGTATACGACATTGCTTAAGTCCAAAAGCGCCGCAAAGCGGCGCAGAAGAAAGTGATGACACAAATAATAGTCTGTTAATAAAGCGGTTGTGACCGCCATTAACCCATCCGTGGGTGCCCGCTGGTTTGGGCTGGGTAATCATGCTGGCTTTTCCCGGCTCGCGCTGCGCTTAGCCGGGCTACAGGTGGGCGCAGTGTTGTAGCCCGGATAAGGCGTTAGCCGCAATCCGGGGCCCGCACCGTTAACAAATTCTCGGCAGCGGCTCGGCGTGAGGAAGATCCAGCGTGCGCTTCACGCCGTACAGACCAACAGAGCGCACGCCCGCGCGCGGCACAACCTCGCCGATTATCGCCGCATCGCGGCCTAATGGATGAGACCGTAAATGCGCAAGTACGCTTTCCGCCGCCTCGCGGGCAACGGCGATCAGCAGCTTGCCCTCGTTGGCGAAATTAAGCGCGTCCAGTCCCAGCAGCTCGCACACGCCGCGTACGGTATCGTTCACCGGCAGCTTATTCTCGTGCAGTTCAATCCCGCAGCCGCTGGCGGCGGCAAACTCATGGGCCACCGCGTTAACGCCGCCGCGGGTGGCATCGCGCAGGGCTTTCACGCCAGCAACGTCGCGCAGCGTCTGAATCAAGGGCGTCAGCACCGCGCAGTCGCTGGACAGCGCGCCGTCAAGCCCCATCTGTTCGCGCAGGTTGAGGATCGTTGCCCCGTGATCGCCAAGCGTGCCGCTGACCAGCAGCACGTCTCCCGCGCTAATCTGCTGCGCCCCCCAGCGAATACCGGTAGGGATGACGCCGATCCCGGCGGTATTGATAAACAGCTTATCCGCCGCCCCGCGCGGCACCACTTTGGTATCGCCGGTGACAATGGCGATGCCGGCCTCCCGCGCGGTCTGCGCCATGCTGTTCACCACCGCTTCGAGGGTGGCCATCTCCAGCCCCTCTTCGAGAATAAACCCGCACGAGAGATAGCGCGGCAGCGCGCCGCTCACCGCCACATCGTTGGCCGTGCCGCAGACCGCCAGCTTGCCGATGTTGCCGCCTGGGAAAAACAGCGGATCGATGACGTAGCTGTCGGTGGAGAAGGCGAGCCTGTCGCCCTGCGCGCTAAGCTGGGCGAGATCGAGACGCGCCTGATCTTCCTGCTCCGCCAGCCAGGGGTTGGCGAAAGCCTGCATAAACAGGTCGCCGATCAGCTGCTGCATCGCCTGACCGCCGCTACCGTGGGCTAACTGAACGCTTTTCATGCTTCGATTTCCTGACTGCGATATTGATACCAGGCGGCGCAGGCGCCTTCCGATGAGACCATCAGCGCGCCGAACGCGCTCTGCGGGTTGCAGGTATTGCCGAATAGCGGGCACTGGTGCGGTTTGCAGCGGCCGGTCAGCACCTCGCCGCAGCGGGCGCGCGGGTCGTCGCAGACCCGCTGCGGCGCCGGGCGGAAATGCGCTTCGGCGTCGAAACGCTGATACGCGGCCGTCAGATGCACGCCGGAGTCGTTAATCACCCCCAGACCGCGCCACTCGCTATCGCCGCTAAGGCAAAACACCTCGGCGATGGCCGACTGCGCCAGCGGGTTGCCCGCATCGGGCACCACCCGGCGATACTGGTTCTCCACGTCGCTGTGCCGCGCTATTGTCTGCTCAACCAGCATCACCGCGCCTTGCAGTAGATCAAGCGGTTCGAATCCTGCCACCACTAAAGGACGATGATAGTCGCTGGCGATAAATCCGTAGGCGTCGGTGCCAATCACCATGCTGACGTGACCGGGGGCGAGAAACGCGTCGATACCGTTATCCGGCTGGTCGAGCAGGCTGCGCAGGGTCGGCAGCAGGGTGATGTGCTGGCAGAAAAAATAGAAGTTGGCGACGCCGCGCTCGCGGGCCTGGCGCAGGGTCAGGGCGGTGGCGGGCATCGTCGTTTCAAAACCAAGGCCGAAGAACACCACTTCACGCTCGGGGTGCTGCTGCGCCAGCTTCAGGGCGTCCATCGGCGAATAGACGATGCGGACGTCGGCGCCGCGCGATTTAGCCTGCAGCAGCGAGCCGTTTTTTCCCGGCACGCGCATGGCGTCGCCAAAGGTGCAGAAAATCACCCCCGGACGGCTGGCGATATCGATACAGGCGTCGATGCGCCCCATCGGCAGCACGCACACCGGGCAGCCGGGGCCGTGAATAAACTCGATATTTTCCGGCAGCAGCTGGTCGAGACCAAATTTAAAAATGGCGTGGGTATGACCGCCGCACACTTCCATAATGCGCAGCGGACGTTCGGCGGTATGCGGCAGCAGGCGCGCGCGCTGCCGGAGGTGTTCCACCAGCTGCATCACCTGTTCCGGGGCGCGGTATTCATCGACATAGCGCATTTACCGCTCCTCGCCGTACAGCAGCGCGCCGACGTCCGGCTCGACTTCAAACATATTTTGCAGCGCCTCGAGGGTATCGCGGGCTTCGGCTTCGTTAATCACGCTCATGGCGAAACCCACGTGGACCAGCACCCACTGGCCGAGACGCGGCTGGCCGCGATCGTCAACCGCGCCCACCAGGGTCAGGTCGACTTCGCGCTGAATGCCGCACACTTCGACCTTCGCCAGACTGCCGTCAATGGCGCAGATTTGTCCGGGAATGCCTATGCACATTGTTGCGTCTCCAGCCAGCTAAGCCACTGGTCCATGCCTTCGCCGCTGGTGGCGGAAAGCAGGATGATGTCAATATCCGGGTTCACCTCGCGGGCGCAGGCCAGACACTTCTCCACGTCAAAGTTGAGATACGGCAGCAGGTCGACCTTGTTAAGCAGCATCAGGCTGGCGGCGGCGAACATATGCGGATACTTCAGCGGCTTGTCTTCGCCTTCGGTTACCGACAGCACCGCCACTTTATGACGTTCGCCGAGGTCAAAGCTCGCCGGACACACCAGGTTACCGACGTTTTCGATAAACAGAATGCCGTGGTCATCCAGCGGCAGGCGCGGCGCGGCGTCGGCGATCATCTGCGCGTCGAGATGGCAGCCTTTGCCGGTGTTGACCTGAATCGCCGGGGTGCCGGTGGCGCGGATGCGCGCGGCGTCGTTCACCGTTTGCTGATCGCCTTCAATCACCGCGCAGGCGGTTTTCTCTTTCAGCCGCAGCAGGGTTTCCGTCAGCAGGGTGGTTTTGCCGGAGCCGGGGCTGGAGACCAGATTCAGCACCAGCTGGTTTTTAGCGGCGAAGCGCGCGCGGTTGCGGGCGGCCAGACGGTTGTTTTTATCCAGCACGTCGATTTCCACTTCCAGCATCCGCCGCTGGCTCTGGCCCGGCGCATGGGTACCCGCCTCGCCGTGACCGTAGTGCAGGTCGCCAGCCTCCGAGCGGGTGGGGGAAAAGTTATCGGTTTTCACGCCGGTAATGTTCATCATCTGGCGCGGGGCGGGCGCGAAGGGGGCGCTGCGAAACGCCGAATGCGGGTTATGCTCGTCGCCTTCTATATAAAGGTTGCCTTCACCGCAGCCGCAGGTTGTACACATAATCTTATTACTCCACTTCTAGTCGCTGAATCTGTAAGCCGTCATCCGCCACGATTTGCAGCCGGTCGCTCTGACACTGCGGGCAGCGGCGCACGTGCTGGGAGATGAGATGCACGTACTGCTGGCAGGATTCACACCAGCATTCAGCCTGTTGTTCGGCGATATGCAGCTCGCAGCCCTCCGCCAGCGTGCCGCGGCACACCAGCTCAAAGCAGAAGGTCAGCGCGCTGGCCTCCACGCAGGAAAACGCCCCGACCTTCAGCCACACGCCGGTCACCCGACGCGCGCCGGCCTGCAGCGCCTGCTGTTCGATAATTTCCAGCGCCCGCTGGCTAAGAGTGATTTCGTGCATGGTGCCTCCGTATCGCGATGGCCCTTTAATGCAATAACGATGCCAGGTCATAGGTAATGTCACGAAAATGTCGATGACACGCTGCAGACGTCGTCATCGACATGTCTTTCCGCCCCCCGGAATTTTATAAATCTGTTTAAAATCAATTAATTAAGTTTTGGCATGAAAAGTGCTTAACCGGTGCATCTCATACAACGGGGGATCCGGGATGACTATTTGGGAATTAAGTGAAAAGGCGGATTACATCGCCGATCGTCACCGCCAGCATCAGGAGCAGTGGCACACCTATTGCAACTCGCTGGTACAGGGAATAACCCTGTCGAAAGCGCGTCTGCATCACGCCATGAGCTGCGCGCCGGATAAAGAGCTGTGCTTCGTACTTTTTGGCCACTTTCAGGTCTACGTGGCGCTGGCGGAGGGCTTTAACAGCCACACCATCGAGTACTACGTCGAAACCAAAAACAGCGACGACAGACGCCTGATTGCCCAGGCCACGCTGGGTTCAGACGGCATCATTGATGGCCGGATCAGCAACCGCGATCGCGAGCAGGTTCTGGAGCACTATCTGGCGACTATCGCCAGCGTTTACGACCGTCTCTACGAGGCTATCGAACAAGACCAGCCGGTGGATTTAAGCCACCTGACGCTGGCCCGTTAATCGTCAGGTGTCGACAAGTGTCGAAGCTGACACCTGCGCAACCTGTTTTCGTCAAAAATGACTTTCACCTGAGGATGACCCGGTGAACCGTTTTGTAATTGCTGACTCCACCGTCTGTATCGGCTGTCGCACCTGCGAAGCCGCCTGCGCTGAGACTCACCGCCAGCAGGGCCTGCAGGCCATGCCCCGGCTGCATTTAATGCGCAATGAAAAAGAATCCGCGCCGCAGATGTGCCACCACTGTGAAGATGCGCCCTGCGCCGCCGTCTGCCCGGTTAACGCCATTAATCGCGTCGATGGCGCGGTGCAGCTCAATGAGAGCCTGTGCGTAAGCTGCAAGCTGTGCGGCATCGCCTGTCCGTTCGGCGCCATTGAGTTTTCCGGCAGCCGTCCGCTGGATATGCCGGCTAACGCCAATACGCCCCTGGCCCCCGCCGCGCCGCCGGCGCCGGCCCGCGTCAGCTCGCTGCTCGACTGGGTGCCGGGCGTGCGCGCCATCGCCGTCAAATGCGACCTGTGCCACTTCGATGAGCAGGGCCCGGCGTGCGTACGCACCTGTCCGACCAAAGCGCTGCTGCTGGTGGATATCCGCGATATCGCCCAGGCCAGCAAGCGTAAGCGGCAGCTGACTTTTAATACCGATCTCGGCGATCTGTCGCTGTTCCAGGCGCAACAAGGGGACGTGAAATGAGTGTGATTTCCTTAGTGAATCAGGCGGTGGCCTGGTACGCCGCCAGCGCGGTGCTGGCGTTTCTGTTCGCCCTGCGCAAACCGCTGAGCGGGGCGATCGCCGGGATTGGCGGCGCGGTCGCCAGCGCGATGCTGGTGCTGGCGGGCGGAACGGCGCTGCTGATGCCGGAGCGCGTTAGCGGCGGCATGCTGCAGATGCTGCATTTGACCCTGCGCGTGGGCGGCGTCAACGCGCTGTGGCTGCTGGCGATCGGCCTGTCGGCGCTGCCGATTTCGCTGTTCAATATTGCCTGGCATCGTCATCCGCAGGTGAAAGCCAACGGCCTGCTGGTGAATCTGCTGCTGGCCGCCGCCGTCTGCGCCGTGGTGGTGACAAACTTCGGCGCGCTGGTGGTGATGGCGGAGATTATGGCCCTTTGCGCCGCGTTTCTTACCGGCTGCGCGCAGTCCGGCAAGCTGTGGTTTGCGCTGGGTCGCCTCGGTACGCTGCTGATGGCGTGGAGCTGCTGGCTGGTCTGGTCGTCCTACGGCACCCTTGAGCTGGCGCAGATTACCCAGCTGGCGCTGGCGGCGCCGCAGAACGCGCTGCTGTGGCTGCCGGGCCTGGTCGGCTTTGCGCTGCTGGCCGGAGTTATTCCGCTGCACGGCTGGGCGCCGCAGGCCCACGCCGGCGCCAGCGCACCGGCCGCCGCGCTGTTTTCCACGGTGGTGATGAAGGTCGGTCTCTACGGCATCCTGACGGTCTCGCTGGCCGGCAGCGTACCGCCGCTGTGGTGGGGCGTGATGCTGCTGGTGCTGGGGATGATCACCGCCTTCGTCGGCGGGCTGTACGCCCTGATGGAGCACAATATTCAGCGCCTGCTGGCGTACCACACCCTGGAAAACATCGGCATTATCCTGCTCGGCCTCGGGGCGTTCGTCACCGGCGTGGCGACCCATAACCCGACCCTGATGGTGCTGGGCTTTATTGGCGGCATGTATCACCTGATCAACCATAGCCTGTTTAAAACCACCCTGTTCCTCGGCGCGGGGGCGGTGTGGTTCCGCACCGGCCATCGCGATATCGAAAAGCTTGGCGGGATCGGTAAGAAAATGCCGCTGATTTCCCTTTCGATGCTGGTGGGCCTGATGGCGATGGCCGCGCTGCCGCCGCTGAACGGCTTCGCCGGGGAGTGGGTTATCTATCAGTCCTTCTTTAAGCTGAGCACTGGCGACGCGTTTGTTGGCCGCCTGCTCGCGCCGCTGCTGGCGGTAGGCCTGGCGATTACCGGCGCGCTGGCGGTGATGTGTATGGCGAAAGTCTACGGCGTCACCTTCCTCGGCGCGCCGCGAAGCAAAGAGGCGGAAAACGCCACCTGCGCGCCGGGGCTGATGACCTTTAGCGTGGTGCTGGCCGCCGTCTGCTGCGTGATTGGCGGGGTTGCCGCGCCGTGGCTGCTGCCGCTGGTGAGCGGGGCGTTTCCGGTGCAGGCGGAGGTCTCCAGCGCGGTGTCCCAGCCGATGATCGCCATTCTGCTGATTGCCTGCCCGCTGCTGCCGCTGCTGCTGATGATCTTCTTCAAGGGCGATCGCCTGCCGGCGCGCTCCCGCGGGGCGGCCTGGGTCTGCGGCTACGACCATGAAAAATCCATGGTGGTGACCGCCCACGGTTTCGCCATGCCGGTGAAAGAAGCCTTTGCGCCGATTCTGAAACTGCGCCACTGGCTGAACCCGGTGCGCCTGGTGCCCGGCTGGCAGAACGCTTCCGCGCCCGCGCTGTTTCGCGGCGTGGCGCTGGTGGAGCTGGCGGTACTGGTGGTGATTGTTATTTCCCGAGGAGCCTGAGAATGAGCGTATTAATTGCATTGTTGCAGGCGCTGGTGCTGTTCGCCGTCGCGCCGCTGTTGTCCGGGGTGACCCGCGTCGCCCGCGCGCGTCTGCATAATCGCCGCGGTCCGGGCGTGCTGCAGGAGTATCGGGACATTCTGAAACTGCTGGGCCGCCAGAGCGTTGGCCCGGATGCCTCCGGCTGGGTCTTCCGCCTGACGCCGTACGTGATGGTCGGCGTGATGCTAACCATCGCCACCGCGCTGCCGGTGGTGACCGTTGATTCGCCGATGGCGGGGCTGGGCGACCTGATCACCCTGATCTACCTGTTCGCTATCGCCCGCTTCTTCTTTGCTATTTCCGGCCTTGATACCGGCAGCCCGTTTACCGCTATTGGGGCCAGCCGCGAAGCGATGCTTGGCGTGCTGGTGGAGCCCATCCTGCTGCTCGGCCTGTGGGTCGCGGCGCAGGTCGCGGGGTCCACCCATATCAGCAGCATCACCGACACCATTTATCACTGGCCTGTCGCCCGCACTCTTCCGCTGATTCTGGCGCTGTGCGCCTGCGCCTTCGCCACCTTTATCGAAATGGGCAAGCTGCCGTTCGACCTGGCGGAAGCGGAGCAGGAGCTTCAGGAAGGCCCGCTCTCGGAATACAGCGGCAGCGGCTTCGGCGTGCTGAAGTGGGGCATCAGCCTCAAGCAGCTGGTGGTCCTGCAGATGTTCGTCGGCGTATTTATCCCGTGGGGACAGATGACCAGCTTTAGCGTCGGCGGTCTGCTGCTGGCGCTGGTGGTTGCCGTCGTCAAGCTGGTGCTCGGCGTGCTGGTGATTGCGCTGTTCGAAAACAGCATGGCGCGTCTGCGCTTTTGCGCCACCTCCCGCGTCACCTGGGCCGGGTTTGGTTTTGCCTTTTTAGCCTTCGTCTCCTTGCTGGTGGCGTGATTTAAGAGAGTTTGAGCATGTCTGAAGAAAAAATCGGTCAACACTATCTCGCCGCGCTGCATCAGGCCTTTCCGGGCGTGGTGCTGGATGAAGCCTGGCAGACCAAAGACCAGTTGACGGTCACGGTGAAGGTCAACTATCTGCCGGAAGTGGTCGAGTTTCTGTACTACAAGCAGGGCGGCTGGCTGTCGGTGCTGTTCGGCAACGATGAACGCAAGCTGAACGGCCACTACGCCGTCTACTACGTGCTGTCGATGGAGCAGGGCACGAAGTGCTGGATCACCGTGCGCGTGGAAGTGGACGCCAATAAACCCGAGTATCCGTCGGTGACGCCGCGGGTGCCGGCGGCGGTATGGGGCGAGCGCGAAGTGCGCGACATGTACGGCCTGGTGCCGGTGGGGCTGCCGGACGAGCGCCGGCTGGTGCTGCCGGACGACTGGCCGGATGAACTCTATCCGCTGCGTAAAGACAGCATGGACTACCGCCAGCGTCCGGCGCCGACCACCGACGCCGAAACCTACGAGTTTATCAACGAGCTGGGCAGCAAGAAAAACAACGTGGTGCCGATTGGCCCGCTGCACGTCACCTCCGACGAACCGGGCCACTTCCGCCTGTTCGTTGACGGCGAGAATATTATCGACGCCGACTACCGCCTGTTCTACGTCCATCGCGGGATGGAAAAGCTGGCGGAAACCCGGATGGGCTACAACGAAGTCACCTTCCTGTCGGACCGCGTGTGCGGTATCTGCGGTTTCGCCCACAGCACCGCCTACACCACTTCGGTGGAGAACGCGATGGGCATCGTGGTGCCGGAGCGCGCGCAGATGATCCGCGCCATTCTGCTGGAGGTGGAGCGCCTGCACTCGCACCTGCTGAACCTCGGCCTCGCCTGCCACTTTACCGGCTTCGACTCCGGGTTTATGCAGTTCTTCCGCGTGCGCGAAACCTCGATGAAGATGGCGGAAATTCTTACCGGGGCGCGTAAAACCTACGGTCTGAACCTGATTGGCGGCATTCGTCGCGATCTGCTGAAAGAGGACATGATCCAGACCCGCCAGCTGGCGCAGCAGATGCGCCGCGACGTGCAGGAGCTGGTAGATATGCTGCTCAGCACGCCGAATATGGAGCAGCGTACCGTGGGTATTGGCCGTCTCGACCCGCAAATCGCCCGCGACTTCAGCAACGTTGGCCCGATGGTGCGCGCCAGCGGCCACGCCCGCGATACCCGCGCCGATCACCCGTTTGTCGGCTACGGCCTGCTGCCGATGGAAGTGCACAGCGAGCAGGGCTGCGACGTCATCTCGCGCCTGAAGGTGCGCATCAACGAGGTCTACACCGCGCTGAACATGATCGACTTCGGCCTCGATAACCTGCCGGGCGGCCCGCTGATGGTCGAAGAGTTCACCTATATTCCGCACCGCTTCGCGCTGGGCTTCTCGGAAGCGCCGCGCGGAGATGATATCCACTGGAGCATGACCGGCGACAACCAGAAGCTGTACCGCTGGCGCTGCCGGGCGGCGACCTACGCCAACTGGCCGACCCTGCGCTATATGCTGCGCGGCAATACCGTCTCCGACGCGCCGCTGATTATCGGCAGCCTCGACCCGTGCTACTCCTGCACCGACCGCATGACCGTAGTCGACGTGCGCAAGAAGAAAAGCAAAGTGGTGCCGTACAAAGAGCTGGAGCGCTACAGCATCGAGCGTAAGAACTCGCCGCTGAAATAAGGAATCGCCATGTTTACCTTTATTAAAAAAGTCATCAAAACCGGCACCGCGACGCACTCATACCCGCTGGAGCCGATGCCGGTGGATAAAAACTTCCGCGGCAAACCGGAGCATAACCCGCAGCAGTGCATCGGCTGCGCCGCCTGCGTTAACGCCTGTCCGTCGAACGCCCTGACGGTGGAGACCGATCTGGCCACCAACCAGCTGGCGTGGCAGTTCAACCTCGGACGCTGCATTTTCTGCGGACGCTGCGAAGAGGTTTGCCCGACGGCGGCGATTAGGCTCTCTCAGGAGTACGAGCTGGCGGTGTGGAAAAAAGAGGATTTCCTCCAGCAGTCGCGTTTTGCCATCTGCCACTGTCGGGTATGCGAACGGCCGTTCGCCGTACAGAAAGAGATCGACTACGCCATCGCGCTGCTCAAACACAACGGCGACAGCCGCGCCGAGCTGCATCGCGAAAGCTTTGAGACCTGCCCGGAGTGTAAACGCCAGAAGTGCCTGGTGCCGTCCGACCGTATTGAACTGACTCGCCATATGAGAGAGGCCAGCTGATGAGCAACTTATTAGGCCCGCGCGATGAAAACGGCATTCCGGTGCCGATGACGGTGGATGAGTCCATCGCCAGCATGAAGGCATCGCTGCTGAAGAAAATTAAGCGCTCCGCCTACGTCTACCGGGTGGACTGCGGCGGCTGCAACGGCTGCGAGATCGAGATTTTCGCTACCCTTTCGCCGCTGTTCGACGCCGAGCGCTTTGGGATCAAAGTGGTGCCGTCGCCGCGTCACGCCGATATTCTGCTGTTTACCGGGGCGGTAACCCGGGCGATGCGTTCTCCCGCGCTGCGCGCGTGGCAGTCCGCGCCGGACCCGAAAATCTGTATCTCCTACGGTGCCTGCGGCAACAGCGGCGGCATCTTCCACGACCTCTACTGCGTATGGGGCGGCACCGATAAAATCGTGCCGGTGGATGTCTATATTCCCGGCTGCCCGCCGACCCCCGCCGCGACGCTGTACGGCTTCGCGATGGCGCTGGGCCTGCTGGAACAGAAAATCCACGCCCGTCTGCCGGGCGAACAGGACGAACGGCCGACCGAGCTTCTGCACCCGGATATGGTACAGCCGCTGCGGGTGCGCATCGACCGCGAAGCGCGCCGGCTGGCGGGCTATCGCTACGGTCGCCAGATAGCCGACGACTATATGCGCCTGCTGGGGCAGGGCGATAGCCAGGTGGTGCGCTGGCTGGAGGCGGAAAAAGATCCGCGCCTGACCGAGATCGTCACCCATCTGAACCAGGTGGTCGAGGGAGCGCGTATCCGATGAGCGAGACGGTGGTGTTCAGTCAGCTGAGCCGTAAATTTATTGATGAGAACGATGCGACGCCCGATCAGGCGCAGCAGGTGGTCTATTACAGCCTGGCGATTGGCCACCACCTCGGCGTGATCGACTGCCTTGAGGCGGCGCTGAGCTGCCCGTGGCAGGCGTATCTGGCGTGGATTGCGACCCTCGAAGAGGGCAGCACCGCGCGGCGCAAAATGGAAGGCGTGCCGAAGTACGGCGAGATTGTTATCGACAGCAATCATGTGACGATGCTGGCCAACGCTTTTGATGAAGCGCAGGCCCGTCAGACCCCCGAGCAGCAGGCGTGGAGCAAAACGCTGCTCAGCATGCTGCATGATATTCACCAGGAAAGCGCCATCTACCTGATGGTGAGGAGACTCCGTGACTGACGTTTTACTCTGTGTCGGCAATAGTATGATGGGCGACGACGGCGCAGGTCCGCTGCTGGCGGAGATGTGCGCGGCTAATCCCGTCGGCGAATGGGTGGTGATTGACGGCGGCAGCGCGCCGGAGAACGATATCGTCGCCATTCGCGAGCTGCGCCCCGAGCGCCTGCTGATCGTCGATGCCACCGATATGGGCCTGAATCCCGGCGAGATCCGCATCGTCGATCCGGACGATATCGCCGAGATGTTTATGATGACCACCCACAATATGCCGCTCAACTATCTGATCGATCAGCTAAAAGAGGATATCGGCGAGGTGATTTTCTTGGGTATTCAGCCGGATATCGTCGGCTTTTATTACCCGATGACCCAGCCGATTAAGGACGCGGTCGAGGTGGTGTACGCGCGGCTTGATGGCTGGCAGGGGAATGGCGGTTTTGCGGCACTTGAAGCCGCAGAGGAGCCGGCGTTCCCCGGCTAAGCGCAGCGCGAGCCGGAAGTTCGGCCTGGGGGAGCAAGCGTACTTTTTTCCCGGGTCGCGGCGTAAACGCCTTACCCGGGCTACCGGTCCGCGAGCGTTGATGAACCTGTAGCCGGAAGTTAGGTCAGGGGGAGCAAGTGGACTTTTTCCCGGGTCGCGGCGTAAACGCCTTACCCGGGCTACCGGTCCGCGGGCGTTGATGAACCTGTAGCCGGAAGTTCGGCCAGGGGGAGCAAGTGTACTTTTTCCCGGGTCGCGGCGTAAACGCCTTACCCGGGCTACCGGTCCGCGGGCGTTGATGAACCTGTAGCCCGGCTAAGCGTAGCGCAAGCCGGGAAAATTTCCGTGTTGCAGGTGTTTGTTAAGCTGAGGCTCCCTCAGTCCGCGGGGCACACTACGCCAAATCTTCCCCATTGCTGGCAATCACCTTCTTATACCACCAGAACGACTTTTTGCGTTTTCGCGCCAGCGTGCCGTGTCCGGCATCGTCGCGGTCGACGTAGATAAAGCCGTAGCGCTTGCTCATCTCGCCGGTAGAGGCGGACACCAGATCGATACAGCCCCAGCTGGTATAGCCCATCACCGGAATGCCGTCCTCGATGGCGTCACCCATCGCTTTAATATGCTCGCGCAGATAGCTGATGCGGTAGTCGTCGTTAATCTCGCCGTTAGCGTCAATCTCATCCCGCGCGCCGAGACCGTTTTCCACGAGGAACAGCGGTTTCTGGTAGCGGTCATACATCATATTCATGGTGATGCGCAGGCCGAGCGGGTCGATGCCCCAGCCCCATTCGCTGGCCTGAATATGCGGGTTCTTCAGCGATTTAACGATATTGGCGGCGCTGGTGTTGCCGGCGTTCATCTCCGCCGACGCGCAGCGTGAAGCGTAGTAGCTGAAGGAGACGAAATCGACGGTATGGCGCAGGATTTCATCATCGCCCGCTTCTTTGGCGATGGTCACGCCTTTCTCGCGAAATACCCGCGCCGCCCAGACCGGATACGCGCCGCGCGCCTGGACATCGATAAAGAACAGGTTCTCGCGATCTTTCTCCAGCGCCATCCACACGTCTTCCGGCTTACAGGAGTAAGGGTAGAAGTTGCCGCCCGCCAGCATACAGCCGACCTGATTTTGCGGATTCACCTCGTGGGCGATTTTGGTCGCTAAGGCGCTGGCGACCAGTTCATGATGGGCGGCCTGGTATTTCACCTGCTCCTGATTTTCCCCCTCTTCAAACACCAGACCGGCGCCGGAGAACGGGCTGTGCAGCATGATGTTGATTTCATTGAAGGTAAGCCAGTATTTCACCAAGCCATCAAAGGCTTCAAAGCAGGTGCGGGCGTAGCGGGTGAAGAACTCCACCATTTTTCGATTGCGCCAGGAGCCGTACTCGGTGACCAGGTGCATCGGCACGTCGAAATGGCACAGCGTCACCAGCGGCTCGATGCGGTGCTTTTTGCACTCCTCGAACAGCGAGCGATAAAAGGCGATCCCTTCCGGGTTCGGTTCCAGCTCATCGCCCTCAGGAAACAGACGGCTCCAGGCGATAGAGGTGCGGAAGACGCTAAAGCCCATCTCCGCCATCAGGGCGATATCTTCTTTATAACGATGATAAAAATCGATCGCCTCGTGGCTCGGGTAGAACTCATCGTCGCGCAGCGCGAAGCGTTTCTCCTGCCCCAGCTTGACCGCCAGGCGGTGCGCGCCGTGGGGAATCATATCGACGGTGGTCAGCCCTTTGCCGCCCTCCAGATATGCCCCTTCGGACTGGTTGGCGGCCAGTGCGCCGCCCCATAAAAATCCCTGTGGAAAAGTCGCCATGCGTTACCTCGTTAACAAAATGGTGTTCAGGCGTGAGAAGCCTGGGTGCCGGCCTGGCGCTGTCTGGCGTCGGCGGCGGCTTCTTCTTGCGGAATATCTTCAAAGCCAAGCATTAGCGTCAGGACAAACGACAGCACTACCGCCAGCGCCATGACGCCGAAGACCCAGACGATGGTCATCGGATTAGCCGGGTCGAAAAACTGGACGCTGGTAAACAACCCCGGCGCCGCCATTGAGTGGCTGGCGAGCCCGGCAATACCGGCCACCGCGCCGCAGATAAAGCCGCTGATCAGGCTGGCGATCAGCGGTCGCTTCAGCCGCACCGCCACGCCGTACAGCGCCGGTTCGGAAATCCCCGCCAGAATCGCGGAAGCCGCGGCCGCCAGCGCCGTCTGGCGCAGCTCCGGGTTTTTGGTTTTCCACGCCACCGCCAGCGACGAACCGCCCAGCGACAGATTAGCGCCGATTTCCGACGGCATTACCATGCCCTCTTTGCCGGTTTCGGCGATGGTCTGAATGATAGTCGGGGTAAAGACCCGGTGCATCCCGGTCATCACCAGCAGCGGCCACAGGGCGCCCATAATCGCCACCGACAGCCAGCCGAGATAGCTGTGGATCGTATAGACCAGCGCGGAAATGGCGCTACCGATCCAGATGCCGAGCGGGCCAATCAGCAGAATCGACAGCGGAGCGGCGATCAGCACGATCAGCATCGGTTTAAGGAAGTTTTTTGTCACCGCCGGGGTGATACGGTCGACCCAGCGTTCGATATAGGAGAGGCACTAGGTCATCACCAGCGCCGGGATCACGGTATAGGTGTATTTCACCGCCGTCACCGGAATAAAGGCAAACTCCACGTGCTCGCCCTGGGCGGCTTTGGCCATCAGTTCGATAAAGCTCGGGTGTACCAGCACCCCGGCAATCGCAATCGCCAGCGACATATTGGTTTTGAACTTCACCGCCGCGGAAGCCGCAACCATCAGCGGCAGGAAGAAGAACGCGCCGTCGCCGATAACCGTCAAAATAGTCAGCGTTGGCGCGCCTTTGGGCAGCGCGCCGGTCATCTCGAGGATCATCGCCAGCAGCTTAACCATCGATCCGCCGATAATCGCCGGGATCAGCGGCGACATGGTGCCGATCAGCGCGTCGAGGATCCCGGCGCCGATGCGTTTCAGGGTAATGGGCGGTTTCCCCTGCGGTTCGGCGGGTCGCATATCTCCCGGCAGCAGCGCGACCACTTCGCGATACGCCTGGGAGACGGTATTGCCCACGATCACCTGGCACTGGTTATCGCTACGCACGACGCCGAGCACGCCTTTCAGCCCTTTGAGGGTGGCGCTGTCGACCCGCTCGTTGTCTTTGACCACGAAACGCAGGCGGGTCATGCAGTGGGTGACGGCGGCAACGTTATCTGCGCCGCCAATTGCCGCGATAATCTGCTGCGCCAGAGCTGCATAATTTTTAGACATCGGATTTTATCCTGTTTATCAATGGGGTACTGGCTTGTCGCCGCGCCGGAAAGCGGAGCGGCATCATGCATACATAGGAAACCGGTTCCACAAAATCATGATTAGTTTCATGAATGCATACAAGAAATAAAAAAATAAGATCTCGATTTTGTGATTTTGATCGCTGTGTGCGCATCAGCGCGGGCGACGCGCAAATGCTGAAAAAGCGCTGCGCGTGCAGTACACTGCGGGCAACATTGGCAACAGGAATAACCACATGGCAACGATGCTGGAGGTAGCGAAGCGCGCGGGGGTGTCAAAGGCCACCGTTTCGCGGGTGCTGTCGGGGAACGGCTATGTCAGCCAGGAGACCAAAGATCGCGTCTTCCAGGCGGTGGCCGAAAGCGGTTACCGGCCGAATCTGCTGGCGCGCAACCTGGCGACGAAAAAGACCCAGACCCTCGGGCTGGTGGTGACCAACACCCTTTATCACGGCGTCTATTTCAGCGAACTGCTTTACCACGTGGCGCGGATGACCGAAGACAAAGGGCGGCAGCTGATCCTCGCCGACGGCAAGCACAGCGCCGAGGAGGAGCGCGAGGCGATTCAGTATCTGCTCGATCTGCGCTGCGATGCGATTATTATCTATCCGCGCTTTCTCAGCGTTGATGAGATGGATGAGATTATCGAAAATCATGAGCGGCCGATCATGGTGCTCAACCGCCGCCTGCGCCGCAACGCCAGCCACTGCGTCTGGTCCGATCAAAAGGCCTCGGCGATGATGGCGGTGGAAAAGCTTATCGCGCTGGGCCATCGGGAAATCGCGTTTATTACCGGTTCGCTGGATTCGCCAACCGGCGTAGAGCGCCTCTCGGGCTATAAAGACGCGCTGGCCCGCGGCGGCATTGCCCTGAATAACGATCTGGTCGTCGAAGGCCGCTGGACGCCGGAAACCGGCGCGGCGGGAGTCGAGACGCTGCGCCAGCGCCGCGTCGGCTACAGCGCGCTGGTGGCGAGCAACGACGATATGGCGGTTGGCGCGATGAAGCAGCTGCACCAGCTCGGCGTCAAGGTCCCGGAGCAGGTTTCGGTGGTGGGCTTTGACGATATCGCGCTGGCGCCGTTTATGGTGCCGGCGCTCTCCAGCGTCAAAGTCCCGGTGACGGAGATGATCAAAGAGAGCATCAACCGGCTGATCTTTATGCTCGACGGCGGCGATTTTAAATTTCAGCAAACCTTTTCCGGCGAGCTGATTGAACGCGACTCGATGGTTCCCGGCCCGCACGCCTGACGTCGTCAGCTGTCATCGTCACAACTGACGATGACAGCATCTCCCGTATTTATCTTCTTTAATATCAGTTAGATAAAAGTTGGAACGCATTATGCATACTCCGGCGCGTAACCTTCTTACAGCTGGAGAAATGGATGAACCGTTTCATTATCGCCGACGCGAGCAAATGCATCGGCTGCCGCACCTGTGAAGTGGCCTGCGTGGTCTCTCATCAGGAAAATCAGGACTGCGCCGCGCTGACGCCAAAAAGCTTTTTACCGCGTATTCACGTGATCAAAGGCGTCAACGTGTCGACGGCCACCGCCTGCCGTCAGTGCGAGGACGCCCCGTGCGCCAACGTCTGTCCGAACGGCGCGATCAGCCGCGATCGGGGCTTCGTCCACGTGATGCAGGAGCGCTGCATCGGCTGCAAAACCTGCGTGGTGGCCTGTCCCTACGGCGCCATGGAAGTGGTGGTGCGCCCGGTTATCCGCCACAGCGGCGCGGGGCTGAACGTGATGGCGGAAAAAGCCGAAGCCAACAAATGCGACCTTTGCCACCACCGTGAGGAAGGCCCGGCCTGTATGGATGCCTGTCCGACCCACGCGCTGATTTGCGTCGACCGCAATAAGCTCGAACAGATGAATATCGAAAAACGCCGCCGCACCGCGCTGGCCTGGTAAGCCGGTCGCGCAATGAACGGGGTGCAAATCCGCATTCGCGGTAAAGTGCAGGGGGTGGGATTCCGCCCCTTCGTCTGGCAGCTGGCGCAGCAGCTGGAGCTGCGCGGCGACGTGTGCAACGACGGCGACGGCGTGCTGGTGCGCCTTGTCGGCGATGATGCGCCATTTCTCGCCGCGTTAACCCGGCGCTGCCCGCCGCTGGCGCGTATCGACAGCGCGGCAGCGGCGCCTTTTGTCTGGGCCGCGCCGCCGCCGGGCTTTACCATCCGCCAAAGCGGGGCCGGAAGCATGCGCACGCAGATTGTGCCCGATGCCGCTACCTGCCCGGCATGCCTGGCGGAGATGAACAACCCGCGGGAGCGCCGCTACCGCTATCCGTTTATCAACTGCACCCACTGCGGGCCACGCTTTACCATTATTCGCGCTATGCCCTACGACCGCCCGCTGACCTCTATGTCGCCGTTTCCTCTTTGCCCCGCCTGCGCGGCGGAATATGGCGATCCCGCCGATCGCCGCTTTCACGCGCAGCCGGTAGCCTGCGCCGAGTGCGGCCCGCAGCTGGAGTGGCGCGGCCCGCAGGAGCATTTATTTGGCGAGGCCGCCTTAGATGCGACGATTGCTCACCTGCTGGCGGGCGATATTGTGGCGGTGAAGGGGCTGGGCGGTTTCCATCTGCTGTGCGACGCCGGAAACCGCGAGGCCGTGGCGAAGCTGCGGGCGCGTAAGCATCGCCCGGCGAAACCGCTGGCGGTGATGCTGGCGACAACGGCGGGACTCGATGAACCGGCGCTGACGCTGCTGACCTCTCCCGCCGCGCCGATCGTGCTGCTGGAGAAAACGCAGGTGGCCGGCCTGTGCGACCAGATTGCGCCAGGGCTTGCGGAAGTAGGGGGGATGCTGCCGTCTAATCCACTGCAGCATTTACTTTCGCAGGCGCTGGCGCGCCCATTAGTGATGACCTCCGGCAACCTTAGCGGTCGCCCGCCGGCGTTAACCAACGCCGAGGCGCTGGCGGATTTAGCCGGAATTGCCGACGGATTTCTGCTGCATAATCGCGAGATTGTGCAGCGGATGGATGATTCCGTGGTGCGGCAAAGCGGCGAGATGCTGCGCCGTGCCCGCGGCTACGTGCCGGACGCGCTGGCGCTGCCGCCGGGTTTCCACGACGTACCGCCGCTGCTGGCTCTCGGCGCGGATATGAAAAATACGTTCTGCCTGCTGCGCGGCGATGAAGCGGTGCTCAGCCAGCATTTTGGCGATCTCGATGAGGAGGGCGTCGAGGCGCAGTGGCGGCAGGCGCTGCGTCTGATGCAGGAGATTTACGCTTTTACCCCGCAGCGGGTGATTGCCGACGCCCATCCCGGCTACCGCGCTTCGCGGTGGGCGGCGTCGCTTATGCTGCCGGTGGACCGCGTGTTGCATCATCATGCCCACGCCGCCGCCTGCCTGGCCGAGCACCGCTGGCCGCGGGAGGGCGGCGACGTGATTGCCCTTATCCTCGACGGTATCGGGATGGGGGAAAACGGCGCGCTGTGGGGCGGCGAGTGCCTGCGGGTCAACTATCGCGAGTGCGAGCATCTCGGCGGTCTGCCGGCGGTGGCGCTGCCCGGCGGCGACCTCGCGGCGCGTCAGCCGTGGCGCAATCTGCTCGCCCACTGCCTGGCCTTCGTCCCCGAGTGGCAGAATTATGCCGACACCGCCGCGCTGCGCCAGCAAAGCTGGCCGCTGCTGGCGCGGGCAATCGAGCGCGGTATTAATGCGCCGCAGGCATCGTCGTGCGGCCGTCTGTTTGACGCCGTCGCCTGCGCGCTGGAGTGCGCGCCGCTAACTCTGAGCTATGAGGGGGAAGCGGCGTGCCGTCTGGAGGCGCTGGCGGCGACCTGCGAAGGAGTTGATCATCCGGCGACGCTGCCGTGGCGCGATGGAAAACTGGATCTGGCGACGTTCTGGCAGCAGTGGCTGAGCTGGCAGGCGAGCCCGGCGCAAAAAGCGTGGGCCTTTCATGATGCGCTGGCCCGCGGGCTGGCGGCGATGATGCGCGATTGCGCGAACGCGCGGAATATTCACACGCTGGCCTTCGGCGGCGGGGTACTGCACAACCGCCTGCTGACGGCGCGATTGACCTTTTATCTGGCCGATTTTACTCTGCTCTTTCCGCAGCAGCTGCCCGCAGGCGATGGCGCGATTGCCCTCGGCCAGGCGGTTATCGCTGCGGCCCGCCTGCAGGCTTAAAGGACACCGATATGATAGTGACGATTTTGCGTCAGCAGCCGCGCGCAGCGGCGCTGGTGCTGGCATTGATTGCCGCCAATTTGCTGACCTGGGGCTGGGCGTTTACGGCGTTCGGCGGCAGCGGCGCGCTGATGGCCGCCAGCCTGCTGGCCTGGGGTTATGGTCTGCGCCACGCGGTGGACGCCGACCATATCGCGGCCATCGACAACGTGACCCGCAAAATGATGCAGCAGGGGAAGCGGCCTTTTGCCGTTGGCGCGTGGTTCTCGCTGGGGCATTCGTCGATTGTGGTGCTGGCTTCGGCGGCGATTGCCGCGACCGCCACCGCGTTTGGCCAGCAGATGAGCTGGTTTCACGAGACCGGCAGCGTTATCGGCACCGCCGTGTCGGCGCTGTTCCTGCTGGTGATGGCCTTTATCAACCTGGTCATTTTGCGCAGCGTCTGGCGCAGCTTTCGGGCGTGGAAGCAGGGCGAAAAGGTAAGCGATGAGGTCATGACCGGCGGCGGCATGATGAGCTGGTTGTTCGGTAAAACCTTCCGCCTGATTAGCCGCAGCTGGCAGATGTATCTGGTGGGCTTTCTGTTTGGCCTCGGCTTTGATACGGCGACGGAAATCGGCGTGCTGGGGATCTCCGCCGCCAGCGCCTCGAGCGGGGTGTCGATTTGGTCGATTATGGTTTTTCCGGCGCTGTTTGCCAGCGGGATGGCGCTGGTGGATACGCTCGATAACGTGCTGATGGTCGGCGCCTACGGCTGGGCGTTCAGCAAGCCGCAGCGCAAGCTCTATTACAATATGACCATTACCGGCACCTCGGTGGTGGTGGCGCTGTTTATCGGCGGTCTGGAAGCGCTGGGGCTGTTGATGGATAAGTTCTCTCTGAGCGGCGGCCTCTGGCGCTGGGTTGGCGCAATGAACGACCATCTCGGCGACGCCGGTTTTGTGGTGGTCGGGCTGTTCGTGGCCTGCTGGGTGCTGTCGGTGCTCAACTACCGCTGGCGCGGGTACGATAATCTGGCGCGGTAGGTTGGGCATTTCCCCGGCTCGCGCTGCGCTTAGCCGGGCTACAGGTTAATGGCCGTCTGCTGGCGGTAGCCCGGACAGATGCGCAAGCATCGCCTCCGGGAAATTATGCCACTCTGCGCGCTGCTCCCGGGGGCGGCGCAAGGCGCCTGCCCGGGCTACTGCCGTCTGAGATCCGGTAGCCCGGGTAAGGCGTTTACGCCGCGACCCGGGAATAACCTCATTTCATCGAGGTTAACTCACCAGCTGCTTGAGCAGGGCAAAAGCATCTTTCATGCGATCCTCGCTGACCACAAAAGCGCGCAGCTGGTTCTCGGCGTCAACGCCTTTCGCGACCAGGCCGTCTTTGGCGGCAACGATATTCCACGTCAGATCCTCGCGCCGGGTATCGCCCGCCAGGTGCAGCGGTAAATCCGGCGTTTTGACCTTCACCAGCATCGGCGGCAGCTTCAGTTCTCCCTGCTGGGCCAGCAGATTTTTACTCAGGCACATGGCGCTTAGCAGAATCGGCTGCAGAAAAGGCAGGACCATGCCGTTGATTTCCGCGCAGTCGCCGAGGGCGTAAATCGCCGGATGGCTGGTTTGCAGCTGGCTGTTCACCACCACGCCGCGGTGAGTTTTCAACCCCGCATGCCGCGCCAGCGCCGTTTCCGGGCGTAAACCGGCGGCGGCCACCACCGCATCCACCGTCACCGTACGCTGGCGGTCCAGGGTGACGCGAATCCCGTCGGCGCTCTGCGTCAGGCTTTCCAGCTGGGACTTCAGCATTAGATGCACGCCCATGTCGGTCAGACGATGCTGCAGTCGGCTGCTGGCCTCGGGCGGCATCAGGGCCGACAGTACGCTGGCGGAGTTATCCACCACCGTCACCGCTTTGCCGGCGCGGCAGAAATCCATCGCCAGCTCGCAGCCAATCAGCCCGCCGCCGACGATCAGCACCCTTTTTGCATCGCGCAGATGGCTTTGCGCCGCACCGTATTCCCGCTGGCTGTTCAGGGTCAGCATCAGCTCGCGGCCCGGCACCGGTGGGATAAACGGCGTCGCGCCGGTGGCCAGCACCAGTTTGTCATAGCGCCACTCGCGGTCCTGGCTCTTCACCAGGTGCTGCTCGGCGTCGATATCGCTGACCCAGGTATGCGGAAACAGGCGCAGATTGTACTGCTCGGCAAACTCGCCCGCCGTTTGCAGGGTCAGGTCGTCGGCGTTCTGCCCGCGGCTGACCACATGGCTGAGATCCGGTTTGTTGTACTCATCCATGCTGTCGGCGGCGATCAGGGTCAGCGGGATATTCGGGTCCTGCTTGCGAATATTTTTCACCAGCTGACGGGCCGCGAAGCCCGAGCCGATGATGACGATGCCATCACTCATTTTGCCTCCGATGCCAGAACGTCAAACACATCTTTACCCAGCGAACACTCAGGGCAGAGGAAGTTATCCGGGACTTCGCTCCACGGCGTACCCGGCTGGACGTCCTGGTTCGGTTCGCCCTGTTCGGGGTCGTAAATCCACTGGCAAACGCTGCACTGCATTTTCGGGCCGAGATCGGCTGCCGCTGGCGCTGCGCAGGGCGTTGCCTCAGGCGCGGCGTGTTTGGCCTGGCTCGCCGGCAGCGGGGAGAGGGCCCACTGGCGGGCGATTTCGCGGCCGTGCTCGCGGCACACTTCCAGCGCGTCGAGATCCGGGCGCCATTTGGCCTTCAGGCTCAGGGACATTTCAAAGCCCGCATCCTGTAAACGCGTGGACAGGCGGTCAACCGCGCCGCCGCTCCAGCCGTGGGAGCCGAAGGCGCTGGCGCGCTTGTTACGGAAACGCAGGCCGGTCATCTCCTCCACCAGCCCGGCGATTTTCGGCATCATCACGTTATTCATGGTTGAGGTGCCGACCAGCACGCCCTTCGAGCGGAACACGTTGGTCAGAATGTCGTTTTTATCGCTGCGGGCGACGTTGAAAATTTTCACCGCCACCCGCGGATCCACGTCGGTAATGCCCTGGGCTATCGCGTCGGCCATCATGCGGGTGTTGTTGGACATGGTGTCGTAGAAAATCGTGATGCGGTCTTCCTGATAATCCGCCGCCCACTCGAGATATTTTTCGACGATCTGCGTCGGGTTATCGCGCCAGACCACGCCGTGGGAGGTGGCAATCATATCCACCGGCAGGTTAAAGCCGAGGATTTCGGTAATTTTCGGCGTCACCAGGCGGCTGAACGGGGTCAGAATATTGGCATAGTAGCGCTGGCACTGCTCATAAAGCTCAACCTGGTCAACTTCATCATTAAACAGATGTTCATCGCAGTAGTGCTGGCCGAAGGCGTCGTTGCTGAACAGCACCGCGTCGCCGGTCATATAGGTCATCATGCTATCCGGCCAGTGCAGCATCGGGGTTTCCACGAAAATCAGCTGTTTGCCGTTGCCGATATCCAGGCTGTCGCCTGTTTTCACCACCTTAAAATTCCACTCCGGGTGATGATGGTGTCCGGTGATGGAGTCGATGGCGTTGGCGGTACAGTAAATCGGCGTGTCCGGGATCTGGGTCATCAGCTCGGTCAGCGCGCCGGCATGGTCCTCCTCAGCATGGTTGATAATGATGTAATCAATATCGGCGAGGTCGATTTCACCGCGCAGGTTCTGCACGAATTCACGGCTGAATTTATGATCGACGGTATCGATCAGCACATTTTTTTCTTCCCGGATGAGATAGCTGTTGTAGCTGCTGCCGCGCAGCGTTTTGTATTCAGTCCCGTGGAAATCACGCACTTCCCAGTCGCGTTGGCCAACCCAATGAATGTTATTTTTAACCAGAATAGACATAGCAACCTCAATTAATTCAGCAGTGTTCAAATAAGATGTTTTGCTTATATCAAGTTGCGTGCCAACTTTTTAATTAATTGAATTTTAAGTGTTTTATGTTTTTTATTAAATCTGTTGATGTCAAAATGACAATGGTTAAAATAGTCGATATGACTACGTTTGGTGTCAAAATGACTATGAGGCGACAATGAGTTTCTCCGTCGAGGCCCTGGCGAAAATCGCCATTGATTTACAAAGCGATCTCGGCCATGCCGACCGTTTTTCGCGTTTGATTACCACCCTGCGGCAGATACTCGGCTGCGATGCTTCGGCGCTGCTGCGCTACGAGGCGCACCAGTTTGTGCCGCTGGCGATTGATGGCCTGGCCCAGGACGTGCTTGGCCGACGCTTTGCCCTTGAAGGCCACCCGCGGCTGGAGGCGATTGCCCGGGCGGGGGACGTGGTGCGCTTCCCGGCGGATAGCGATCTGCCGGACCCTTACGATGGCCTGATCCCCGGGCAGGAGAGCCTGAAGGTGCACGCCTGCGTCGGCCTGCCGCTGTTTGCCGGGCAAACCCTGATCGGCGCGCTCACCCTCGACGGCATGGATGCGGACCGTTTTGACAGCTTCAGCGACGAGGAGCTGCGCCTGATTGCCGCCCTGGTGGCCGGGGCGCTCAATAACGCGCTGCTGATCGCCCGGCTGGAGAATCAAAACGTGCTGCCGGAGCAGGCTATCGTGTATCCGGCAGCCGAACGTCAGGAGATGATTGGCCTGTCGGCGCCGATGCTGCAGCTGAAAAAAGAGATCGATATCGTCGCGGCTTCTGACTTAAACGTGCTGATTAGCGGCGAGACCGGCACCGGCAAAGAGCTGGTGGCGAAAGCGGTGCATCAGGGGTCGCCGCGGGCGGCCAATCCGCTGGTCTATCTCAACTGCGCGGCCCTGCCGGAGAGCGTGGCGGAGAGCGAGCTGTTTGGCCACGTCAAAGGGGCGTTTACCGGGGCGATCAGCAACCGCAGCGGTAAATTTGAAATGGCGGACAACGGGACGCTGTTCCTCGATGAAATTGGCGAGCTTTCGCTGGCGCTCCAGGCCAAGCTGCTGCGGGTGCTGCAGTATGGCGATATTCAGCGCGTCGGCGACGATCGCAGCCTGCGGGTTGATGTGCGGGTGCTGGCGGCCACCAACCGCGACCTGCGTCAGGAGGTGGTGGAGGGGCGCTTTCGCGCCGACCTGTATCATCGCCTGAGCGTGTTTCCGCTGTCGGTTCCGGCGCTGCGCGAGCGGGAAAGTGATGTGGTGCTGCTGGCCGGCTATTTTTGCGAACAGTGCCGTTTGCGCATGGGGCTGGCGCAGGTGATTTTAAGCGAAGCGACGCGGGCCAGGCTGCTCGCCTGGTCATGGCCGGGCAACGTACGTGAGCTGGAGCACGCGATTCATCGGGCGGTGGTGCTGGCGCGGGCGACGCAGGCGGGTAATGATATCGTGCTGGAGCCGCAGCATTTTCAGCTGGCCGGGGAAGCGCCGGCCTTGCCGACCGTCAGCCCGCAGCCGGCGGCGGAAGCGGTGAGCCTGCGCGAGGCGACGGAGGCGTTCCAGCGCGAAGCGATCGCCAGCGCGCTGGCGGCTAATGGCCGCAGCTGGGCCGCCGCCGCCCGCGCGCTGGGGCTCGACGTCGCCAACCTGCACCGGCTGGCGAAGCGTCTGGGGCTTAAAGGCTCCCGGCCTGATAAAAGTTCTGCAGGTTAATCGCGCCGACCAGCTGGCCGCTTTCATCCACCACCGGAGCGGCGCTGATTTTATGCTTCATCAGGCGCTCTTTGGCTTCTATCGCGCGGCTTTCCGCTTGCAGAGTGACGCCGTTGCGGGTCATCGCCTGGCTGACGATATCCTGTAAGCTGCCGCCGCCCACCAGCCAGCGGCGCAGGTCGCCGTCGGTAAAGACGCCCTGCACGTGATTGCGCTCATCGCAGACCGCCACCAGCCCCAGGCCGGTGCGGCTGAGTTCGAGCATCGCGTCCATGACGCTGGTGTCGTTGGCGACGCGCGGCACGTCGCCGTCGCGGCGCATCAGATAGTGAACTTTGTTCAGCAGCCGCGCGCCCAGCGCGCCGGCCGGGTGCGAACGGGCGAAATCTTCTTCGTTAAAGCCGCGGGCCTGCATGACCGCCATGGCCAGCGCGTCGCCGAGCATCAGGGTATTGACGGTGCTGGAGGTGGGCGCGAGGTGCATCGGACAGGCTTCACGCTCTACGGCAATATCAAGCACCGCTTTGGCCGCCAGCGCCAGCGGTGAAGTGGATTTACCGGTCATCGCCAGCAGCGGAATAGATTTTTCCTCCAGGCGCGGAACGATAAGATCCAGCTCTTTAGCGCTGCCGGAGTAAGAGATAAACAGCATCACGTCGCGGCTGTCGAGCATGCCGAGGTCGCCGTGCAGCGCTTCCGCCGGGTGAACAAAAAATGCCGGGGTGCCGGTGCTGGCGAAGGTGGCGGCCAGCTTTTTACCAATATGACCCGATTTACCGATACCGGAGACGACCAGTTTGCCCTCGCAGTGGATAATGGTTTCCGCCGCGCGGATGAAGTCGTCGCCCAGGCGTTCAGGCAGGCGGCTCGCCTCCTGAAGCTCCAGCATCAGGGTCTGGCGTCCGGCTTCTAACAGAAAGTTACTCATGATGTTCTCCAGTAATAATGACTTCGATGCCTTTGTCTTCCAGCGCCCGCTTAAATTCCGGGCTGATATCGGCATCGGTAATCAGTTTGTCTACGCTCTCCAGGCCGCAGACGATATTGGGACTTTTGCGGCCAAACTTCGACGAGTCGGCCATCAGGATAACTTCGCGGGCGGCATTGCACATCGCTTTGCTGACCGTATAAACCTCATTAAAGGTGGTGACGCCGGCGATTAAATCAATGCCGTCGGTGCCCATAAACAGTCGATCGAAGCTGAAGTGTTCGAAGGCGTTTTCCGCCAGCTGGCCGTGAAAGGAGGCCGATTTTTTGCGGAACGTGCCGCCCGGCATCAGAATGGTTTGTTCGTTATCCAGTTCGGAGAGGGCGTTGACGATATGCAGGCTGTTGGTCATCACGGTAATGTTATTGAAGCGGCTGAGCATCGGCACCATTTGCAGCACCGTACTGCCGGCGTCAAGAATGATCGAGTCGCCATCGTGAATGAAGCTGACCGCGGCTTCGGCAATCCGCTCTTTTTTATGGGTGTTGATCAGCGTTTTGTGGTCGATGGGCGGATCGGCCTCGTCTTTATTTAACACCACGCCGCCGTAAGTGCGGATAACGGTACCGGCATTCTCAAGGATCACCAGATCCTTACGGATGGTGGTGCCGGTGGTGTCGAAGTGTTGCGCCAGCTCTTCGACCGAGCATTTGCCCTGCGATTGCAGGTGCTCGAGAATGGCTGCCTGGCGCTGACGTGGTTTCATAGGCGTTGTATCCTGCGTTTAAAGTTTCGAAATGATAATTTCGCAAGATATTAACGTTCACAACGAAATTATCCATGTTTCGGATTAAGCGCTAATGATAGTGCATTCTGACAGAGCGGATCATTGGGAAAGATCACATCAGGCTGCAATTCCTTAAGATGCTTACCGGTGAGGGCGGGAATTTTTTGCGGCCTGGCGAAGACGGTGAGGCCTTTCATTAACAGCGTATCGCGAATGCGGTCGTTTTCGTCGACGGCGATGGCGATGGCGACGACGGCGCGCGGCTTGAACCGCCCCGAGGAGCGGCCGACGCCGACGCGTCCCTGCTGGCACAGCCGATCGAATGCGCGATTGAACTGCCTGATCTGCCAGCCGCCAAAGGCGAGCTGGGTTATCCAGGCGATGGCGGCGATAGTGATAAGTGCGGTAACCATAAAAGTCTCCTTAAGGCGTGTGCGATATTTCCCCGGAGGCGGCGCGTTGCGCCTTACCCGGGCTACGGATCGGCGCGGGGTGCCGGTTTTGTAGCCCGGATAAGCGCAGCGCAATCCGGGACCTCTGGTTTAAAACATCACCTGCCCGCCGGTGACGTTGATGGACTGCCCGGTGCAGTATGAAGCCTGCGGACTGGCGTAAAACATCAGCACGTTAAGTACGTCCTGGTAATCGCAGCCGCGCTTCAGCGGGACTTTGTCGATGTAATACTGCTCGACCTGCTCCTCCGGGATCCCCAGCTTGGTGGCGTACTGCGGCAGCAGAGACTGGAACATCGGCGACTTCAGCAGGTTGCCGAGCATCAGGGAGTGCACGGTAATCCCGTACTCCGCGAGGTCCAGCGCCAGCGACTGCGTCAGCCCCACGCCGCCAAACTTCGCCGCGCTATAGCCGGAGTTATGCTTGCTGCCCACTTTGCCGGATTTAGAGTTGATCTGAATGATGCGTCCTTTAATGCCGTCGCGGATCATCAGGCGGGAAAACTCGCGGGCGCAGAGGAAGTAGCCCACCAGATTCACCTGCAGCGAACGGTCGAAATCTCCCAGCGCGAAGTCGCTGATAAACGCCGCTTTAGCGATCCCGGCGCTATAGACCAGCAGGTCGACGCGGGAAAATATTTCGTCTACCCCGCGGGCGAGGGCGACCACGCTGGCTTCGCTGGTGGCGTCCGCGCCGAAGCCCCACGCCGTGCCTTCGCCATGTTCTGCATTGATGGCCTGCGCGACGCGGGTCGCTTTATCGCTCTGAATATCGACCACCGCCACGCGATAGCCTTCTGCGGCAAGCCCGCGACACAGAAACTCCCCTAAGGTTTGTCCCCCACCGATGACAACAGCAACCTGATTCATAATTTTCTCCTTACAACTTAAGCAACAAATTTCAGTACGCAGCCGGCGGCGATGCCTTCCGGCACCGGCCCCGCCACGTGTACGGTTCCGGGGAATTCCGCTTCGCGGTGGCCGTCAAAGCGCAGCGTGATATGGCCCAGCTCGCGCAGGTTCTGCTCGGCGACGTCGCCGACGGCGGTGACCGGGTAGCGCAGCTCGCCGAGCTGCAGCTCAGCGCCCGGCACCAGCGCGCCGGAGAGCTCGCCGTGGTTGTGAATAAAGCAGTACTCTTCGATATCGGCCGGGGCGCCTTCGCGGAAGGTGATCAGCATCTGCTCGTCCAGCGCCATCGCCGCGCTGGCGCCGATATGCGTAATGGTGGTCTGGTAAATCACGGTCATCTTCAGGCACCTCTTATTGGTAAATAAATCCGGAAACGAACCAGGCGATCAGCACCGTTGGCGCGCCGGTCAGGAAGCGGCTCACCAGTACCGACGGTACGCCGACGCGCACGGTGTCCTGGCGCGCTTCCGCCAGCGACAGGCCAACCGGGATAAAGTCGCAGGCGGCCTGGGCGTTAATGGCGAACAGCGCGGGCAGGGCGAGATGCGGCGGAATATTGCCAAGGCCAATCTGCACGCCAATCAGCACGCCGATAACCTGGGCGATGACCGCGCCGGGGCCGAGAAACGGCGACAGCAGCGGGAAAGAGCAGATCAGCGCCAGGGTGACGAGGCCCAGCGGATGGCTGGCGAGCGGCGCCAGGCCGTGGGCAATCCAGTCGCCGATGCCGGAGGCCATGATGATGCCGATCAGCGCCGCGACGAAGGCCATAAACGGCAGAATGGTTTTCAGCACCGTATCGATGGTGTCGCGCCCGGCCTGGAACAGCACCGCCACGACCGAGCCCATCCCCATACCAACTTTGGCCAGCAGGCCGTCGCTCTGCTCGGTTATTTTCTTGCTGGTGTCATAGTCGCGGGCCGCCGGCTGGGCAGGCGCGGCCTGCGGGGCCGGGGAGGGACCCTCTTCCAGCGCGAAAATGTTCTCTTCTTTGACGCCGGAAACGTAAATGTCTTCGACGATGTACTGCGCCAGCGGACCCGATTTGCCGGTCGCGTGGATATTAATGGTCGGGATGCGGCGCTTCGGGTAGATACCGCAGCGCAGGGTGCCGCCGCAGTCGATAATCGCCACGCCGATTTCCGCTTCCGGCGGTTCGCCCTCTTTGAAGCCATCGACCGCCTGCCAGCCGGTGAGGCGGGCAATTTTATCGACGATCGCCGGGCGGGTGCCCGCGGTGATATAGACAATCTTTTTACCGGCAACGGCGTCCAGTTCGAGCGGGCCGCCCCAGCCGCCGGCGCCTTTTTCAATGCGAATACGGGTCATGATGTCGCTCCTGACAGATGCACTTTCTGCTCAAGCTGGATGGCCATTTTTTTCTCAAAAATCGACGTGGTCAGGTCGGTCACCCAGCCGCGGAAGAAGTTCGTCACCAGGCCCACCAGCAGATAGCTCACCGCCAGCGGCCCTAACGGCAGACCGAGGGTGGTTAGCCCGTTGGCGATCCCCAGATAGACGAACAGTTCGCCGGGGTTGATGTGCGGAAACAGGCCGTTCATTGAGTGGCAGCTGTAGGAGGCCGCCGCGTAGTAGCTCGGTTTGTATTTCTCGGGCATAAAGCGCCCAAGGCTCAGGGTCATCGGGTTACAGAAAACGAAGGTGCCGATGCAGGGCAGCAGCAGGTAGCGGGAGATCGGATTACCGGCGCAGCGCTGCGCCAGCTTTTCGATCCGCTGCTGACCAATAAAGTTGATCAGCGCGTTCATGATCACCAGCAGACTGATCAGCAAAGGCAGGATCCCGGTGACCATACCGGTGAACACCTCGCCTCCCTTCTGAAACAGGCCGATAAACCATTCGGCGCCGTGGGTAACGACTTCAATCATTGTTCTCTCCTTCAGCGTGTTATTTTTCTTGCTAACTGGCAGATAATTTTAATCATTTTAAAAGGTTTTAAATTGTTATATTGATCGCAAAATGAAAGATAAATATTTTATTTTGAAATATTGTGGCTGGAGTAAACGAAGGATCCGGCGGGGCGAGAGGAAAAAGGGCGATAAAAAAGAATTTACATTGCCGCCGCTTCCTTGTGAGCGGGCGCATGCTTTACCATAATTACCCCTTGCCGATTTGTTAAATGGATGTCCCATGTTGAAGCGTCGTTCCCTGGCTTTACTCCCCCTGTGCGTTCTCCTCGCTGCCTGCAGCAGCAAACCTCAAACTCCTGCGGAAAAGGAAATGGCGGGCGGCACGGGCGGTTTTTTACTCGAGCCGCAGCATAACGTGATGGAGATGAGCGGCGATTTCGCCAATAACCCGGCGGCGGAACAGTTCATTGATAAAATGGTGAGCAAGCACGGCTTCGACCGACAGCAGCTGCATCAAATTCTCTCGCAGGCCAAACGCCTGGACTATGTGCTGCGTCTGATGGACCGTCAGGCGCCCACCGGGCTGCCGCCGTCAGGGCCAAACGGCGCCTGGCTGCGCTACAAAAAACAGTTTATTACCCCGGATAACGTGCAGAACGGCGTGGCATTCTGGAACCAGTATCAGGATGCGCTCAACCGCGCGTACCAGGTTTACGGCGTGCCGCCGGAAATTATCGTCGGGATTATTGGCGTCGAGACCCGCTGGGGCCGGGTGATGGGGAAAACCCGCATCCTCGATGCGCTGGCGACGCTGTCGTTTAACTATCCGCGCCGCGCAGAATACTTCTCCAGCGAGCTGGAAACGTTCCTGCTGATGGCGCGCAGCGAACAGGATGACCCGCTCGATCTGAAAGGCTCCTTCGCCGGCGCGATGGGCTACGGTCAGTTTATGCCCTCTTCTTACAGGCAGTACGCGGTGGACTTTAACGGCGACGGGCATATCAACCTGTGGGATCCGGTCGATGCGATCGGCAGCGTAGCGAACTACTTCAAGCAGCACGGCTGGGTGAGCGGCGATCTGGTCGCGGTACAGGCGCTGGGCCAGGCGCCTGGGCTGAACAATGGGTTCAAAACCAAATACAGCGTCTCGCAGCTGGCGGCGGCGGGACTTACCCCGACTCAGCCGCTGGGTAACCACCAGCAGGCGAGCCTGCTGCGTCTGGATATCGGCACAGGCTACCAGTACTGGTACGGTCTGCCGAACTTCTACACCATTACCCGCTATAACCACAGCACCCATTACGCGATGGCCGTCTGGCAGCTCGGTCTGGCGGTTTCTCAGGCCCGGATGCAGTAACCCCATCTTCTGTGCTCCTCTCCGTCCGGAGAGGAGTCTGTAACATTTTGCAGCATTTCCTTTTGTTGACGCCAATTTACATTCCGCGCTTCTTTTAATATTGTTATGTTATAACGTTTTGTTGAGGCGTAAACATTGACTTCCTTATTGATGACTTCAGGCATCGCCCGGCTGGCGATAGCCGGCGTGCTGCTGGCCGCCCTGTGGCTGGCAACCTGGTGGGCGGTATCGCTGCCATGATAGAGCTCGATCATCTGGTGGCTGGCTATGAAGGGCTGGCGATCGCGCCGTCCCTTAGCGGCACGATTGCAACGGGGAGTATGACGGCTATCGTCGGCCTGAACGGCTGCGGGAAATCGACGCTGTTAAAGACGCTGGCCGGATTTATCCCGCCGGTCAGCGGCCGCCTGAACTGGCGCGACGGACGGCCGGTTATCGGCTGGCTGGCGCAGCGGCATGCGCTGGAGTCGCAGTTTCCGCTCACGGTGCAGGATGTCGTCAGCCAGGGGGCCTGGCCGCAGGTATCGTTGCTGCGCGGGCTCGGGGGGGAGGTGCGCCAGCGTATCGTCGCGGCCATAGCGCGGGTGGGGCTGCTAGCGATGGCGAAAACGCCGATTGAGGCGCTCTCCGGCGGCCAGTTTCAGCGCATGCTCTTCGCGAGGGTGATGGTGCAGCGCGCGCCGCTGGTGATGCTCGACGAACCGTTTACCGGCATCGACGAAGCCACCTGCCGTGAGCTGATGGCGCTGATCCTGGAAATGCATCAGCAGGGGCAGACGATTCTGGCGGTGCTGCACGATAACCAGCGGGTCGCCGACTATTTCCCGGAAACGATGCTGCTGACGCCGCAGCGCGCCCGCTGGGGCAGTACGCCTGATGTGCTGCCCGCCTTTCACTCCGCGAGGCTGGCATGATCTGGCACACCTTCATTCAGCCCTTTATCGAGTTTGGCTTTATGCGCCGCGCGCTGGTGGTGTGCCTGGCGCTCTCCCTGAGCACGACCATGCTCGGCGTCTTCTTACTTTTACGCCGCATGAGCCTGATGGGCGATGCGCTCTCGCATGCGATTTTGCCCGGCGTGGCGGTGGGTTACCTGCTTAACGGGATGTCGCTGCTGGCGATGACCGTCGGGGGTTTTATTGCCGGCATTGCGGTGGCGCTGGTGGCGGGGTGGGTCAGCCGACGCACGCTTTTAAAAGAGGATGCCAGCTTTGCCGGATTTTATCTCGGCTCCCTGGCGCTGGGCGTCACGCTGGTCTCGCTGCGCGGCTCTAACGTCGACCTGCTGCATCTGCTGTTCGGCTCGATTCTGGCGGTAGACCGCGATTCGGCGCTGTTTGTGACCGGCGTTGCCAGCCTGACGCTGATTTGCATCGCCCTGTTTTATCGCGGCCTGGTCAGCGAAGCCTTCGACAGCGTCTGGCTTCAGGTGAACGCGCGAAGAGTGCCTGCGCTGCTGCACGGCCTGTTCCTCGCCCTGCTGGTGCTCAATCTGGTGGCCGGGTTTCAGGTGCTCGGCACGCTGATGGCGGTGGGGGTCATGATGCTGCCCGCGGTCGCGGCGCGCTGCTGGGCGCGGACGCTGCCGGGCATTCTGCTGCTGGCGGCGCTGATGGGCGGTTTTTGCGCGTGGATGGGGCTGAGCCTGTCGTGGGCGGCGAATTTGCCTGCCGGACCCGCCATTGTGCTGACCGCCAGCGGCCTCTTTTTTGTATCGGTGTTTTTTGGCTCGCGCAGCCGGCTGGTTGTCGGCTGGCGTAAATTAATGGGGTAAGGACAATGATGAAACGTACCGGGATATGGCTGGCGCTGGCGCTGGGTCTGGCATCGCACGGGGTGATGGCGAAAACGCTAAACGTGGTGAGCAGTTTTTCCGTGTTGGGCGATATGGTGCAGCAGATTGGCGGCGAACATGTGCATGTGGATACGCTAGTGGGGCCGGACGGCGATCCGCATACCTTCGAGCCCTCGCCGAAAGACAGCGCGCTGCTGAACAACGCCGATGTGGTGGTGGTCAACGGCCTGGGGCTGGAGGGCTGGCTGGACCGGCTGATTAAAGCATCCGGGTTCAAAGGCGAGCTGGTGGTGGCTTCCCGCGGAGTCAAAACCCACACGCTTGAAGAAGATGGCGCAACGGTAACCGATCCGCATGCGTGGAACAGCGCCGCGAACGGTGCGCTGTACGCGCAGAATATCCTCAACGGCCTGGTGAAAGCCGACCCGGAAGATAAGTTGGCGCTGGAGGCCTCCGGCAAGCGCTATATCAGCCAGCTTAACGAGATCGATCGCTGGGCTAAAAGCCAGTTCACCGCCATTCCACAGGCAAAGCGTAAGGTTCTGACCAGCCATGATGCTTTCGGCTATTTTGGCCGCGCCTATGGCGTGACTTTCCTCGCGCCGCAGGGGCTATCTTCGGAAAGTGAGGCCAGCGCGGCGCAGGTGGCGGCATTAATTCGACAAATTAAAGCCGACGAGGTGCATACCTGGTTTATGGAAAATCAGCTTGATCCAAGACTGGTTAAACAGATTGCCAGCGCGACGGGCGCGCAGCCGGGAGGAGAGCTCTACCCTGAAGCGCTCTCTCAACCGGGCGGCGTGGCGGACAGCTACGTGAAAATGCTGCGTCACAACGTGGAGCTGATCGCGGCGAGTATGAAATAAATAAAAACCGGCCCGCAATGGGCCGGTTATCCGCCGCTATGGTTCTGCGAGTATCTGCTTGATTTTTTTGTTCAATGTGAATCCACTGGCAATACAGCCCACGCCCAGCAGGATCTGTACGCCTTCGAACAGCGGGTTGAATGAGCGGGTGAAAATATGCAGTAGCGCGGTTAGCAGTGAAACTGTGCCGCATACAAACAGGTACAGGCGCACCTGGCGAATTTTTTTCACGTTCTGCTCTGAGGTAAGCGTTGCTTTGGCCATTCCTGGTAACCTCTCATTTAACTCTTCCTTATATGTGCGGTGAATTGTGACACCGGCGCCCCCGGGCGGCTATCCGAAAATGCGGCGTTGGCCATAGCCGATGTTTTTCGCCAGCCGACTCGTAAATTCGTTACCTCGTCCCCATATCTCCGTTGAAAGTGCTATCTTTGATGGCCTCTTTGTACAGCTTAAGTGGGGCGACGAATGACAGATTCGGAATTAATGCAGCTGAGCGAGCAGGTGGGGATGGCGCTGAAAGCGCGCGGTGCGACGGTGACCACGGCGGAGTCCTGCACCGGCGGCTGGGTCGCCAAAACCCTTACCGATATCGCCGGCAGTTCGGCATGGTTTGAGCGCGGTTTCGTCACTTACAGCAATGAAGCGAAATCGCAGATGATTGGCGTCAGCGAAGCGACGCTGCTTAGCCATGGCGCGGTGAGTGAACCGGTGGTGGTGGAGATGGCCATCGGCGCGCTGCGTGCGGCTCGCGCGGACTATGCCATTTCGGTCAGCGGCATCGCCGGGCCGGACGGTGGCAGCGCGGAAAAGCCGGTGGGAACCGTCTGGTTTGGCGTGGCCAGCGCCAGCGGACAGGGCGTAACCCGGCGCGAATGCTTTGCCGGAGACCGCGAGTCGGTACGCCGCCAGGCCACGGCCTACGCGCTAAATCTCCTCTGGCAACAATTTCTACAAAATACTTGATACTGTATGACTATACAGTATAATTGCTTCAACAGAACAGAATTCACTACCCGGTTACACCCGGCATGAGAGGAGTAATAATGGCTATCGACGAAAACAAACAGAAAGCGTTGGCGGCAGCACTGGGCCAGATCGAAAAACAATTCGGTAAAGGCTCCATCATGCGCCTGGGTGAAGACCGTTCCATGGATGTGGAAACTATCTCCACCGGCTCGCTTTCCCTTGATATCGCCCTGGGCGCAGGCGGCCTGCCGATGGGCCGTATCGTCGAGATCTACGGGCCTGAATCTTCCGGCAAAACCACGCTGACGCTGCAGGTTATCGCCGCCGCGCAGCGCGAAGGCAAAACCTGTGCGTTTATCGATGCGGAACACGCGCTGGACCCGGTTTACGCACGCAAGCTGGGCGTCGATATCGACAACCTGCTGTGCTCCCAGCCGGATACCGGCGAACAGGCTCTGGAAATCTGTGACGCGCTGGCGCGTTCCGGTGCGGTAGACGTTATCGTCGTTGACTCCGTTGCGGCGCTGACGCCGAAAGCGGAAATCGAAGGCGAAATCGGCGACTCTCATATGGGCCTCGCGGCGCGTATGATGAGCCAGGCGATGCGTAAACTGGCGGGCAACCTGAAGCAGTCCAACACCCTGCTCATCTTCATCAACCAGATTCGTATGAAAATTGGCGTGATGTTCGGTAACCCGGAAACCACCACCGGCGGTAACGCGCTGAAGTTCTACGCCTCCGTGCGTCTGGATATCCGTCGTATCGGTGCGGTGAAAGAGGGCGACAACGTTGTCGGCAGCGAAACCCGCGTTAAAGTGGTGAAAAACAAAATCGCCGCGCCGTTTAAACAGGCTGAATTCCAGATCCTCTACGGCGAAGGGATTAACTTCTTCGGTGAGCTGGTCGATCTCGGCGTGAAAGAGAAGCTGATTGAGAAAGCCGGCGCATGGTACAGCTATAACGGTGATAAAATCGGTCAGGGTAAAGCGAACGCCATCTCCTGGCTGAAAGAGAACCCGGCTGCGGCAAAAGAGATCGAGAAGAAAGTTCGTGAGCTGCTGCTGAGCAATCAGGACTCCACGCCGGACTTCGCGGTTGATGGCAACAGCGAAGCGGAAACCGAACAAGATTTCTGATATCGTCTGAACAGACTAACAAGGGGCCGCTTATGCGGCCCTTTTGCTTTTTTTGATTAGCGAGGCTGACCGTGACTGAAACTTCATCCCGCCGCTCTGACTACGCCAGGCTGCTGGATCGCGCGATTCGCATTCTGGCAATGCGCGACCACAGCGAACAGGAGCTAAGGCGAAAACTGGCTGCACCGGTCATGAGCAAAAACGGCCCTGAAGCGTTAGATGTGACGCCGGAAGAGGTCGATAAAGTCGTTGAATGGTGCATTGAGAACCGCTATCTGGACGACGAACGCTTTGTCCGTCAGTTCATTGCCAGCCGCAGCCGCAAGGGGTACGGCCCGGCGCGCGTCCGCCAGGAGCTAAAGCAGAAGGGGATCTCCCGCGAGACGACAGAGGCAGCCATGCGCGAGTGCGAAATCGACTGGGCGCGGCTTGCCAAAGAGCAGGCGCAGCGAAAATATGGCGACCCCCTGCCCAGCGTATTTGCAGAAAAAGTCAAAATTCAGCGCTTTTTGCTCTACCGCGGCTATCTGATGGAGGATATTCAGGAAATCTGGCGAAATTTTGCAGATTGACCCATCCGGGATTTTACTTCCCCGTGAAGAAAACTTATCTTATTCCCACTTTATTTTCGTGAGTAGCCTGCCGGTCGATACTGGGTAGTGGCTGCCAGCGACATTTCGTTAGCTTGATTTCAGGATAATTATGAGCAAGAGCACCGCTGAGATCCGTCAGGCGTTTCTCGACTTTTTCCATAGTAAAGGACATCAGGTAGTTGCGAGCAGCTCCCTGGTGCCGCATAACGACCCGACCCTGCTGTTTACCAACGCCGGGATGAACCAGTTCAAGGATGTTTTCCTTGGTCTCGACAAACGTAATTATTCGCGCGCGACCACCGCGCAGCGTTGCGTTCGTGCGGGTGGTAAGCACAACGATCTGGAAAACGTCGGCTACACCGCGCGTCACCACACCTTCTTTGAAATGCTGGGTAACTTCAGCTTTGGCGATTACTTCAAGCAGGATGCCATCAAATACGCATGGGAACTGCTGACCGGTGAAAACTGGTTCGCCCTGCCGAAAGAAAAACTGTGGGTGACCGTCTACGAAACCGACGATGAAGCGTTCGATATCTGGGCAAATGAAGTTGGCGTACCGCGCGAGCGTATTATCCGCATCGGCGACAACAAAGGCGCGCCGTTTGCTTCTGATAACTTCTGGCAGATGGGTGACACCGGGCCGTGCGGTCCATGCACCGAAATCTTCTTCGACCATGGCGACCATATCTGGGGCGGCCCTCCGGGAACGCCGGAAGAAGACGGCGATCGCTATATTGAGATCTGGAATATCGTCTTCATGCAGTTCAACCGTCAGGCTGACGGAACCATGGAACCGCTGCCGAAGCCGTCCGTAGATACCGGTATGGGCCTCGAGCGTATTGCCGCCGTGCTGCAGCACGTCAACTCCAACTACGATATCGACCTGTTCCGCGATCTGATTAAGAGCGTGGCGAAGGTTACCGGCGCGACCGATCTCTCGAACAAGTCGCTGCGCGTTATCGCTGACCACATTCGCTCCTGCGCATTCCTGATTGCCGATGGCGTTATCCCGTCGAATGAAAACCGCGGCTACGTGCTGCGCCGCATCATTCGTCGCGCAATTCGCCATGGCAACATGCTGGGCGCGAAGGAGACCTTCTTCTGGAAACTGGTTGCCCCGCTGATTGACGTGATGGGTTCCGCCGGCGAAGAGCTGAAACAGCAGCAGGCTCAGGTTGAGCAGGTGCTGAAGACCGAAGAAGAGCAGTTTGCCCGTACGCTGGAGCGCGGACTGGCGCTGCTGGATGAAGAGCTGGCTAAACTGCAGGGCGACACGCTGGACGGCGAAACCGCTTTCCGCCTGTACGACACCTACGGCTTCCCGGTTGACCTGACCGCGGACGTTTGCCGCGAACGCAACATCAAGGTTGACGAAGCCGGTTTTGAAGCCGCGATGGAAGAGCAGCGCCGTCGCGCGCGCGAATCCAGCGGCTTTGGCGCGGACTACAATGCGATGATCCGCGTCGACGGCGCCTCTGAGTTTAAAGGCTATGACAGCCTGGAACTGAATGGCAAAGTCACTGCGCTGTTTATCGATGGTAAAGCGGTTGACGCGGTGAACGCCGGTCAGGAAGCGGTTGTTATCCTCGACCAGACGCCGTTCTACGCCGAATCCGGCGGCCAGGTGGGTGACAAAGGCGAACTGAAGGGCTCCGGTTTCTCCTTCCAGGTCAGCGACGCGCAGAAGTACGGTCAGGCAATTGGCCATATTGGTAAACTGACCAGCGGTTCGCTCAAAGTCGGCGACGCCGTGCAGGCCGATGTCGATCAGGCTCGCCGCCAGCGTATCCGCCTGAACCACTCCGCGACGCACCTGATGCACGCGGCGCTGCGCCAGGTTCTCGGTACGCACGTTGCGCAGAAAGGCTCTCTGGTCAACGACAAAGCATTGCGCTTCGACTTCTCGCATTTTGAAGCGATGAAGCCGGAGGAGATCCGTGCGGTAGAAGATCTGGTGAACGCGCAAATTCGTCGCAACCTGCCGATCGAAACCAATATCATGGATATTGACGCTGCGCGTGAATCCGGCGCGATGGCGCTGTTTGGCGAGAAGTATGACGATCGCGTTCGCGTGCTGAGCATGGGCGATTTTTCCACCGAGCTGTGCGGCGGTACGCACGCCTCGCGCACCGGTGATATCGGCCTGTTCCGCATTACCTCTGAATCCGGTACCGCCGCTGGCGTGCGCCGTATCGAAGCGGTGACCGGCGAAGGCGCGATGGCGATGCTGCACGCGCAGAGCGATCTGCTGGGCGATATTGCACAGCTGCTGAAAGGGGATACCCACAGCCTCGGTGACAAAGTCCGCGCCGCGTTAGAACGCAGCCGTCAGCTGGAAAAAGAGCTGCAGCAGCTGAAAGAGCAGGCTGCCGTGCAGGAGAGCGCAAATCTCTCCAGCAAAGCGGAAGAGATTAACGGCGTTAAGCTGCTGGTCAGCGAGCTGGCCGGCGTTGAGCCGAAAATGCTGCGTACTATGGTTGACGATCTGAAAAATCAGCTGGGTTCAACGATTGTCGTGTTGGCCACGGTCGCAGAAGGTAAGGTTTCTCTGATTGCAGGTGTGTCTAAGGATGTGACAGACCGCGTTAAAGCCGGGGAACTGATTGGTATGGTCGCCCAGCAGGTGGGCGGTAAAGGGGGCGGTCGTCCGGATATGGCGCAAGCCGGCGGTACCGATGCGTCTGCTCTCCCTGCTGCGTTAGCCAGTGTGAAAGGCTGGGTAAGCGCAAAACTGTAATAACTATAATTGCATAGATGCTGTGATTCTCGGATTACAGCATCTTGCGCGAGAAGCACTGATAACGATAAAGTCGGGTTGAAGTTGTGTATATCGGCTAAACTTAGGTTTAACAGAATGTGATGCCGTGACTGCTTACACCGTAGGGTGTTTGTCATCGCTTACTTTTTGGCGTTATATGATGGATAATGCCGGGATACGAGAGACCCGACTCTTTTAATCTTTCAAGGAGCAAAGAATGCTGATTCTGACTCGTCGAGTTGGTGAGACCCTCATGATTGGAGATGAGGTCACTGTGACAGTTTTAGGGGTGAAGGGTAACCAGGTACGTATTGGCGTTAATGCCCCTAAAGAAGTCTCCGTGCATCGTGAAGAGATCTACCAGCGTATCCAGGCTGAAAAATCCCAGCAGTCCAGTTACTAAGGTTTTCGCGCCTCGCTATTTTGTGAGGCGCCTCCTTCCACCCGCCGTTTTTGCCAATTTTCCTCTCCGATAGCCTCTCATTTTTGTCTCTTTCTCCGCATCCGCGACAGTTATCTTTTGCGTTAGCCGCGGCGTAATCAGCAATTTCTTGTTGATAAAATACTCTTTTTGCCGTTTTCACAGGCTAATTGCGCGGGAAGTGTGCAAACGAAAAAAAGGTCTCGAAAAAAGGTTTGACTTATAAGTACCAGAAAGTAATATGTGCGCCATCGCAGCGACGAAGAGCAGAAACAAGTTCTTCGAAGCACTCGTAAGAGGCGTGTGGTGAGGTGGCCGAGAGGCTGAAGGCGCTCCCCTGCTAAGGGAGTATGCGGTCAAAAGCTGCATCCGGGGTTCGAATCCCCGCCTCACCGCCATTTTGCATCCGTAGCTCAGCTGGATAGAGTACTCGGCTACGAACCGAGCGGTCGGAGGTTCGAATC